>NZ_JBSFVC010000018.1:0-225991 GCF_053592095.1 Streptomyces sp. NPDC002787 | reverse complement strand
CCGGGTTGTGTAGCCGCCTTGGGGCTGGCGGGGGCCGTGGCGGGGTGGTGACGCCCCCCCCGGGCCTGGGCCCCGCGCGCGGCGGCGGATCCGCCGCCGCGCGCAGCCGGTTCAGGAGACTCGCGCGGGCTCCTTGTGCTCCGCCTCCGGGGCCTTCTGGAGGCGGGTGCCCTCGACGTCGAGGTCGGGCAGGACGCGATCGAGCCAGGCGGGGAGCCACCAGGCGTGGCGTCCGGCGAGGGCGAGGACTGCCGGGACGAGGGTCAGGCGGACGGCGAAGGTGTCGATGGCCACGCCGACGGCGAGCGCGAAGGCGATGGGCTTGATCAGGGCGTCGTCGAGGGGGAAGAAGCCGGCGAAGACGGTGAACATGATCAGGGCGGCCGCGGTGACGACCCGGACGCTGTGCCGCGCGCCGTCGGTCACCGAGCGGCGGGCCACCCCGGTGTGGACCCATTCCTCGCGCATCCCGGAGACGAGGAACACCTCGTAGTCCATGGCGAGTCCGAAGAGCACGCCGATCAGGATGATCGGCAGGAAGCTGACGACGGGGCCCGTGTGGGCGAGGCCGAGGACGTCGGCCAGCCAGCCCCACTGGAAGAGGGCGACGACCATGCCGAGCGAGGCGGCGACCGAGAGCAGGAATCCGACGGCGGCCTTGAGGGGGACGACCAGCGAGCGGAACACCATGGTCAGCAGGATGAGGCTCAGGCCGACGACGATCGCCATGAACGGCAGCAGGGAGTCGCTGAGGCGGTTGGAGACGTCGATGTTGACGGCGGTGGTGCCGGTGACGGAGACCTTCGCTCCGGTGGTCTCGCGCAGTTCCGGGGCCGCGGCACGGATGTCGCGGACGAGCCGGTCGGTGCGGACGCTGTCGGGGCCGGTCTCGGGGATGACCTGGATGACGGTCTGCGCGGAGTCGCGCGTGGGGACCGGTGGCAGCACCGCCTTGACACCCTTGAGATCCCGCAGCTCGCGCGCGGCCTCCGCGCCCGCCTGCGCCCCGGGTCGGCCCTTGGTCTCGGTCAGGACCAGCAGCGGGCCGTTGAAGCCGGGGCCGAACTTGTCGCCGACCGTGTCGTAGGCCTCGCGCTCGGTGGAGCCGACCGGGGCCGACGCGTTGTCCGGCAGGGCCAGGCGCAGGTCGGCGGCCGGGAGGGCGAGTGAGAGGAGGAGGCCCGCGACGGCCAGGACGGTGAGCAGGGGCTTGGCGACGACGAACTTCACCCAGCGGGCGCCCAGGGTGGTTTTCCCGGCGGTTCCGTCCGGGTCGGTGGCCTGCCGGGCCGCCTTGCTACCGGGCTTCGGGGCCAGCCGGGTGCCGGCGAAGCCGGCGAGGGCCGGGACCAGGGTGATCGCGGCCAGGACGGCGACGAGGACGGCTCCGGCGGCACCGAGGCCCATCACGGTCAGGAACGGGATGCCGATGACGCTCAGGGCGGCAAGGGCGATGATCACGGTGCTGCCGGCGAAGACGACGGCGCTGCCGGCCGTGCCGTTGGCCAGCGCCACGGACTCCAGCGGCTCGGTGCCGCGGGCGAGCTGCTGGCGGTGGCGGGAGAGGATGAACAGGACATAGTCGATGCCCACGGCCAGCCCCAGCATCAGCGCGAGGGTGACGGCCGTGGAGGAGATGCTGACCGCCGGAGCGAGGGCGAGCAGGCCGGCGAGTCCCACCGCCACACCGAGCAGGGCGGGCAGCAGCGACATGCCCGCGGCGAGCAGGGAGCCGAAGGTGACGACGAGGACGAGCACGGCGACGGCGACACCGATGATCTCGGACGGGCCGATGTGGACGCCGTTGCTGCCGTAGACACTGCCGCCGACGGAGGTCTTCAGCCCGTTCTTCTCGGCCGCGTCGGCGGCCTGTTCTATGGCGTCCAGGGAGGAGGCGCGTACCTCGGCCCGCTGCACCGAGTACTGCACCTGCACGATCGCCGTGCTCCGGTCGGCCGAGACGGCGCCGGTGACGCCCGGGCCCATGACGGCACTGACCTGGGGCGCCTTCGAGGCCGCCGCCTCGGCTCCGGCGATGGCCGCGGTGAAGCGGGCGTCGGTGACGCGGCGGCCCTCGGGTGCGGTGAAGACGATCTGGGCGTCCACCCCGGAGGCTTCGGGCAGCGTCTTGCCGAGCGTGTCCAGCGCGCGCTGTGACTCGGTCCCCGGCACGGTGAAGCGGTCGTCGAGCTTGCCGCCGAAGACGCCGGCGCACGTGATGAGCGCGGCAAGGACCATGAGCCAGATGCCGAGCACCAGCTTGCGATGACGGTAGGCGCT
Organism: Streptomyces sp. NPDC002787; assembly: GCF_053592095.1. Classification (NCBI taxonomy): domain Bacteria; kingdom Bacillati; phylum Actinomycetota; class Actinomycetes; order Kitasatosporales; family Streptomycetaceae; genus Streptomyces; species Streptomyces sp. NPDC002787. The sequence goes on along the minus strand of NZ_JBSFVC010000018.1, from coordinate 223,711 downwards.
GCGGCCCAGCCGATGGAGCAGGACTGCCATGGCGAACTCCCAGGGTCGGTGGGGGACTTGTGGCGTCTCGACGCGGACGTGGGACGAACGGCGGGACGGGTCGGCCCGCGCCGTCGAGCGGCTACGGGCATGAGGCAACCCGGTGCCGTGAGCGGCATCCCGACTGCTTCGAGCCCTGACTTTATCAGCTGCTCAAGTCGAGCGACCAAATCATCCAACTTGAACGTATGACATTGTCATTCGATCGTGTCGCCTGTATGGTGATGGTCGCCGGAGCGCACCGCGCCCGGAAAGGGCCAGGTCAGGGCCTGCGCCGCTTTCCCTGCGGACCGCGGAGGACTTCCGCGGCGCCGGGGCCACCCCCACGACGAGGAGTGATCATGAGCAGTACGCGGAACACGGACATCGCCACGTCACGCCAGGCCCGCAGGGAGGATGTGGTGGTGATCGGTGCGGGACTGGCCGGACACTTACCAGGCCGCCGTCCCCGGTGAGGCCGTCTACGTGAACGACGGCAAGGTCAAGCGGTTCACCGGGCACACCCCCGCCGGACCCTGTTCGCGGTGCCGGACATGGGTATCGCGCTGGCCCGCATCGGTCAGGCCGCGGCCAAGGTGGATCCGGCGGCACCGTGGTAGACCCCGAACGCCCGTGAACTGGACGGCATGACGTACGAGACGTGGCTGCGCCAGGCCGAGATCACCAGCCACGCCGTCGACATGATCAACCTGTTCCTGAACTCCGCCTGCACACCTCCATGACCAACCTCAACACCCTGCTCCGTTCCGAGGCGTCGAGGGCCGCCCTCTGACAGGCGGCGAATGCTCCCGGGCCGGCGGCCGGTCCGCCCGTCCGACCGGCCGCCGCCCCGGAGCGGCCATCATCGTGCACCGGTTTTTGTCGAGCGACCTGTTCGATAGACTGAGTCGGATAGGATCGCGCCATGGCTCATGTATCCGCGGCGGAGCGCCGCCCGCAACTGATCAAGGCGGCCATCGGCCTCATGGCCAGGGAGGGCGTCGCCGCCGGCAGCACCCGCGCCATCGCTGCCGAACTCGGCGTGGCACAGGCGACCGTGCACTACACCTTCGGCACGAAGGAGGAGCTGTACCGGGCCGTCATGGAACAGCTCACGCACGATCTGATCGGCCAGGTGACACGGGCCGCGCCCACGGACGCGAGCTTCGAGGAAACCATCGTCACGTTCGCCGAAGCGCTCTGGCGTACCGTGCTCGAACAGCCCGCCTCGCACCAACTGCTCACCGAGCTGAGCATGTTCGCCCTGCGTACGCCACACCTGAAGGAGGCTCTTCAGAGCCACCACAGCGAGGTCCTGGCGGTGACCACGATGCTGGTCGACCAGGCCGCCCAACGCACCGGTCACCAGCTCGGCCGGCCCGCTGAGGCGATCGCGAGGTTCTTCCTGGCCGGCTTCGACGGACTGACGATGCAGCACCGCTCCCTGCCGGACGAGGAAGCCGAGCGCGTCTGCCTGCGGGCCTTGGTCTCGGCCGTCCTGGCCATGACCTGAGGTCGCTACCGATCAGCGACGCCGCACCGCGGCTCAACTCCGGCGTCATGGATGGGCCGGACACCCTGCACGTCGGGTGACGCCCACGGGCTACCGCCAGTCCTTCGGGGCGGCCCCGACCGCCGCAACGCCCTCGTCGACCGGCGCCGTTGAGCCCACGGGGCCCGGACGCCTGTCGCGCCCGGCCGGTGCTCCGGCTTGCCGTCGGCGTCCTTGGACCCCATCGACCACTCGACGATCAGCATGGCCGTGTCCCCGTTCACGAGGGTCTGCAGCACCTCCGCGTCCACGGTCGGGCCCAGCTCCAGGGCGGTGGTCACCTGCAGCTCGGCGAGGGTGCGGACCGCGTCCACGAGGCCGACCGGCTGCCGCATCTGCGCCTCGATGGCGTCGCCCAGTCGGATGCCGGTGCCGGTGCCGGTGCCGTGTGCCTCGACCGCGTCCACGTCGGCCGCGTCCAGCCGGGATCCGCATCTTCACCACCGCGAGCGCCACGAACACCCTCCGATTCGAGCCGTCCGTGCACCTCACGCACGACGAGATCGCCCTGGCCACGAGTGCGTGGCGTTGTCAATGAAGGGGGTTTGCGCCGTGACGACTTCGTCGCGGAGTTCGTCGATGCGTTGGCCGGCCTGGGCGCAACCATCGTGGTGCTGGTGGCATGTTCATGCGAGCATAGGGGCGATCTCGATCAGCTGCTGTGGGCTGCGCGGCCGGGGTGTCGGGGAATCGGACCGGGAACGGAGTGCGGTGTGAGCGGGGCGGGGCCGCAGGACGGTTCGTCGGCGTCCGAAGACGAGTGGGACCGGTTCCTGCGGGAGTCGGTGGAGGGTGCGGCCGGAGCCCCGGTGGAACCGTCAGCGCGTGCCCGGTCCGTGGAGCGGCGGTTGCGGGAGAGCCCGGGGCAGCCGGAGGGCTGGCGGACGTACGCGCCGGCCAAGACCCGGCGCAGGAGCGGCTGGTACGTAACCGGGTTCGGGGCGGCCGTGGCCCTGCTGGCGGCGGCGCTGTTCCCGCAGCAGATCGTTGGCTGGTTCGGGGGCGACGGCGGCGGGCAGGACAGAGCACCGCTGGCCGCCGAGGTGGAGAGCCCGCAGGAGGCGCCCGGCACCGAGCCGGATCTGCGGCCCACGCTCGCCGAGCCGTTCCGCGGTTCGCCCGCCGCTCGCTGGGCCGACGGAGCGGCCGGGATCACAGTGCCGGCGGCCCGGACGACCGGCTGGATGGACGCCGCCCAGGTCGAACGGGCGCTGAAGCAGAGCAAGGAGTTCCTGGTGGCCGCGGGGCTGGACTCCCGCGTGCTGCGCGGGGAGCGGCCCTCGAAGGCGATCGCGGTGCTGAACCCGCACCAGAAGGACGTGCAGGAGTATCTCCGTACCGCGCTGTCGGCGAAGGCTCCCACTCCCGAGACGGACCCGCTCCTGCTCTTCAGCCGCTTCCAGCCCGACCAGGCCCGGCTGGTCGGTGACGTCGTCAAGACGCGCGGCCGGCTCTCGTACCGGGAGGGGGAACGGGGGGCGGTCGAGGTGACGGCGGACGTCACCTTCGTCTACCCGCTCACCCCGGCAGAGACAGCGGCCGCGGGCGACGGCGAGGTCGTCCGGACGATCGTGCGGCGTGAGGTGGTGATGAGCTGGGACGACCCGGCCAAGGTCATCACCGAGCCGGGCACGATGTCCCTCGTCTCGTACGCGCTCGAAGTGACCAACGGGGGCTGCTCCGCCTCCACCGGCTACTTCACCCCGCCCTTCGGCACGGCCGAAGAGCAGTCCGCCGACGGGGACCGCCACGTCGATCCGTACGACCGCAGCAAGCCGGTCGACAAGAGCGACGGCGTGGGGATCACGGACGACAGCTGCGCCACGGCCACCCGCTCGTAGGGCGCGTATCAGCGGAAGATTCGGGCTCATCGGTCGTCCACGGGGGTGCGGCTCCTCGATCGGGGAACCGGAGGCCCGGGAGGCGGCGATGCGGTCCCGGGTACAGGAACTCGAGCACGTCGCTGTGCGTGCGGACGCCGGGCACCTCCCGGTACACCGGGAGGTCGACTCCCTCGTGGCGGCCGGGGAAGCGGTGCGGGCCGTGCTGGGCGAGTCTGAGTCCGGGCACGCAAGGGCCCACTGACCCGCGGCTTCGCCCCGGGCGCCGAGTGGTTCGGTGCCGGCGCGGCTGATCGCGGAGTGCCGTTCTCCCTCTGCGGCGACGAGTCTCCCGAGGGCCCTTGAGCAGGGGGCACCTGATGGTTCCCGTCGTGGCGCGGAAGAGCAACCTCTCCCACAGCCGGCCGTTCCGGTTCTCGGGGCCGGTCCGAGAGTAGCGCCTGGAAGGCGGCTCTGACCTCGGTGAATCGAACGCTTCCCGCGCACAAAGATGCGTCAACACGTCGTTGACCGGTTGTCCGTGGCAGGGCCAGGGTGGTGGAGCCGGATCGGATTCCGATCTCCCGTTTCGGGTCACCGAACTGCGCGAAGGAGGCCGTGATGCTCCAGACAGACATCCGTGAAGACACCGAGTTCGGGCGAGCCCACGAGGCGGCTGCCGCCGCCACGACCGTGCCCGCCGCGCCCGCCCCGCCCGAAGCACCGGCGGAGCACGGTGAGCTGTTCTTCCAGCGCTGCCTCTGGTGCGGCACTCCGGCCTACCGCCGCTCGTTCTGCCGGGCCTGCGGATCCGTGGCGTTTCGACGCGAACGCAGCGCGGGTGACGGGGTCGTCGTTCGCCGGCACGGCCAGGTGCCGCAGCACACGTGGTTCGTCGCGATGAACGAGGGCTTCAACCTGGTCTGCCGGGCCACCGAGACGGCGCCGGTCGCGGTCGGATCGAGGGTAAGTGTCGTACGGGCCGTCGCTCCCCTCGGGCGGGGACTTCCCGTCGTCGAACCCACCCGCCCGCCGACTTCGGAGCGCCGATGGTGACGGGAACGGCCTGGACGAGGGACGTGGGCGAAGGACGGACGACAAGAGAGGAGGGTGCGTGAGCACCCAGCAGAACGCGCCGGACGGACGGGTCGGCGTTCTCGGAGAAGGAGGAGGAGCGGGGCGCGGCGCCCTGGAGGGTCTGCGCATCGCCGACTTCTCCCGGGTTCTCGCGGGGCCCTACGCGACCATGCTCCTCGCCGACCTCGGGGCGGACGTGGTGAAGGTCGAACGGCCGGGCATCGGGGACGACACCCGGGCCTGGCACCCGCCGGCGGACCACGACGGCACGTCGACCTATTTTCTCGGCGTCAACCGGAACAAGAGGTCCGTGGTCCTGGACCTGACGACCGACGCCGGCCGTGAACAGGCCCGCGCCCTGATCGCCGAGTCCGACGTGGTCGTGGAGAACTTCCGACCCGGCACGATGGAACGGCTCGGGCTGAGCCCCCGTGAACTACGGGCCCGACAACCGGAGTTGGTCTACTGCTCGATCAGCGGTTTCGGCGGTGGCGAGGGCGCGACGATCCCCGGATACGACCTGCTGGTGCAGGCCGTCGGCGGTCTGATGAGCGTGACCGGGGACGCGGCCGGGGAGCCGGTGAAGGCGGGCGTGGCCCTGGTCGATGTGATCACCGGCCTGCACGCCTCCCTGGGCATCCTCGCGGCCCTCCGGCACCGGGACGCCACCGGGGAGGGGCAGCTGGTGGAGGTGAACCTGCTCAGCTCGCTGCTGTCGGCCCTGGTCAACCAGGCGTCGGCGTTCGCCGTCGCCGGTGTGGTCCCGGGCCGTATGGGCAACGCCCATCCGAGTATCGCCCCGTACGAGACCTTCCCGGCCGCCGATCGTCCGATCGCCGTCGCGGTGGGCAACGACCGGCAGTTCGCGTCGCTCGCCGAACTCGTCGGGGAACCCGGTCTCGCGCTCGACGACCGCTTCCGCACCAATGCCGACCGGGTCGCCCACCGCACCGAACTGCGGGACATCCTGACGCGGCGCCTGGGCGCCGCGGGCGCGGACCACTGGTCGGCCGTCCTGCTGGCCGCGGGGGTGCCCGCCGGGCCGGTCAACACCCTTGACGAGGCATTCGACTTCGCCCGGAAGCTCGGCCTTCCCGGCATCGTCGAGATTCCCCCCGCGTCCGCCGACGGAGCGGAGGGCACACCCTCCCGCCAGGTCGCGAACCCCATCGCGCTGAGCGGCACACCCGCGCGGTACCGCCTGCCACCGCCCCGCCTGGGCCAGCACTCCGCGGAGATCCTGCACGGCCCTTCCGGCCACGGCCACGGCCACGGCCACGCACCCGCATCCGCACCGGCACCAGCACCCGAACCTGCACCCGCACACGCGCCCGCACCGGATCAAGCGGTCGGCTGACCCTTCTTCCCGGCGCGGACACCACCACCGAACCGATCACCACCCACCTCAGGAGCTCACGATGAGCGGCGCCAAGCCGATGAAGGACCCCCTCGACCTGCTCGATCTCCCCTCCACCCTCACCGACGAGGAACGCGAGATCCAGGCCACCGTCGCCAAGTTCCTCGCCGACCGGGTGCGCCCGCACATCGGCGAGTGGTTCGAGAACGCACACTTCGCCCGTGAACTCGCCCCGGAACTCGGCAAGTTGGGTGTGCTCGGCATGCACCTGGAGGGTTACGGCTGCGCGGGCACGAACGCCGTCAGCTACGGCCTCGCCTGCCTGGAGTTGGAGGCCGCGGACTCCGGCTTCCGCAGCTTCGTCTCCGTGCAGGGCTCGCTGTCGATGTTCTCCATCTGGAAGTGGGGCTCGGAGGAGCAGAAGCAGGAGTGGCTTCCCCGCCTCGCCGCCGGTGAGGCGATCGGCTGCTTCGGCCTGACCGAACCCGACTTCGGCAGCAACCCCTCCGGGATGCGCACCAGGGCGGTCCGCGACGGCGCCGACTGGATCCTCAACGGTTCCAAGATGTGGATCACCAACGGCGGCATCGCCGACGTGGCCACCGTCTGGGCGCAGACCGAGGACGGCGTCCGCGGTTTCCTCGTGCCGCGCGGGACGCCCGGCTTCACCACGCAGGACATCAAGCAGAAGATGTCGCTGCGCGCGTCCATCACCTCCGAGCTGTACTTCGACAACGTGCGGCTTCCCGACGCCGCCCGACTGCCGCACGCCCAGGGCCTGCGCGGGCCGTTGTCCTGCCTGAACGAGGCCCGCTTCGGCATCCTGTTCGGCGCGGTCGGCGCGGCCCGCGACTGCATCCAGGCGGCCATCGAGTACGCCGACTCCCGCGTGCAGTTCGACAAGCCGATCAGCGCCTTCCAGCTCACCCAGAAGAAGCTGGCCGACATGAGTGTGTCCGTCGGCAACGCCGCGCTGCTCGCCGTCCACCTGGGCCGGCTCAAGGACCAGCACCGTATCCGGCCCGAACAGATCAGCGTCGGCAAGCTCAACAACGTCCGCGAGGCGATCGCCATCGCGCGGGAGTGCCGCACGATCCTCGGTGCCAACGGCATCTCCCTGGAGTACTCGCCGTTGCGCCACGCCAACAACCTGGAGTCCGTCCTCACCTACGAAGGCACCAGCGAGATGCACACCCTCGTCGTGGGTCAGGCGCTCACTGGCCACCCGGCGTTCCGCTGACCACTGACGGCCGAAGGAAGACGACCGTGAATATCGTCGTACTGGTCAAGCAGGTCCCGGACAGCGGTGCCGAACGCACCCTGTCCACGGACGACCACACCCTCGACCGCGAGGACGCCGACCTCGTCCTGGACGAGATCAACGAGCGTGCCGCGGAAGAGGCGCTGCGGCTGAAGGAGTCGGTGGACGCCGAGGTCACCGTCACCGTCGTGTCCATGGGGCCCGACTCCGCACTCGAGGCCATCCGCAAAGTCCTCGCGGTGGGCGCCGACCGCGCAATCCACGTCCGCGACGACAGGCTCCACGGCGCCGACGTGGTGACCACCGGGAAGGTGCTGGCAGCCGCCGTACGGACGGCGGGGGACATCGACCTCGTACTGGCGGGCGACGCCACCACCGACGGACAGGCGAGCGCCGTCCCCGCCGTCGTCGCGGACCTGCTCGGCCTGCCGCAGCTGACGCACGCGCGGGAGCTGACCGTGGACGCGGGACGGGTCCGCGCGGAGCGCCAGACCGAGAACGGCGAGGCGACGCTCGAAGCACCGCTGCCCGCGCTGGTCAGCGTCACCGAGAAGATCAACGACCCGCGCTACCCCTCGTTCAAAGGGATCATGGCCGCGAAGAAGAAGCCGGTGAAGACCGTCGACCTCGACGATCTGTTCCCCGACGCCGGCGACGCCGGGTTCCTCGTGTCCCGCACCCGTGTGGTGGAGGCCGTCCCGCGTCCGCCGCGGGCGGCCGGCATCCGTGACACGGACGACGGCTCGGCCGGACGGCGGCTTGTCGAGCACCTGATCGCGCGGAAGCTCGTCTGAACCGCCCCGGCCCGTCGCACGACCGAGCAGCACGACCGAGCAGCACGGCCGACAAGCACGGCCGAGCGGCACGACCGAGAAGCAGGCACCCATGCCCGATGTCCTCGTCCTCGTCGACCACGACGGGGAAGGTGTCCACAAGTCCACGTACGAACTCCTGGCTGCCGCACGGCGACTGGGTGACCCGGCCGCCGTCGTCGTGGGAACCCCCGGCACCGCGGCGCGCCTGAAGGAGTCCCTCGCCCGCCACGGAGCCACCGGCGTCCACGCGGCCGAATCCCCCGACGCGGGCGAGTTTCTCGTCACGCCCGCCGTCGACGCCCTGGAATTCGCGGTCCGGGAATCCGCTCCCGCCGCGGTTCTGGCCTCCGCGACGACGGACGGCAGGGAGGTGGCCGCGCGTCTCGCCGCGCGGCTGGACGCCGGGCTGCTGATCGACGCCGTCGACCTGGACTCCTCCGGCGTGGTCACCCAGATCGTCTTCGGAGGGTCGTACACCGTGCGCTCCCGGGTCACCCACGGCATACCGGTGATCACGGTGCGCCCGGGAGCCTTCGAGCCGGAGGACCATCCTGGGGAGGCCGTGGAGCGGACACTCACGCCGCCTGCGACGGACCCCTCGGCATCCGCCCGTATCACCGCCCGGCGCGCGGCGCCCGCGGGTGACCGGCCCGGGCTCACCGAGGCGGCCGTCGTCGTCTCCGGAGGCCGCGGGGTCGGAGCGGCGGACGGTTTCAAGGTGGTGGAGGAGCTGGCCGACGCCCTGGGAGGCGCGGTGGGTGCCTCGCGTGCCGCCGTCGACGCCGGTTACTACCCCCACCAGTTCCAGGTGGGGCAGACCGGCAAGTCCGTCTCCCCGCAGCTGTACATCGCCCTGGGGATCTCCGGAGCCATTCAGCACCTTGCCGGGATGCAGACCTCCAAGACGATCGTCGCGGTCAACAAGGACCCGGAGGCGCCGATCCTCGACCTCGCCGACTACGGCGTGGTGGGTGATCTGTTCGCGGTGGCTCCCGAGCTCACGCGGGAAGTGGCCGCCCGCCGCGCGGTCGGCTGACGCGGCCGAGGGTCTGCTGCGAGGCAGCGGTGTTCGGCTGGGCGGTGGTCGCCCCGGCGACCCGTTCGGTGACCCGGCCCCGGACCATGTGGTTCGGGGCCGGAGTTGTAGGCGGTCGGGGCGGCGGCCGTGGGAGCGGCGGCACTGGTGTGCGCTGGACCCATGCGAAGGGCACCGGTGTGCTGGAGGGCCGCCGCAGCTGGCTGTGGCACGCGGTCGTCGTCCACGAGAGACGAAGCGGGCGCGACAGCTCTCGTAGGACTTCGCCCGGGAGTTGCCGCGTCCGCCGTCGGTCCGTCAGGCGGCCAGGCGCCGGAACCGGCTGCCGTGGAACACCAGCGGCGCCCGGTCGGGTTCGGCCCTCAGGCCGTGGACCTCCAGCAGGACGATCGTATGGTCGCCCCCGGGAAGCTCGGCGTACACCGAGCAGTCCAGCCAGAGGCTGGCCCCGTGGATGTACACGCTGCCGTTCTCAGCGGCTTCCCACTCCACGCTCGCGAACCGGTCCCCGTCCTTGCCGGCCAGCGACCGGCAGACGGCGTCCTGTCCCTCGGTGAGCACGCTCACGCCCAGGCGGTCCCGCTCGCGCAGCCTGGGCCACGTCGCCGAGCTGTCCTGCACGCAGACCGAGACCAGGGCGGGTGACAGCGAGACCGGGGTGAAGGTGCTCGCGACCATGCCCACCGGCGAGCCGGAACCCCGTGCGCACAGGGCTGTCACACCGGACGGGAAGCAGCCGAAGGCCCGGCGCAGTTCGAGGGGATCCGTCGTCGTGTCCAGCGGGCTCATCGGGCGTCCCCCTGCCCCGACAGAACCGCGCCCAGCCTCCGCATCGAGCCGTTGTTGCCGGCCACGTGCTGGGAGACGCAGCGGACGTCGCGCCAGCGACGCTGCATCGGATGGGAGCTGTAGAGGCCCGAGCTGCCCGACAGCGTCATGATCTCGTTGAGGATCCGGATGCCCTCGTCGTGGATGTACTCGACGCCGCCCGTGAAGGTGAACCACTCGGTGGAGGTGGGCTGCTCGCCCGCGAGGATCCGGTCCATCACGATGCGGCCGGTGTTCTCCGACAGGGCCGTCAGCGCCGCCGTGCGCACGTGCAGCTCGGCGAAGTCCTCCTGGAACACCGGGTCCTCACCGATGACCACTCTCGGGTTGAACGCCGGCCGTTTGGTGGCGGCGAGCTCGGCGAGGTCGTCGAGCGCGCCCCGCAGACAGCCGAGGATGACGGCGTCGTGCGAGGCACCGGTCGGCGAGTACGGCAGGTCGTAGAAGGGGGCGGGGATGTTGTTGGGGCCCATCAGCGGCCCGGTGTGGCGCTCGGGCACGAAGACGTCGTCCATCGTGAAGTCGGTGCTCTGCGTGGCACGCAGGCCCACCGCGTCCCAGGTGTCGAGGAAGGTGACCTGCTCGGGACGGATCAGCGCGACACGCATGTCCGGGCCGCCGTCCGGCAGCGGGGACGCACCCTCGACCACGAAGCCCGCGAGCATCCAGTCCGGGGTGAAGGAGCCGCTGGCCAGGGGCCAGCGGCCACTGAGCCGGTAGCCGCCCTCCACCGGCGTCGCCTTCCCCTTCGGGGCGATCGCCCCACGGAGCATCAGGTCGGCGCCGTGGGGCGAAGACCTCGTTCGCCAGCGTCTCCCGGGGCAGCGACCGTACGAAGAACCACGCCATCGAGGCCGCCTGGACGGTCCAGCCGGCCGAACCGTCGGCCCGTGAGATCTCCCGGATCACCCGAGCGGCCTCCACCAGGTCCATCTGCTCGCCGCCCCAGGCCCTGGGCAGGGCCATGCGGAACACCCCGGCCTCGCGCAACGCGGTGATGATCTCCGCGGGGACGGCCCGGGCGGCCTCGGCCTCGGCGGAGCGCGCCGCGATCTCGGGCAGGTGTGCGCGGACGCGGCCGAGCACGCCGTCATCGGTTTCCCGGTCGTGGGAGGAGGTCGGTTCGAGCAATGTCGTCATGATCGATCCTTGGGAATGTGTGCGGTCAGGGAGCGTCTGGGCCGCTTCATGGCTGAGGGAGGACGCCTCGCACGGCTTGCGCGCGGCGGCCGCTCCGGTGAGGGAACGGCGGCCGTGGCGGGACGGTCGGCGAAGACGGGACGCCTCGCCCGTGGCCGTACCGCCCTCTTCGCGGGGGCGTCGTGCCCGTCTTCGCGGGGGCGTCGTGCCCGTCTTCGCGGGGGCGTTCGTGCTCGTCCTGCACGAACGCCGTACGAGTCGCCTCGGGCACTGCTCACATGATGCGGGGCGGAACGAGGGGCCTGCTTGTGTCCGGGAGCACCGGTAATTTGCGTGGTTGAGAACACTTCCCCGGAGCCGGTTGCGGATCGCCCGGATGGACTTGCCATTCCTCGCCAGGAGTGCCGTCCGAGCCCGTCTCGCGGGGCCGGACGCACCGGGAGGAGAGCCGCATGCCCCGGATCACGACGCCGAGCGACGGCACGGCCACCGAGCGACTGGAATGCTGGCGGGACGCCGTGAGCCAGAACCTCGTGCCCCTGGAGGTCCTGCCGCGCGAGAGGGCTGACTTCAGCGCGTCACTGCACGCCGTGAGGGTCGGGCAGGTACAGATGTCGGTCATCTCGGCGGCACCGCACAGCATCGTGCGCACCCGCCGGCACATCGCCTCCGACGCACCCGACTTCTTCCAGCTCACCCTGCAGCTCACCGGACAGGGCGTGCTCACCCAACTGGACCGTCAGGCCCAGGTGGGCCCCGGCGAACTGGTCGTCTACGACACGCGCCGTCCCTTCACCTACGATCTCGACCAGTCCCACACCGGCCTCGTACTGATGTTCCCGCAGGCCATGCTGCAGCTGACCGAACGTGATCTGGTGCGGGTGACGGCGACGCCGGTGCCCTGCCACGACGGCCTCGGCCAGGTGGTCCTGCCCCTCCTGCACGGGCTGGCGCGCCAGCTGGAGCACCTGGAGGCCCGAGCCACGCCACGGCTCGCCGACAACGTCATCGACCTGATCGGCAGCCTTCTCGTGGAGCACGCCGACACGGGTCGGACACCCGGCGAGGACGGCCCGGGCCGGCTCACCGAGCGTGTGCTCGTCCACATGGAAACAGCGGCTCGCCGACCCCGGGCTGAGCCCCGAGGGGATCGCGGCCGCCCACCGCATCTCCCGTCGCTATCTGTACAAGCTGCTCGCGGCACGGGGGTACACGGTCTCGGGCTGGATACGGGAACAGCGTCTGGCCCGGTGCCGCCGCGACCTCGCCGACCCGGCCCTGGACCACCTGCCGGTCGGCGCGATCGGCGGACGCTGGGGTTTCGCGGACCCGGCCCACTTCAGCCACGCCTTCAAGGCGGCGTACGGCATGAGTCCCCGAGAGGCACGCTCGGACCGCCGATGACGTCGGCCGGTGCTCTCCGGCGACGGAGGATCCGCTCACCGAACGGCTCCTGACGCACCCTCAGGCCGCCCGTGGGCGTGCTCTCAGGCCGCCCGTGTGCGTGCTGCCAGGCCGTACGGGCCCTCAGGCCGCCCGGTAGTCGAAGAACCCCTGCCCCGACTTACGGCCCAGCAGACCCGATTCGACCATGCGGCGCAGCAACGGGGGAGGGGCGTACAGCGGTTCCCGGTACTCCTCGTAGAGGGCCTCGCCGATCGCCGCCACGGTGTCCAGGCCGATGAGGTCGGCCAGGCGCAGCGGGCCCATGGGGTGAGCGCAGCCGGCGGTCATCCCCGTGTCGATGTCCTCGGCCGTCGCCATGCCGGAGCCGACCATCCGCACCGCCGCCAACAGGTACGGAATCAGCAGGGAGTTCACCACGAAGCCCGCGCGGTCCTTCGTGACGATCGTCTTCTTGCCCAGGGTCTCGCCCGCGAAGGCACGCACCCGCAGCTCCGTGGCCTTCGACGTGTGCAGGGTGGGGATGATCTCGACCAGCGGCATGACGGGGACCGGGTTGAAGAAGTGCAGCCCGACGACCGTCTCCGGCCGACCGGCCGCGGCGGCGAGCCGGGCGATGGGGATGGAGGAGGTGTTGCTCGCCAGCACGGTGGACGGGTCGGTGACCACCTCGCCCAACTGCCGGAACAGCGCCGTCTTGGCCTGCTCGTCCTCGACGGCGGCCTCGATGACGAGGTCCGCCCCGCCCAGGCGGGAGAGGTCGCCGGTGACCGAGATCCCGGCCAGGGCGTGCGCGCGGTCCTCGGGCGCGAGGGCACCGCGCTTCTCCGCCTTCAGCAGGGAGTCCGCCACACCCGCCAGGCCGGCCCGGGCCCTGTCCTCGGTCACGTCGCACAACGTGACGTGCAGCCCCGCCCGGGCACACACCTCGGTGATGCCCCGGCCCATCTGGCCCGCGCCTACGACGCCCACGTGCTTGATCGCTGTCATCTGCTGCTCCCGCCTGTCCCTCCGTGGGGCGGCGGTCGACCGACGCCGCCACAGTGTGTGCTGCCGTGTTGAGCGTAAGCCGGTGCACACCCTCTGACCTGCTCGAACGGTGCGTCATCCGCGTACAAACGTGCGTCAGTTCGACGCTCACCGGAGCCCGGGATGACCGCATGCCGACGAGGCGTCGGGCTCGTGCCGGACGCCTGCGGTGGATCGGTGGATCGGTGGTTCAGACGGTGGCCGCGGCGGCAGCGGCCTCCCACAGCTGACGGATCACACCGTCGTCCCGGCCCGCGCGGCCCGCGCGAGGGTCAGCCGCGCCTCGTCGAGGAACAGCGCCCCGGCACGGCTGAGCGCGGGGCGCGTGCGTCGCCACCGGTCGACGAGCCGTACGCCGAGATGGGACTCCAGCGCCCGGGTCCGGGCACCGAGCGCCGACGGAGCGAGGTGTGGATGGTCCGAGGCCCTGGCGAAGTGCACTTCCTCCGCGACGGGGACGAAGCAATCCGACCAGCGCGGTTCCATCGGTTCCTCCGTCCTGCCGGGCACCCCGCGGCGGCGTCAGGGCAGAACAGGACCGCCGCGGGGTGAGTAGGGGGATCCGGGTTCAGGGGATCACTACGTAGTTGCTGAACCCGCCGTCGAGATCCGTGGCGCGCCCCGAGATCGCTTCGTTGACCTCGGACAACGGGAACGGCTTGGTGATCAGGTAGGACAGGTCCAGGGCTCCGGTCGCCACCATGTCGGAGACCTCCTGGCCCTGCGCGGTGGTGAACCAGTTGGAGCCGATGAGCTGGACCTGCTCGTCCATCAGCCACTTCACGTCCACGGGCAGCCGGTCGGCCACGCCGCCGACGTTGACGACCTTGCCGCCCCGCCGGACGCCCTGCATGGAGTCGAGCATCGTCTCCACGGGAGCCTTGGCACCGAGTGCGCTGATGACGAAGTCCGCTCCCTCGCCGCCGGTGCGGGACTTGGCCCACTCGCCGGTGGAGCCCTCGCCCAGCCGCATGACCTCGATCCGGTCCGGGGCCAGCTCCTTGACGCGCTTGAGCAGCTCCTCGTTGCGGCCGGTCCCGAGCACCTTCGAGACACCCGAGGCCAGGGCGAGGAGAGTGGAGGCGACACCGAGCGTGCCGGTGATGCCGTCGATCAGCGCGACCTGACCCGGCCCGGCCGTGGCGTGCTTGAGGGCTCCGTAAGAGGTGCCGATGTAGCCGAGCTTGCCCGCCTGCTCGAACGTCATGGTGTCCGGGATGTTGACGATCGAGTACTGCGGCGCGGTCATGTACTCCGCGAAGCCGCCGTAGGGGTACAGGTCGAAGATCCGCTGGCCGTCGCGTGAGGTGCTGAAGTAGCCGTTCAGGGTGAAGTAGCGGCACCGGCTGAGCTCGCCGCCGCGGCACACCTGGCAGCTGCCGCAGGACCGCAGCGGGCTCACATAGACCCGGTCGCCGGGCTTGGTGTTGAGGACCGCCTCCCCGACCGCCTCGACGACGCCCGCGGGGTCGAGACCGAAGATCGCGGGCAGCTTGGGCAGCGGCTGGTGCGGGTACCAGGTGGGCCAGTTGTTGATCACATTGGCCATGTTCGGCACGATTCCGCATGCCTTGACCCGCACCAGCACGTCGGTCGGCCGAGGGGTGGGCACGTCGACGGTGTCCACGGACATCGGCTCACCGAGGGCGTGCAGTCGTGCGGCGAGCATTTTCGCCATTGAAATACTCCTGAGTTGATATGCCGTACGGTGCCGACGACTACGAATTCGGGAACGCGTTCGGGTAATTGTCCTCGAGGTCGATGCCCAGCAATCCCATGATGCGGACGCCGGAGTTGTACCAGGCGATGGACAACGACAGTTCGACCATCTGCTTGTGCGTCAGATGGTCGGCGACGGCACGCCACGTCTTCTCCGAGACGTCGACCTGGAGCGTGGACTCCCTGGCGAGGCGCATGACCGCCTTCTCCGTGGCGTCGAACAGGTCGGACGACTCGAAGTCGGCCACCGCCGCGAGCTGTTCCTCGCTGAGCCCGGCCTTGAGCCCGTGCGACTGGTGGTGCGCGACCTCGTAGGCCGACCGGGTCGCGTGTCCCACGGTCAGGATGGCCAGTTCACGCAGGCGGGGGCTGAGGTCGGCCGCCCGCAGCGAGTTGGCGTAGGTCAGGAAGGCGTCCAGCTGGGTCGGCGCGTGGGTCAGGGCGAGGAAGATGTTCGCCGTCGGGACCTTGCGCTCGGCTTCCAGCCGGTCGTACAGGGGCTTCTGCGACTCGTCGGCGTCCTCGCGGCGCAGATAGGGGACTCGTGCCATGGGTGTCTCCTCGGGGACGGAAGGATCAGCGGGTGGTGGACCGGGGCTGTTCGAGCAGGAACCGTTCCAGCGACATGGGCTTCGGCGGCTCGGCCGGCGCGATCTGCTTGACCCCCGCGAAGGGCGACGCCTCGAAGTACCACTTCTCCAGCGCCGGCAGGCCCCAGCGGGCGTTGGTGCTCAGCGATCCCGCGTCCCAGCGCACCGGCTCGATCTCGGTGTCGATCGTCTGGTAGTGGCTGTTGAAGACCTCCACCCGGTGCCCGTCGGGGTCCCGGAGGTAGGCGAAGAGCATCCCGCCCGGACCGTGCCGTCCGGGGCCACGCTCCACGCCCTCGCCGTAGCCGTGGATGCCCGCGAAGTCGCAGGCGGTGAAGATGTCGTGGCTCTCGGAGACGGTGTACGCGAAATGGTGCAGGGCGGGCCCGGTGTTCTCGACGATCGCCAGGTCCAGGCAGGTGCCCTTCCGGTACATGAACGCGCCCAGCAGCTTGTCGCCGTGCGCCAGGTACTCGGAGTTGCGGAAGCCGAGCTCGCCGTAGAACGCGCACAGTTCGTACGTGTCGGGCGCGAAGGTCTGGTAGTGATCGAGCCGCTGCGCGTGCGCGCCCTTGTGGAGCTGGAAGTCGATGTGCAGCCGCGGTCGGGTCTCCATGTGCGCGCAGAGCTCGAGCGGCGTGCCGACGGGGTCGCTGACGTGCAGGGTCCGGCCCTGGTACGGGACGTCGACCCACTCGGTGGGCAGCCCCCGCTCACGGAACCAGTCGTAGGCGCTGTCGAGGTCCTCGTCGAAGAAGACCCGGAAACCGATCCTCCCGCAGGAGCCCGCGCCCTCCTCGTCCAGTTCCAGGACGAGGCTGTGGTGGCAGGCTTCCGACAGACCACGGAGGTAGCAGGTGCGCTCGTCCTCGTCGCTGACGACGAGTCCCAGCACGTTCACGTAGAAGTTCCGGCTCTCGGCCAGATCGGCGACCGTGAGCCGGACGTGGCTGGAGCGGGTGATGTTGAAACTCGGGCGCAGATTGACGGGCGGCAGCATGCTGGTCTCCGTGCTCGGATCGGCTCTGGATTTTCGCTGACTGTGATGCTCAGTGTCGCGCGGCTGTTTTTCGGCTCTGCGGTGACGGCCTCGGAATCACGGCTCGGCGGTGAAGGCCTCGGGATTTCGGTTCGGCGGGAGGGCCTGGGGATTGAGGCCTCGCCGTAAATTCCTCGGGATTACCGCTCGGCCGTGAAGGCGTCGGATCCGGCGAAGGTGAAAGCGGACCACCCGCTGAATTCCGCGGATTCACCGAGGGACTCCTCGATGCGCAGAACCTCGTTCCACTTGGCCATGCGCTCGGAGCGGGTGAACGAGCCCACCTTCAGCTGGCCGGCGTCCCAGCCGACGCTGAGATGGGCGATGGTGGTGTCCTCGGTCTCGCCGGAGCGCGCCGAGACGATCGTGCCGAAGCCGGCTTCCCTTCCGGCACGCAGTGCCTGGAACGCCTCCGTGATCGTCCCGGCCTGGTTCGGCTTGACGAGGACGGCGTTCACCGCGCCGGCGCTCGCCGCGGCCTCCACCCGCTTGGCGTTCGTGACCAGGTAGTCGTCGCCGATCACCTGACAGCGACGGCCGTAGCGCCGGGTGAACTCCAGCATGCCGTCGTGGTCGTCCTCGCCCACCGGGTCCTCGATGGACAGGATCGGGTACTGCTCGATCCAGCCGCCCAGCATGTCGATCAACGCCGCCGTGTCGAGCGTGCGGTCGTCCAGGGCCAGCGTGTACCGTCCGCCGCTGCCGAACTGTGACGCCGCGACGTCCAGCGAGATGCCCACCTCGGTCGAGGGAGCGAAGCCCGCGCTCTCGATGGCGCGGGTCAGCATCTCCAGCGCCTCCTCGTTGGAGTCGAAGGCGGGCCAGAAGCCGCCCTCGTCGGCCACGCCCTGGGCCTTGCCCGCCGCGCGCATCAGGCTTCCGGCCGCCCGGTAGATCTCCGCGGTCCAGTCCAGGGCCTCGGAGAAACTGTCCGCCGCCGGGCACATCACCATGAAGTCCTGTACGTCGACCCGGCGGTCCGCGTGGGCGCCGCCGCCGAAGATCTGGATCTCGGGCAGGGGGATGCGGACCGGGCGCTCGCCCGCCAGGTGCTTCCACAGCGGTACGCCCGCCGACGCGGCGGCGGCGTGCAGGACGGCCATGGACGTGGCCACGATCGCGTTGCCGCCGAGACGGCCGCGGTCGGTCGTTCCGTCGAGGTCCACCAGGAGCCGGTCGACGGTCTCCTGGTCACCCGCGTCATGGCCGGTGAGGGCGGGTGCGATCTCGTCGTTCACCGAGCCCACCGCGCCCTGGACGTCGAGGCCGCCGAAGCGGCTGCCGCCGTCACGCAGGTCGAGTGCCTCGCCCTGGCCCGTCGAGGCACCCGCCGGTGCGATGGCCCGCCCGACGGCACCGTCCGCGAGGTGGACCTCGACCTCGACGGTCGGCCGGCCGCGGGAGTCCCACACCCTGCGGCCCTGGAGCTTGGCGATCCGCGCATCGGACATGCGGTGCAACCTTTCGGAGTACGGACGACCGGGGGCGACCGCCGGGGAGTCCGTGCCTGTCATCGGAGAAGGGACGTCCGCACGACGGAAGGCGTACGGAGGTCATGGCCGACGAACGGGCGAGGGCGCGGAGCCCCGAGGGGCGGCGGCACCCGGATCGGTACGGCGGCGCTGAGAGCGAGCGAAGGCTCGTACGGCTCTCTTCGATGAGTGCTAACGATAGCGCAATCGTGCGAACAGTTGGCGGCGATGTCAAGAGGTGGGCTGCCCGCTGTTCTTCTCGGACTGCCGTGTGGCGCTGGCCTCTTGGTTCGCCCGACATTGAATGCTATCGTTCGCACGATCCGGCTCCGACAAGGACTCCGGCGGGCCCGTGCGCTTCCTGGACGGACGGACAGCACAGGGAGGAGCGGGCCCGCCGGGCCGGGGCGCGGCCGAAAGGAAAGTGAGCCCGGTATGGCAGCCGAACCTCCTGTGGAGCCGATGACCCTCACCTCCGTGGTGGCCAGCACTCGCCCCGGGCGGGTGGGGAGGTCCGTCGCGGACTGGTTCACCACCCGGGCCGCGGAGTGTGACCAGTTCACGTCGCACACCGTCGACCTGCGGGAACTCGCGCTCCCCTTCTTCGACGAGCCGCATCCGCCCGCGCGGCGGCAGTACACCAAGAGCCACACCCGGGAGTGGAGCCGGATCGTCGAGGCGTCGGACGCGTTCGTCTTCGTCACCCCCGAGTACAACGGCGGCTTTCCCGCCCCGCTGAAGAACGCGTGGGACTACCTGGTGGTGGAGTGGCAGCACAAGCCGGCCGCGTTCGTCAGCTACGGAGGTGTCTCGGCCGGCACCCGGGCGGTGCAGATGGGCAACCAGGTCGTGGCGAACCTCGGGATGCTGCCGATCGGTCCGACCGTGAGCATCCCGTTCGTCGACGGGCTCGTCGAGAACGGCACGTTCCGGCCCGGCAAGATCCACGAGGCCGCGGCCGAGCGGGTGCTCGACGAACTCGTGCGGACCGCCCGTGTCATGCGCGGCCTGCGCGGCGGAGCGTACTGACCGCCGCCGGACGCAGGCGAGGCGCTCGAAGCGGAATGCTCCGGGCGCCTTCCGTGTGTGCCGGTGGGGCCGCCCATGGCTCAGCGGGACCTGGACGGAGCCTTTCCGTCGGGGGGTGCCGTGCTGCCGCGCAGGATCAGCGATCCCGGGGAGACCGACGTGTACGGGCCGTCGTTGCCCGGCTTGGTCTTCAGGCGGCGCATCAGCCACAGCGCGCAGCCGGTGGCCATCTCCTGGATCGGCAGACCGATCGTGGTGAGCCCGGGACCCCACCAGGAGAACCCCGGCTCATCACCGAAGCCGATCACGGACAGCTCCCCGGGCACCTTCGTGCCCTGCTCGGACAGTTCCTCCAGCACCCCCCGGGTGAGCTGGATCGATCCCAGCACGAGCGCGGTGGGGGTGTCCGGGCCCTTCAGCAGCCGGCGCACCGCCTGTCGGCCGTGCTCCACGGACGACGGCGGGGCCAGTTCCGCGCGCCCGGCGTCGTCCGGCAGGCCGCCTTCCCGCAGGGCGCTGCGGAAGCCGCGCAGGCGCTCGGCGCCCGTGGGCAGTTCCTCGGGGCCGCCCAGGTACGCGATACGCGTGTGGCCCTCGGCCACCAGGTGGGCCGTGGCCCGGCGCAGCGCCTCGTGGTCGTCCACGCCGAACCACTGGGCGCCGAGCGACGGGTGGCGGCGCAGCAACTGCAGGTGCGGCACCGTGCGCAGAAGTTTGACGGAGTCACTGTGCGGGCGCGCGGTGGGCACGATGATGACGCCTGCCACGCGGGTCGCGGACAGCTCCCGCAGATGGCGCAGCTCCACCATCCGGTCGTCGTCGGTCTCCGCGAGCATCAGCTGGAAGCCTTCGGCCTCCATGTTCTTGGACAGCTCGTGCGCGATGGTCGAGTAGAAGCTGTTGCGGATGTCCGGGATCACCAGCGCGACCACGTTGCTGGACGCCCCGCGCATCATCCGCGCCGCGCGGTTGCCGACGTACCCCATCTCGGAGGCGGCCTGGCGGACCTTGAACTTGGTCTCCTCGCTGATGCGGGAATCGTCGGCGAGCGCCCGGCCGACCGTCGAGACGGAGACTCCGAGGCGTTCCGCGATGTCCTTGGTCGTGATCACGTAAGGGCCCCCTAGAGCTGGCTGATCCCGTCCGTCACTTTCCGTGTGCCAACGATAGCGCTTGTGTCGCGCTCTGTGGTCGGGCAAGGGAGTCGCGGGGCTGATCGCTATGCGCCGTGCTAACGTTAGCATTGCTGGATGGGTCGTGCAGCCGTCTGTGGCTGCCTAGCTGCGGAGGTTTCCGTGCGGATCGTCAGGTATGCCGTCGGAGGCGTGTGCCACTACGGAGAGCTCGTATCCGGGGACACCGGGATCGCGCGATTGGAGGGGGATCCCTTCACCGGACTTTCCCTCACCGGGCACGTCGAAGAAATCGGTGACGCGGTCATTCTCGCGCCGCTGGAACGGCCCCGGATCTTCGGGTTCGCCTACAACTACGCCTCACACATCGACGAGACCGATCGTGAGGTTCCGGAAGTTCCCGTGTGCTTCATGAAGCCGAGTACGGCGGTCGTAGGTCCGGGTGATGCCATCGTCTATCCGGCGGATGGTGAACTGGTCCATTTCGAAGGCGAGTTGGTCGTCGTCATCGGAAAGGAAGGCCGTCATGTGAAGCCCTCGGAGGCGCACGAGTACATCCTCGGCTATACGTGCGGCAATGACGTCAGCGATCGCATCGTCCAGCGGAAGGAGAGCGCGTTCGGCACGCTTCTCGTAGGGAAGGGGCAGGACACTTTCGCTCCGCTCGGACCGGTCATCGAGACCGAGCTCGACCCCTCGGCGCTGACGCTGACCACCCGCGTGAACGGCGCCGTCAAGCAGTCGGCGAGCACGGCCGACCTGCTGCTCTCCGTGCCCGACCTCGTCAGCTATCTCAGCCGCTATCTCACACTGCTGCCCGGTGACGCGATCATGACCGGCACGCCGGCCGGCGTCGGGCCGATCCGTCCGGGTGACGAGGTCGAGGTGGAGATCGAGGGCATCGGCGTGCTGCGCAACCCTGTCGTGGCCGAGAGCCTCTGACCGGGGGACGCCTGCCGGGTCGCCTCCACGTACCGGGGCCTGCCCACCGCTCGGCGGTGGGCAGGCCCCGGGGCATGTCGGCGGTGGGCCGACGCACCCCGCCGGCGGCGGAGCCGCGGTGGGCCGGCGCCCCGCTGGCGGCCGGGCCGCGCCGGCCGGTCGGTCGAGCGGTAGGGGTGGAGTCGCCACGGCCCCGCGCCCTGGGAGGGGCGCGGGGCCGTGCCATGGGCGGCTCCGCCGCGACGGGGGAGTGACCGGCCCCCGCCACCCGGGTTCATCACTGTGCTTCCGGCGGAGCGCCTAGCGGACCGCGTTGTTGAACTCCGAGGTGCGGACGAAGGCCAGGGCGATGACGCCCAGCAGGGGCAGCGCCGTGACCTGCAGCAGACCGGCCTGGGTCCAGCCGAAGGATTCCACCAGGGTGGCGAAGAGCAGACCCGAGAACGCCGCCGGTCCGTAGTAGCCGGTCACGAAGAGGCCGGAGGCGCGTCCGATCTGGCCGGGGCGGACGGCCCGCTGTATCGCGCTGTTGGTGTTGGGGTAGATGAAGCCCAGCCCGAAGGCGCCCATGAGGAAGGCGAACAGGCACTGCGTCCCCACCGGTGCCTGCGTCGTGTAGACGTACGCGCTGATGGCGGAGACGGCCAGCAGGCTGAGGATCAGCAGGTTGCGCTGGTCGAAGCGGTCGCCGAGCCAGCCGCCGAACACGGCCGTCATGCCGCCGAAGCCGAGGAGGCTCATGGCCAGTGCGGCCTGCCCCGGGGTGTAGTGCAGCGAGGTGATGAGGAACGTCGGGTAGAGGCCGAGGAACCCGTAGATGGCCACACCGCTGATGACCGCGTGGACGGCCAGCGCGATGGTGTTGCGGTTGTAGGTGGACGCCGGCATGTACTCGTAGGTCCCGGTCGAGGCGACTTTCTCGACGGAATGCTCGGTCAGACCGGTGCTCACGAGGAACAGGGAGGCGGCGGCGATCAGCAGCCCGGCGGCGCCGAAAAGGTAGAAGGGCGAGTGCCAGGTGCCGTGCATGCTCATCAGCTCGACCCCGATCAGCGGCGCGATGAACACACCGATCGAGTAGCCCACGCCGATGACACCGAAGGCCAGGCCGCGCCGCTGGGCGAAGAAGGCCCCGATCGCCGCGAAGATGGCGGCGGACTGCATGCCCTCACCGAAGCCCGAGACGACCCGGTACAGGGTCATGTCGGCGAATCCGGTCGCCAGCGGTGTGGCCATCGTGCCCACGGAGTAGATCACGATGCTGACCAGCAGCACGGTCTTGCGGCGGAAGCGGTCCAGGAGGTAGCCGGCGGGAAGACCGGCCAGGGCCATGCCGAGGGTGAAGTTCGTGGCCAGCAGTCCGCCCTGCTCCAGGGAGAAGCCGTACTCCTCGCGGATGTTGGGCAGCAGGGGCGGGAAGACCTGGCGGTCCATGGCGTTGACCATGTAGGAGAGGACGATCAGCAGGAAGCCCACGCCGATCATGGGGCGGGAAAGGGTGGGCCGGTCGCTTTCCTGCGTTTCGCCGGCGGGCACCGCGGCGGTGTCGACCTGCGCTGCGTGAGACATAGCGGCTCCTGAAGAGAAATGGGCCACGGCGGGCCGCGGCGGAAGCATCGCCGTACGGGGTCGTGCGGCGATGACGAGAAGCGGTGGGCTGAACGCGGACTCGCGTCGGCGACGGCGGTGCGGTCGTCGACTGGCGGAATGCGGGCGACGGCGGGCTGCCGCGCGGTCGGACACCGCATGCGGAATTCAGTCGCTTATCGCCCGTCGGCAACGTCCGTGGCTATGGCGTCTTCGGCAGCCGGACTTCGTGCGGACACTTCTCGGTCACACGGTCGGCGCTGGCAGAAACCATGAAGGGAAGTGCCGGGCGCGTCAAGGTGTGCACACGGGTTTTCTTCGCCGCCTCTCGTTTTCCCGTGGCGGCGCGGTTCCTCCGCTCCGAAACGGGTCCCGAAACGGGTCCCGAAACGGGTCCCGAAACGGGTCCCGAAACGGGTCCCGAAACGGGCACCGAAGCGGGCCCCGCGACGGGGCCTCGGCGATCGGGTGTCCGCCGCACTCTTGACGTGCCGAAGACCGTGAATGCTATCGTTAGCATCACGTGGCTGTGACAAAGTGATGCGACGTGCCCTGGTATCCCGTGATCCGTTCCAGGGGCGTACCGCGGCACCCGCCCCGACCACAAGTCGGCGGGTGCCGGCGAGCCCAGTGAACCCCTCCGGCCCATCCAGGCGACCGACGGCCCCTCGGACATGTCGTCGGCCGCCCCCGGGTGGCGATCAACCCGCCCACCGGACGCGACCGGGCGCGACGCCCGACCGTCCGCCGCGGCCGTACGACTCTGCGAGGACGACCTGTCATGAACCAAACGAGCCGCCCAGGCACCGTGCTGCTCACCGACTACGCCTGGCCCGACGACTCCGTCGAGCGATCCGTCATCGAGGCGGCGGGCCACACCCTGGTGACCGGCCCCGCCGAGCCCGCCTCCGCCGAAGCCATCGAGAACCTGGTGGCCGAGCACCGGCCCGACGCCATCCTGACCTGCTGGGCGCCCGTCTCCGCCACCGCGATCGGCACCTCGCCGGACCTGCGGATCGTGGCCAGGCTCGGAGTCGGCCTCGACAACATCGCCGTGGAGGCGGCCACCGACCGGGGCGTCTGGGTCACCAACGTGCCCGACTACTGCGTCGAGGAGGTCGCGGACCACGCCGTCGGCATGGTGCTGGCCTGGACCCGGGGCCTGGCCCTGTTCGACCGGGACGTCCGTGCGGGCCGTTGGGACCCAGCGAGCGCCCGGCTGCGCCGACTGTCGACGCTGACCTGCGGCGTCGTGGGTTACGGGCGCATCGGACGCGCCACCGCCGGCCGGCTCGGCGCGTTCGGCTGCCGGATCCTGGCCCACGATCCGCACCCGCCGAAGGACGCCCCCGTAGTCGAGATGGTCGGCTTGGAGGAGCTGCTGCGCCGCAGCGACGTGGTGATCCTCCATGTGCCGCTCACGCCGGACACGCACCACATCATCGGAGCCGAGCAGCTGGCGCTGATGCGGCGGGGCGGGCTGCTCGTCAACGTCAGCCGGGGCGGCCTGGTGGACACCGACGCGGTGATCAAGGCGCTCGACAGCGGGCACCTGGACGGAGCCGCCTTCGACGTCCTGGAGAGCGAGCCGCACGTCCCCGACGGGCTGCTGGCCCAGCCGGGCGCGCTGCTGACCCCGCACGTGGCCTTCTCCTCCGACGCCTCGGTCACGGAACTGCGCCGCCGAGCCGCCGAGGAGGTCGTACGGATCCTGGAGGGCGAGGCCCCGGCCCACGCCCGCAACAGCCCCCGCGGTCTGCCCGCCGGTTCGGATGGCCCCCGATGACCTCGCCCTCCACGCCGGTGACCCCGGAACCGGTGCCGGACGCCTCGCTCACCGACTTCCTGCTCACCCACAAGCTCGCCGTGCCGGGTGAGGCCGCACACTGGACGCCGCTGGCCGGCGGGGTCTCGTCCGACCTGTGGCGGGTCGACCTACCGGGACGCTCCCTGTGCGTCAAGCGGGCCCTGGCCCGCCTCCGGGTCGCCGCCGACTGGCGGGCACCGGTCTCGCGCAACGCCTACGAATGGGCGTGGATGCGGTTCGCGGCCCGGCACAGGCCGGACAGCGTGCCGGAGCTGCTGGCCCACGACGCCGAGGCCGGACTCTTCGCGATGGCGTTCCTGCCACCCGAGCGGTACCCGGTGTGGAAGGCGCGGCTGTTCGGCGGCCAGGTGGAGGTGGCGACCGCGGCGGCCGTCGGAGAACTGCTCGGGACCCTGCACGCGGCGAGTGCGGGCGATGCCGCCCTCGCCGAGGAGTTCGCCACCGACGACAGCTTCCACGCGCTGCGCATCGAGCCGTACCTGCTGGCCACCGCGGCGGCGCACCCCGATCTGGGCGACGCCCTCAAGGGCCTCGCCGACCGCACGGCCACGACCCACCTGGCCCTGGTGCACGGCGACGTCAGCCCCAAGAACATCCTCATCGGCCCGGCCGGGCCCGTACTCCTCGACGCCGAGTGCGCCTGGTACGGGGACCCCGCGTTCGACCTGGCCTTCTGCGTCAACCATCTGCTCCTCAAGAGCCTGGTGCTACCCGGGCACCGAGCCGAACTCCTCCGATCCGCACGGGCACTGGTCGAGGCGTACGTCCGCTGCGTCGACTGGGAGCCCCGGCCGGCCCTCGAGGCGCGCGTCGCGTCACTGCTCCCGGCGCTGCTGCTCGCGCGCGTGGACGGCAAGTCCCCGGCGGAGTACCTCACGGACGACGGGCACCGGCTGTTCGTCCGCACGGTCGCGGCGGTCCTGCTGCGGGCGCCCGCCCCGACACCGGCGGACGTCCTGGACGCCTGGGAGGCCGCGTTCGAGACCCCGGCCCGGCCCGCCAGCGGCCGGCCCGACTGACCGAAACGCTTCGTCGGGGCCGTCGCACCTGACGGACCTGACGGACCCGACGGACCCGACCGAGGAGAGACACATGCGCAGAGTCGTCACCGGCCACGACGAGAACGGCAGGTCGGTCGTCGTCAGCGACGGCCCCGTCCCCCGCAGCCGGGAGTTCACCAGCCTGCCGGGCTGGGTGTCCCGGCTGCCGTGGGCCACCGAACCCGGAGAACGCGTCAGCCGGACGGGGGAGGACCCCACACCG
Organism: Streptomyces sp. NPDC002787; assembly: GCF_053592095.1. Classification (NCBI taxonomy): domain Bacteria; kingdom Bacillati; phylum Actinomycetota; class Actinomycetes; order Kitasatosporales; family Streptomycetaceae; genus Streptomyces; species Streptomyces sp. NPDC002787. The sequence goes on along the minus strand of NZ_JBSFVC010000018.1, from coordinate 197,772 downwards.
AAGGTCACCAGCCTCCTCCCGGCACCCGGCGGCACGCGCTTCATCGTCCTGACCTTCCCGCCGGACACCGCCATGGCCGACCCGGCGTTCGACCCCGTCGCCTACGGCCAGGAAGCCCTGGCCGACTCACCCGGCCTCGCGGAGCTCTTCGAGCCCGACGGCACCCACACGACGCCGACCGTGGACTACGGCATCGTGCTGAAGGGCGACATCGTCCTCGAACTCGACGACGGCCACTGCACCCCCCTCTCGGCAGGGGACATCGTGATCCAGAACGGCACCCGCCACGCCTGGCACAACCGCGGTGACCAGCCGGTCACGATGGCCTTCGTCCTCATCGGCGCGGAGCGCGACGACTGACCGGGCGCCGGACGCGGCGGAGCCCGCGGTCACGGCGACGCGGGACCGGCCGGTGGGCGGACGGTCACCTCTTCGGCGAGGACCCGACAAATCCCCAGAGGCGCGCGAGCGGTTACGGCGAGCCCCGGCCCTCTGCCGGGTGATCCCGCGGCAACCGCCGGTAGTCGTTGAGGAGACGCCGGACCGGCCGCCCTCTACGGTGGACCCCGGATGCCGCCGAGGCGGTGGGGAGGGGCGACGGGCGTGCGCAGGGTTCCACCGGAGATGTTCCGGTTCACGACGGTGGAGAGGTCCGATCTGTACGGGGCGGTGCTGGACGTCTTCGGCATGGCCGGCGAGCACCTGGAGACGGCACTGGGACTCCAGGCGGTGCGCGAGCGGTTGCGCGGGGTGGGCTGGGCGGCGGCGGTGGAGGACGAGGAACTGCATGACGCGCTCAGGCGGCTCGTGCAGTGGGAGCTCCTGGACGTCGTGCACAACCACGCGGAGAACTACCGCACGGCCGAGGAGTACGAGCGGCGCAACCTGCAGTACTCGCTGACCCGCCGGGGTGAGGCCGCCCTCGCCGGAGTCCGGCACGCGATGGAGGTTCTCGCCTCCACAGGGGCGCTGCAGACGGCCGTGCTGGAGGCGATCGCCGACCGGCTCGACGAACTGTGCCTGCTGTCCGGCGAACCCGCCTCGGCCGATCGTCGGATCTTCAGCACGCTGCGGGAGCTGGAGGGGCATCTGGAGGCCCTGGTGGAGAACACCAAGGCGTTCAACGGCGAGCTGCAGCGCCTCCTGCGTGCCGAAGGCACGGACTTGGAGGTGTTTCGCGAGGTCAAGGCCGCCACCGTCGCGTACCTCCAGGAGTTCCTGGTCAACCTCGACCGGCGCGGGCAGACGGTCGCTGCCGCCGTGGCCCGGGTGGAGGAGCAGGGCATCGCCGTACTGCGCGAGCGGGCACTGCGCGGGGCCGAGCTGCCGCCGGTGGCCGGTGAGGATCCCGCGGCCGGCTGGCTGGAGAGCAGGCGGGCACGCTGGGCGGGCCTGCGGGCATGGTTCCTGCCGGACGACGGGGCGCGGCCCCGCATCGAGCAGCTGCACGACATCGCCCGGCGGGCCATCGTCTCGCTCCTGCAGGTCCTGGAGCGGATCAACGAGTCGCGCCGCCGCTCCTCCAGCGCCGTGCAGGACTTCCGGGAGCTGGCGCGCTGGTTCGCCGCGGCCCCGGCTGAAGAGGATCTGCACCGGCTGTGGTCGACGGCCTTCGGCCTCGGCCCGGCGCGCCACGCTCATCTCGCCCACCCCGACCCGGAGTTGATCCCGTCGTCCCACTCCTGGTCCGAGGCCCCTCCGGTGGAGGTGTCGGCACTGCTGCGGACCAGCGGAAGAACGGAGCGCTTCACCCGCACCGCCAGGGTGCGGGACGTCGCGGCGGTCAGGGCGGAGCGCGCCGAGCGGGCCCGCGCGGAGCGGGCGGAACTCGCTCATGCCTGGCAGGCACTGCAGACGGAAGGTCCCGTACGGCTGTCCTCCTTCGGGGCGCTGGACCCCGTGGTCTTCGACCGCCTGCTCGATCTGCTGGGCCGGGCCCTGTCCGCCCGGCCGGACGCGGATGGACTGCGGCGCACCACGACGGGAGACGGCCGCGTGGAGATCACGCTGTCGCCGCCACCCGACGAGCACACCGCCGTACTGCGTACCGCGCGGGGTTCCCTCGCCGGGCCCGACTACGCCGTCCACATCACCGCGTCGGGCGGAGCGCATGCCTTCCCGGCCCCCCGCGCCGCGCGGGAGGAGACAGCGGGAGAGGAGGCGGCGGGATGAGTACGCTCGCCAACCAACTCGCCGCCGCCGAGCGGGAGGAAGTTGCCCGCGCCATCCGCCTCCTGCTGGCTCGCCCCCTGCTCACCGAGGCCACCGACCAGGCCGGCTTCGCACTCGTACGACGCCGTCGCGAGCCGCTGGCCCAGTGGTTCGACTACACCTGCGGCTGGAGCCTGGTGGTGGAGCCCCGCCGCGGCTACGCCCGCCTCACCAAGGTTCGCGCGGATCAGGACGGCTCCCGCCCGGCCCGCAGAGCGCGCTCCGGCCGGGCCCCGTTCGACCGCCGGCGCTATGTGCTGCTGTGCGTGACGGCGGCCGAGTTGCTGTCGATGCCCATGACGACCATCGGCATGCTCGCCGACCGTGTCGTGCGGGCCACCGCGGCCGACCGGGCGCTGGCCGCCTTCGACCCGGTCCATCGGCCGGAGCGGATGGCGTTCGTCGACGTACTGAAGCTGCTGGAGTCCTACGACGTGCTGCGCGCCGTGGACGGGACGACCGAGGCGTACGTCGAGTCCGCTGAGGCGAAGGTCCTCTACCGTGTGGACACCACGCTGCTGATGCGGTTGCCCGCCGCACCTGTCGGCGCCTCCCGGCTCGCCGTACCCCCGGACGAGGCACCGGCGCGGTTCGAGGAGCTGCTTACGGGGCTGGTGCGGGAGCGCCGCTACGGAGGTGTCGTCGTGGAGAGCAGGACGGACGAGGAACACGGCGAGACCGCCGCGACGGACGCGCAACGCAACCTCAGGCTGCGCCACTCGGTGCTGCGTCGGCTCTTCGACGACCCCGTGCTGTACCGGGCGGACCTCGCCGAGGACGAGCTGGCCTACGTCACGTCTCTGACCGGACGACAGATCCTGCGCCGCTCGGTCGAGCAGGCCGGATTCCTCCTGGAGGAACGAGCCGAGGGCTTCCTGCTCGTGGACCCGGACGGGATCGCCACCGATGTCCGCTTCCCCGACGACACCTCCACCGCCCGGGTCGCCGCCCTGCTGCTCCTGGAGCCGCTGTGTGCCACGCCCGGCGGACTGCTGACCGAACAACTCGCCGAGGCGGGAGCGGAGTTGCTGCGCCGTTTCCCGCGCTGGGCCAAGGCGTACCAGTCCGTGGACGGTGCCGCTCGGCTGTCCGACGACGCCGTACGCGTGCTGAGCGATGTCGGTCTGGCCCGCCGGAACGGGGGTCGTGTCGTCGCCTGCCCGGCCGCGTACCGCTACCGCTTGACGGAGACGGCGGGTTCGGGTCCGAAAACGGAAGGCCCGGAAGCGGGAGGCCCGGAAGCGGGAGGCCCGGAAGCGGGAGGCCCGGAAGCGGAAGGTCCGGAAGCGGGATATCCAAGAGCGGGAAATCCGGAAGTGGGAGATCCGGTTGCGGGGGATCCGGAAGCCGGAGAGCGGAAAGCACACCAGGTGGAAGCCGAAGGAGACAGGCAGTGACTGTGACGGCGCTCCCCTTCCCACGGCAGCCGGAGTCCGTCGAGCAGGCCGAGCCGGCCGAGTCGGCGGAGCGAGAGGGGGACGTCGTCCGCAGCCGCTGGCAGCCGCACCGCGCGGGCATCCTCAACGTCTGGCGCTACTACGACGAGACCTTCACCTTCCACCAGGGCCGTCTGCTGCTGCGCGGGCAGAACGGTTCGGGCAAGTCCAAGGCCCTCGAACTTCTGCTGCCCTTCCTCTTCGACGCCAGCCTTCGCCCCAACCGCCTGTCGACGTTCGGCGGTTCGGAGCGCACCATGCACTGGAACCTGCTGGGAGAAGGCGCCTCCGGCAAGACCCGCGTCGGCTACGTGTGGATGGAGTTCCGCCGGGTCGGCGACGACGGCATCGAGCGGTGGTTCTGCTGCGGGGCGCGCCTGCAGGCGAGTGTGCACACCAGCACGGTGCACACCGACTACTTCACCACCGGCTCCAGGATCGCCCGCCCCGACGGCGTACTCCTCGTCAACGAGGCGGGACAGCCGCTGACCCGCGCCGCCCTCGTCGAAGCTCTCCGCGACCGAGGCGAGGTGCATGCCTCAGCCACCGACTACCGCACGGCTGTACGCCGTGAACTCTTCGCCGGCATGGGGCCACAGCGTTACGAGTCGCTGCTGTCCGCACTGCTCCAGTTGCGTCAGCCGAAGCTGTCCGAACGGCTTGACCCGTCCCTGCTCTCCACCTTGCTGTCCCGCGCCCTGCCCCCCTTGGGCGAAGGAGAGATCGCCGAACTGGCCGAGGGCTTCGAACGGCTGGACCGCCAGCGCGAACACCTCAAGCGGCTCGACGACGAGGTGACGGCGGCGCAGGCTGTCGCCTCCCAGCAGCGCGGCTACGCGCGACGCGTCCTGCGTGCCGGTGCCGCCGCGCTGATCTCGGCGACCACGGAGATGGACAATTTCACCCGTGTCGCCCGCCAGAGCGCCGAGGCGCTCGAACAGGCACTGACGCAACGTGAGGCGGCTCAGGGACAACGCGAGGAACAGGAGTTGCGCGCGCACGCCCTGGAGGAGACCGTCGAAGGCCTGCGGGAGAGCGACGCGTACCGGCAGGGTGAGGAACTCGACCGGCTCCGCCGCCGCACGGATGCCGCGGTGGCAGCCGCCGAGCGCCGGCTCGCCACCGCCCGGGCCGCCCGGGCCGGAGCGGAGAAGGACCAGGAGCACTCCGAGGAAGTGGCAGGGCGGGCGCGCGTACTCGACGAGCACGCGCGCGAGGCCGCCGAGGACGCACGCCGGTCGGCCCGCGCGGCGGGTATGGAGTCCGTTCACCACGAGGTCAGGAAGATCCTTGACGTGGATCCTGACGTGCCCCTTCCCGCCGGCCCGGGGCGTTCGGCGGGCGGCGGTGGGCACGAGGACTCCGGGGTCACCCGCACGGTGGGGGAGAACGGGGCCGGGCAGGCCCGTCGGCTGCTCCGGGGCGCGGTCACCGCCCGACGGCATCAGGTCGCCCTCGTCACCGAGGCGATCGACGAGCACGACCGCGCGGTACGCGACCGTGGTGCCGCCGAGGACCTGGTGGACGAGGCGCGCGGCCGACTCGCCGAGGCGATCGCCCGGCGGGACGAGGCGTCCGTTGCCTGGGACGACGCACTCGCCGCACAGGCGGAACGGCTGGTCGCCTGGGCGGACGGCTGCACGGAGCTGCGCCTGGCCGACATCGGGGAACTGGTGGCCAGAGCCGCGCACGAGTCCGAGGTGACGGCCCTGGTGGAAGAAGCCGCCCGCCCGCTGGAGCAGGAGATCACCACGTCGGAGGCCACCACCCGAGCCGCACGCCGGAGCCTGACGGACGAGCGGAGCCGGCTCGAAAAGGAGGCGCGTCGGCTCAGCGGCGAGACCGACCTCCCGCCTCCGCCCCCGCCCACCCGCACGACCGTCCGCACGGCGACGGCGGGAGCACCCCTGTGGCGGCTGGTCGCCTTCCGCGAAGGTGTCCCGCTCCCGGTTCAGGCGTCGGTGGAGGCCGCGCTCGAGGCGTCGGGCCTCCTGGACGCGTGGGTCGGCCCCTACGACGGGATCACGCTGCCGGGGCACGACACGCGGGCCGAGGCGGCCCTCGCCGTGGCCGCCCCCGGGCCCAGTCTGCTGGAGGTGCTGAGGCCCGAACAGGACATCCCCGTCCCGACCGACACCGTGACCCGCATCCTCGCCGGCATCGCGTACGGCACGACCCTGTCCGACGGCCATCCCGCGGCCGTCTCCGCCGACGGTGCCTGGCGCCTCGCACTCGCCACCGGGACCTGGAGCAAGCCGGAACCGGCCCACATCGGCGCCCTGGCCCGGCAGCGGGCCCGGCAGCGCAGGATCGGTGAACTGACCCGGCTCATCGGCGAGTTGAACGCCTCCCTCGCCGCGCTGGACGACCAGCTGCGCGGCCTCGGGGCGCGTCGCGCCCGGCTGGACGCCGACCGCGCCGCCCGCCCCGACCACCGGGAACTCGATGTCCGTCGGCGTGACCGGGATCGAGCCGAGGAGACGGCGGCGGCCCGGGACGACGCCGTGCGCGATGCGGCCGCGCGTCTGGCGCGCTGCGAGAGCGGGGTGGCGGGTGCTCTGCGCATGCTCAGCCGCCGGGCCGCGGAACACGGACTGCCCGCCGACCGCGACCGGCTGCGTGAACTGTCCGCCGACATCGACAGGTTCCGGGACCTCGCCGACAGCTGGGTGGACGCCCGTCTCACCGCGACCGCCGCGGCCGACAGGGCCCACGAGCTGGCCGTGCAGGCGGACCGTTCGCGCCGGGCCGCCGAGGAACAGGCCGAGAACGCGGCTGCGGCCGAGGCGGAGGCAGCGGGTCTGCGGGCTCGTCTGGAGGCGGTGGAGGCAACCGTCGACGAGGACTACCGGCAGATCGTCGCACGCGTCGCCGAGGCCCGCGCCGAGCTGGACCGCTGCCGAAAGGGGGCCCGCCGGGCGGCCGATCTCCTGCTGCGTCTGGAAGGGCATATCGGCGGACTGCGGGCCACCAGCGGTCAGGACGCCGAACGACGTGAGCGGGCTGTCGCGACCCGGGACGGTGCGACGCAGCGGTTCCGGCACCTGTGCCTGGTGGGTCTGGCCGAGGACGCCGGAACCACACCGGAGCTCGGCGCCGGGGACGGCACCAAGGCCACGCTGGAAGCGGCCCGCGCCATCGCGGGGCAGTGGCCCGGCGTCCCGCACGCCCCGCGCAACCTGGGCGACGCCGCGACCCGCCTGTCCGAAGCGGTCCACGAGGCCCGCCGCCACCTCGGCGCCCGCGCCGACCTGGACCTGGAACCCGACGACGACATCCAGCTCTTCACCGCCACCCTGGACGGCGTACGCGTAGGGGCGACAGGGCTGCTCACCACGCTCACCCAGGAGCGGGACCGCAGCCGCGACGACATCACCACCGGCGAGCGGCGCCTCTTCGACCAGATCCTCACCGGCGACATCCGCCGCCATCTCGCGGCGCGCATCCGTCAGGCCGGCGAACTCGTCGACCGTATGAACGGGCACCTGGAGCGGGTGCGTACCGCCTCCAAGGTCGCCGTCCAACTCGTCTGGGACGTCCGTCCGGATCTGCCGGACAGCACCCGCACCGCCCGCCGGCTGCTGCTCAAGGACCCCGGCCGGGTCACCGAGACCGACCGGGAGGCCCTGCACGCCTTCTTCCGCGCCCGCATCGAGGAGGCCAAGAGCGGTGACACGGCGGCCGGTTGGGAGGAGCAGCTGGGCGAGGTGCTCGACTACACCGCCTGGCACCGCTTCACCGTCCGCCTCGACCGGGCGAACGGGACCGGCTGGCAGCCGCTGACCAAGAAGCTGCACGGCGCGCTCTCGGGCGGTGAGAAGGCCATCGCCCTGCACCTGCCGTTGTTCGCCACGGTCGCCGCCCACTATGAGGCCGTGCCGCTGGCGCCCCGGCCGATCCTGCTGGACGAGGTCTTCGTCGGTGTCGACACCGTCAACCGAGGACAGGTCTTCGCCCTGCTCACCGCACTCGACCTGGACCTCATGGTGACCTCGGACCACGAGTGGGGCACCTACCGCGAACTGCCGGGCATCGCCGTCCACCAACTCCTCACCGACGGGAACGACGACGCGGTCACCAGCGTCCGGTTCGTCTGGAACGGCGTCGACCTGGAGGCGGGATGACCCACGACCCGCATACAGTCACGGACACGCACACGGACACGCACACGCACACGGACACGGACACGGACCTCGCCCCGGGCGAACGCACCCTGCTCCGCCCCGAACTCCGCCCGCTCTGGCGCACGGTCCACGATCGCCTCTCCTCCGGTCGCCCCGTCACACGGGTGCGTCTCGGACCGCTCGACGACGCCCAGCGCGAGGCCCTGGCCGACCTCCTGGGCCTGGACCGTCTGCCGGAGGTTCGTCCCCAGGTCCCCCTCGCCCGCCTGGAGGAGGCCGTCACCGAATTGTGCGGTCGTACGGTGCGCGAAACCGTCACCCGACTCGTCGGCCCTCTCGGCGACCGCGCAGGCGAACGGCTGCGCCGGAACGGCGAACGCGCCGAGTTGTGGACGTGGTTGGACGGTCATGACGTCGTGCGGGCCCAGCCCGCGCTCGCCGACTGGGCGGTGTCCTGCCGAGCGACCGGCCTGGTCGGTGGCTCGGCGGAACGCACCCGAAGCCTGCTCGTCGACGCACTGACCGTCCTTGCCGCACTCCCGGCCCGGGCCGAGCCGTTGCCGGTGTTCGCCGCCCGGGTCCTGAAGGGCGACTCCCATGCCCTGGACGACGACACCCGTCTGTCCACCCTCGTCCTGCGCGCTTTGGCGACCCTCCACGACACGGCTCCACCCGAGTCCGCGGCTGACCGGCGCGCTCTGTGGACCCGCGCGGGTGTCGCCGACGACGACCTGTCCGCCACCGTGCTCGTCGGCGGACTGCGCCCGGTCGGCGACGGCCCGCTCGCCCGTGTGGTCCGCGTCTGCGCCGAAGCCGGTCAGGCCGCCTGCCTGACCCTCGCCCAACTGCGGGCCCCGGGAGAACTCACCCTCGCCGCCGCCCCCGCGCCCGTGGTCCATGCCGTGGAGAACCCCAGCATCCTGGCGCTCGCCGTACGCCGCTTCGGTGCCGCCTGCCCGCCGCTCGTGTGCACGTCCGGCTGGCCCAACAGCGCGGCCGTCCACCTCCTCCGCCTCCTGGCGGACCACGGCGCCGTCCTCCGCTACCACGGCGACTTCGACGGTGAAGGCATCCGCATCGCCGCGTACCTCCTGGACAAGACGCCGGCCCGGCCCTGGCGGATGACGGCCGAGGACTACCGTGCCGCAGTCGCCCGCACACCGAACGGTCCTCAGCCCGGCCGCCTCACCGAAGCGCCCTGGGACCCCGAACTGACCCGCGCCATGGCCGAACACGGCACGGCCGTGGTCGAGGAACTGGTGGCCGAGGCTCTGCTGGCGGACCTGGCCGAAGTGTCCCTGTGAGGCAGCCGCGACAGCACGGCAGTTCCCGCGAGCTCAGCCACGGCGGCGTGTGGCACAGGGGCATTGCGTCGAACCGTCCTACGCTGCTGTCGGCCACTCGCCGGAGCCATCCCCCCTCGGAGTCGCCATGCAGACGCACCAAGCCGCCCCGGACCCTCACGCCGCCCCGGACACTCGCACCGCCCCGCACCCTCACCCCGCCCCCGTGGCCCTGATCACCGGTTCCGACTCCGGGATCGGGCGCGCCACCGCCGTCCGGCTGGCCGAAGCCGGTATGGACGTGGGCATCACGTGGCACCGCGACCGCGAAGGGGCACAGCGGACCGCCGACGAGGTGCGGGAGACGGGGCGCCGGGCCGAGGTCGAGCAGCTGGACCTCACCCGGCTGCCGGAGGCCGCCGACGTCATGGACCGGCTGGCCGAGCGACTCGGCAGGGTCGACGTGCTGGTCAACAACGCGGGGACCGGCACCATGACGCCCTTCCTCGACCTGGATCTCAGCACCGTGCGCCAAGTCCTCGACGTCGATCTGGTGGGGCCCTTCCTGTGCGCTCAGCGCGCCGCCCGCCGGATGATCGCCCAGGGTGACGGCGGCCGGATCATCAACGTCACCAGCGTCCATGAGCATCAGCCGCGTGTGGGGGCGGCGCCGTACTGCGCCGCCAAAGGCGGGCTCGGGCTGCTCACCCAGGTCATGGCGCTCGAACTGGCCGAGCACGGGATCACCGTGAACGCGGTCGCTCCCGGAGAGATCGCCACGCCGATGACCGGCCAGGAGGACACCGACGTCACCGCCGAGCGACGGCCCGGCGTGCCGTTGGGGCGTCCCGGCGACGCACGGGAGGTCGCGGCCGTGATCGCCTTCCTCGCGAGCGCTGGAGCGTCCTATGTCACGGGCGCCTCCTGGGTGGTCGACGGAGGCATGCTGCGGATGGGGCCGCAGGCGGGCAGCCATCTCCCGGACGACGCCTGGCGGCGTCCCTGAGGGTGTGCGGGACGGTCAGGCGATCAGGATCACCGCCATGCCGATCAGACCGATCACCACCAGGGCCACCACGATCATGATCAGGAGGAGGGGCGTCGCTGCCCACCCCTTGCTCGGTGCGGGCGGTTCCGGATGGGAGATGCCGTAAGTGCCGCCCTCGGCAGGCGGGGTCTCACCGGGCGGTGTGCTGCCGCCCGGGGGGATTCCCGGGGTGCGCCTCGGGTCGGGATCAGGAGTCGTCATGACACTCACTCCTCTCGGGCGGCGATACGGACACCGCCGCTCAGCCCCGGGTACCCAGGATCGGCGGATGTTCCGGTACGACGAGGTGGGTACCGGGGACGATCGGGTACCCGGCGGTGCGAAGACCTCGACACCCCCGGAGGAGGCAAGCGCCATGGCTCAGCACGTACGCGACATCATGACGAGCGCACCTTTGACAGTGGAACCGCAGGCATCCGTGAGGTCGGTGGCCCAGCTGATGCGCGACCAGGACCTCGGAGCCGTCCTGGTGACCGACGGTGACCGGCTCCGCGGGCTCGTCAGCGACCGCGACCTGGTGGTGAGGGCGGTCGCGGAGGGTGCCGATCCCGAACAGACCACAGTGGTCCATGCCTGCAGCGAGGACCTGGTCACGGTGGGCCCGGACGAGGACCTGGACCACGCGGCGCGGCTGATGCGGGAGCATGCCGTGCGGCGACTCCCGGTCGTCGACGAGGGCAGGCCGGTGGGCATCGTCTCCCTCGGTGACATGGCCATCGAACGGGATCCGGAATCCGCGCTCGGCGACATCAGCGCCGCCAAGCCGAACCTGTAGCCGGAAGCCCGGCGAGCCGCGCCACACCGCCCAGGACACGCGTCAGTCCAGGGCGTGGTCGCCGTACGCCGTGACGGAAAGGAAGCGGATCGGGAGTTCCACCAGTTCCTGTGGACCGTGGGCGCCCTCCCCGTCCAGCTGGAGGGCGTCTCCGGGGCGCATGGTGTAGCCGGCCTCCCCGTGGCCGTAGACCATTTCGCCCTCCAGCATGTAGAGGAGCTCGGTTCCGGGGTGCCGGAAGAGGGGGAAGACCTCGCTCTGCTCGGTCAGCGTGACCAGGACGGCCTCCATGCGCTTGTGCGGGCCGCGCAGGGCGCCGAGGAGTTCGTAGAGGTGGCCGACGCGGCTGCCGCGGCGGGCGATGCGGGCGCCCTGGCCAGCCGGTACGAAGACCGCCTCGCGGTCGGCGTCGACGCCCCGGAACAGTGCCGTGACCGGGACGCCGAGACCGGTGGCGAGGCGGCCGAGCGTGGTGAGGCTGCACGAGGTCTGAAACGCGGGGGGTGTGTCACCTTCGTTGCCGCCTTGGAAACCAGGGCTCGGGCCTCAGGGCCGGGTGCCGGGCAGCGCCGAGGGCACGGTCGAGGGCGTGGGTGGGGCCGATGGCGCGGGTGGGGCCGTGGGGGCGTGTGTCGCGGTGGGCTCGGTGGGTCCGGAGGGTGGAGCTGAGGGGACGGGGGTCGCCGGTTCCTCGGTGGGGCGGTGGGACGGGGGGACGGGGGAGGGGCTGGTCGCGGGAGGCGGGGCCAGGGGGACCGAGGGGGGCGTGGGGGTGTCCGTCCCGGAGAAGTGCAGGGGGAGGGCGATGAGGGCGACGGCCGCGCAGGTGGCGGCGGCGCCGGCCGCGGCGCGGAGGAGGCGGCGGCGCGCGGCGGTGCGGCGGATCGTCTCGTAGCGGCCGGGGGGTGGGCCGAGGTGGTCGGAGGGGGGACGCAGGATGACCGTGAGGGGGTCGTCGGGCTCGAAGTCCGGCCCGTCGTCAGGGTGTGTGATCAAGGCTTCTCCTCAGGTGGGCGCGGAGCAGTTCGCGGGCCGCGTGGAGGTCGGCCTTGACGGTTCCCTCCTTGCGTCCGGTCAGCGCGGACACCTCCCGGATCGGCATGTCAGCGTAGTAGTGCAGCAGGATCGGGACGCGCAGCCGTTCCGGCAGCGACTGCACGAGCAGCCGGACCGAGGGGTCGGACTGTTCGGCGTGGTCGGGCAGTGGGCGTACCGCGGCCTCGACGGTGGCCCGGTGCATCGCCTTGCGTTCGCGTTCGAGCTTGCGCCAGTGGTCGCGTACGAGGTTGGCCGCGGTGACGTAGAGGAAGCCGTGCGGCTCCGCCACGGACGTCCAGCGGGCCCAGAGCCGGGTGAACGCCTCCGACGCGATCTCGTGGGCCGTCTCGTCGTCGTCGACCAGCCGACGGCACCAGCCGGCGAGGCGGGGGTAGAGGGCGGCGAACAGCTCGGACGCGGCCTTCTCACGGGACCGTTTCAACGCTCTCCATGGTCGTGACGGTGCGACAAGTGGCAAGGAGGAAGGGGTGGTTGGTGGCGGGTGCGCGACGTGGTGGTGGGTCACGGGGTCATGGAGTCCAGTGTGGCGAAGGCGATCACGTTGTCGCGGTACTCGTCACCGGTGCGGGGGCCGCCGCAGGTGATGAGGCGCAGCGCGGGGCGGTCCACGTTCCCGTAGACCTCGTCCGTCGGGAAGTCGGCCTTGGCGACCGTCCGTACGCTGTCGACGGTGAACTCCGCGGTCGTGCCGTTCTCCAGGCGCGCCTCGATCCGCTCGCCCCGCCGCAGGAGCGCGAGCCGACGGAAGACCCCGTCCCCGTAACGGCCGACCGTGACATGGCCGAGGATCACCGACGGCCCGGTCTGACCCGGTGTCGGCGAGTGCTCGTACCAGCCCGCGCGGTCGTGCGCCGTGACCGGCGGCACCTCCACGGTGCCGTCCCGGGCCAGCCCCAGCCGGATGACCGGGGTGTCGACCTCGATGGCCGGTATCAGCAGTCTGACCGGGACCGAGCGGCCGAGCGGGCGCGCGGCGTCGGTGGCTGATGGCGCGGAGGGGAGCGGGGCCGTGTCCGTGGAGGGTGCGGTCGTGGCGTGGTCGGTTCGCCGGCCGGAGCAGCCCACGAGCAGCGAGGCCGTCGCCGCGGCGGCGAAGGCGCGCCTGGAGAACAAGGTCACGCCCCGTTCGCCCGCCGACGGCGTACGAGAACGACGGCCGCGCCGCCGCCGAGGAGCACCGCGGTGGCGCCCGTCCCGGCCAGGACGCCCGCGTTGGACCCCTCTGACTCCGTCGTCGCACCGGTGTCCGGAGCGCCACTGGGTACGACGGGGACCTGGCTCGGCACCGGGGAGTCACCGCCGTTGCCCGGAGCCTCAGTGGGGGCGTCCTTGGTCGGCGCCAGGGTGGACGGGGCCGGGGTCGGCGTCTTGGAGGTCTCCTTGGGTACGGGGGTCGGGGCCGTGTCGTCGGCGAACGCGGGCAGCGCGGTCGCCAGCACGGCGGTGAAGGCGAGTGCCGTGGCACTGAGGAAGGTGCGGCGCATGGGTCGCTCTCTCTCGTCTGGTTTCGTCGGACGGTTTGTCGAGCGGAGAGACGAGACAGCCTCGGGGTGCGTTGTAAAGAGATGGCAAAGTCGTTGGGCCCCGGGGCGTCGCGCCGGCCGTCGAGACGCGGGCGGGGCGGCGTCCCGGGGCCGGGAGGCCCGGCGGGCACGCTCGACTGGACTCACACGAGGAACACCAACCGAGGAGATCGGCGCCGAACCGCCCACCCGTGTCGTCCTGGTCACCCGGCACGCCCGCCCGGCGGTGCTGGGCCGGGCCCGCTCCGCCGGCGTACGCGGCTTCGTACCGAAGACCACCGCCGCCGCCCGGCTGGCTGGCGGAGATCATCCGCGATGTCGCTGCCGGCCGCCGTTCCGTCGACCCGGACATCGCCGCCTCCGCCCTCACCGAGGACGACTGCCCGCTCAGCGACCGCGAACTACAGGTCCTGCGTGCCGCCCGCACCGGTGCCTCGGTCGTCGAGATCGCCACCGAGGTGCACCTGGCCCAGGGCACGGTCCGCAACTACCTCTCCGCCGCGAGGTCCAAGTTGGGCGCCCCCACGCGCCACGCGGCGGCGCACCACGCGTGGCAGCAGGGCTGGATCTGAGCCGAGGGCGGGCGGACGGAGTACACGGCCCCGAGGGCGGGCGGATCACGTACACGGCCCCGACGGCGGGCGGGATCAGTACACGTCCCGCACGTACCGCTTCTCCGTCGCGAGCTGCTTCACATACGCGGCGGACTCGCCCTCGGTCATCCCGCCGTGCGTGACCGCGATGTCCCGCAGGGCCTGGTCGACGTCCTTCGCCATACGGGAGGCGTCGCCGCAGACGTAGAAGCGGGCGCCGTCCTGGAGCCAGTGCCACAGCTCGGGGCCGTGCTCGCGCATACGGTCCTGGACGTAGACCTTCGCGCGCTGGTCACGGGAGAAGGCGGTGTCCAACCGGCTGAGCACACCCGTCTCCTGAAGAGCCGTCAGCTCCGCCTCGTAGTAGAAGTCCGTCGCCCGGTGCTGTTCCCCGAAGAACAGCCAGTTGGGCGCCCGGTGGCCGAGGGCCTGCCGCTCCTGGAGGAAACCGATGAACGGGGCGACCCCGGTGCCGGGGCCGACCATGATCATGGGCGTCGCCGGGTCGGCCGGCGGCCGGAAGTGCGGTGAACGCTGCACGAATACCGGCACCTCCAGGTCCGCCTCGCCGTCCGCGAGGAACGGCGAGCAGACCCCGCCGCGCGGGCGCCCGTGCAGGTTCTCGTACCGCACCACCGACACCGTCAGCGAGACGTGGTGCGGGTCGACCAGCGGGCTCGACGAGATGGAGTACAGCCGGGGCTGGAGCCGCTTGAAGACACCGGCCCACTCCTGCGCGGAGGCCCGGACGGCGAACTCCGCCACCACGTCCACGGCCTGCCGGCCCCATGACCACTGTGCCAGCCCGTCCTTGTTGTCCGGGCGCATCAGCTTCTTCAACTCCCGGTTGTCCCGGGTGTGTTCGGAGACGAAGCGGAGCAGGTCCGAGGTGATCCGGGTGATGTCGAGGTGCCGGTGCAGCGCCTCGGCGAACGGCACCTCACCAACCCCGTTGACGCCTACGGGAGTCGAGCCGTCCAGACCCGTCACCGCCAGCCACTCCGCCACCAGGTCCAGGGAGTTGACCGGCTGCACCCCGAGCGCGTCGCCCGCCTCGTACGACAGCCCCGTCCCGCTGGTGTCGAAGGTGAACCGGCGCACCTCCTTGCCGGCCCCGGGCAGGCTGAGCAGCCGGTTGCCGACCAGCCGGGCGGCGGCGGGCGCGGGTTTGGCGGAGCGGGTGAGGGGCGTGGGCGCGGCGGTGGGGGCGGCCTGCGGACCCGCTCCCGGAGCCGTGACCGTGTCGGAGCCCGCGCCCATGCCCGCACCCGCACCCGTGCCGAGCGCGGTGATGACCTGGCCGAGCCAGGCGTCCGCCGACGGCTCGTAGTCCGGCTCGCAGTCCGTACGCGGGGCCAGGCGCACGGCGCCCAGCTCGTAGAGGCGGGCGTCCAGCCGGCGGCCGTGCCCGCAGAAGTCGTCGTAGGAGGAGTCCCCGAAGGCCAGCACGGCGTAGCGCACGCCATCCAGGCGGGGGGCCTCCTGGTGGGAGAGCGCGTCCCAGAAACCGGAGCCGTTGTCGGGGGCGTCGCCGTCCCCGAAGGTGCTGGTGATCAGCAACAGGTCGGCCCCGCGCGGCAGTCGGTCGGGTTCGGCCTCGTCCATGCCGACCAGCGTCGCCCGGTGCCCTGCGGCCCCCAGATGCTCGGCCGCCGCCACCGCGAACTCCTCGGCGGTCCCGGTCTGCGAGGCCCACAGCACCACGACCTCACGCCCGGTGGGTTCGGCGGCGACGGGCGCCGCGCTCGGGGCGGCCGTCCGTGAGTACATCCCGGCGAGCACCCCGTTCACCCACACCGCGTGCTCCGCACTGAACGGCGCGTCGGCCGGCAGCACGGGCACGCCCTGCACCCCGGAGCCGAGCCCGGCGAGGAAGCCGGTGAGGTACTGGCGCTCCTGGGCGGAGAGGACGGGAGGCGGTGAGGGTTCGAGACCGAACGGGTTCGCGCCGGGGGCGACCGCCGTCGGCACCAACGTCGCCGCAGGCCTGGCCTCGACCGGTGCCTGTGCCTGCGCCTGTACCTGTACCGGCGCCGCCACCTTCGCCAGCGACACCGCACACACCTTCAACTCCGGCTGGAACGAAAGCGGATCCACCGCGTCGCTCGTCACCGCGTTGATGCTCAGGTACTCCCCGAACAGGTCGTTCCAGTGGAACGGCGCGAACACACACCCGGGCATCACCCGGTCCGACACCACCGCCGGCAGCACGGCCCGCCCCCGCCGTGACGCGACCTCCACGGAGTCGCCGTCCTGAACGCCCAGTTCGCGCGCGTCCTGAGGATGCAGCTCCACGAACGGCCCGGGGTTCAGCTTGTTGAGCTTGGCGACCTTGCCCGTCTTCGTCAGCGTATGCCACTGGTGCTGCAACCGCCCGGTGTTGAGCACGAACGGATAGTCGTCGTCCGGCATCTCGGCGGCCGGCATGTGGGGTCGCGCGTGGAACACGGCCCGCCCACTGGCGGTGGGGAAGAGGAGCCCCCCGTCCGCGCCCGCCTCCGCGTACCGGATCGGATTCCGCGCCGGTCCGTCCTGTGAGGCGGACGGCCACTGCACGGACCCCGACCGCAGCCGCTCGTACGTCACACCCCGCAGATCCCACCCGGTCTTCGGGTTCCACGCCCGCTTGATCTCCTCGAAGACCTGCTCGGCGCTGTCGTACGAGAACCCCTTCTCGAACCCCATCTCCCGGGCGACGGCCGCGATGATCCGCCAGTCGGCCATGGCCTCGCCCGGCGGGTCGGCGGCGGGGGCGGCCAGCGTGAGGTTGCGCTCGCTGTTGATGAGGACACCCTCGGACTCGGTCCACAGGGCGCCGGGCAGGACGACGTCGGCGTACGCGTTGGTCTCGGTGTCGGCGAAGACGTCCTGCGTGACGACGAACTCGGCGGCTTCCAACCCCTCGATCACGGTCTTGCGGTTGGCGACGGAGGCGACCGGGTTGGTGCAGATGATCCAGCAGGCCTTGATCTCCCCGTCGGCCATCTTCTGGAACATCTCGACGGTGCCCTTGCCGACCCCGTCCTCGCGGAGGGTGTCCGGGGCCAGCTCCCACAGCTCCTCGACGAACGCCCGCTCCTCCTCCACGAGCACGGACCGCTGGCCCGGCAGCCCCGGGCCCATGTAGCCCATCTCGCGTCCCCCCATGGCGTTGGGCTGGCCGGTGAGCGAGAACGGGCCGCTGCCCGGGCGGCAGATCGCGCCGGTCGCCAGGTGCAGATTGACGAGCGCGTTGGTGTTCCAGGTGCCGTGCGTGGACTGGTTGAGCCCCATCGTCCAGCAGCTCGTCCACTCGGCGGCCTCGCCGATCAGCCGCGCGGCCTCCCGGATGTCGTCCGCCGGGATGCCGGTGATCCCGGCGACGGCGTCCGGCGCGTACTCGGCGAGGAAGTCGGGCATCGCCTCCCAGCCCTCGGTGTGGGCGGCGATGAAGTCGGGGTCGGTGTGCCCGTCGACGTGCAGCAGATGGAGAAGCCCGTTGAGCAGGGCCAGATCCGTACCGGGACGTATCTGCAGGAAGAGGTCCGCCTTCTCGGCCGTCGCCGTCCGCCGGGGATCGACGACGATCAGCTTCGCGCCCGCCTTCACCCGGTCCATCATCCGCAGGAACAGAATCGGGTGGCAGTCGGCCATGTTCGAGCCGATGACGAGGAAGACGTCCGCCTTGTCGAGGTCCTCGTACGAGCCGGGCGGTCCGTCCGCGCCCAGCGACAGCTTGTAGCCCGTGCCGGCGCTCGCCATGCACAGCCGGGAGTTCGACTCGATCTGGTTGGTGCGGATGAAGCCCTTGGCCAGTTTGTTCGCCAGGTACTGGGCTTCGAGGCTCATCTGGCCGGAGACGTAGAAGGCGAACGCGTCGGGCCCGTGCTCGTCGATGATCGCGCGCAGCCGCCGGGCGGTCTCGGCGATCGCGTCGCCGACGGGCGCGGGGACGGGCTCGTCGCCCCGGTCGTCACGCACGAGCGCGGTGGTGAGGCGGCCCGGTGCGGCCAGCATGTCGGCCGTGGTCGCGCCCTTGGTGCACAGGCGGCCGAAGTTCGCCGGGTGGGACTTGTCGCCGGACGCCTTCAGGACCGTACGCCGGCCGTCGGGACCCATCCCGACGTCGAGGAGCATGCCGCAGCCGACACCGCAGTACGAGCACACGGTCCGCACCTGGGTGGTGGTGCTCTGCGGGCCCTGTGCGGCCACGGGCGGCCCCTTTCTGTCGGCGTCCGGGGTGTCCGGTCGGTCGGTCCGGCCGGTCGGGCCGGTCCTGGCGATCGTCGCCCGGCCCGCTGCCCGGTCGCTGTCTGGTACGGCGGCCGGTCGGCTTCCGCTCAGCGTCCGAGTCACTGCCCGGCGGACCCGATCGTACGAATTGCCCGTTACGCCGATGTCACATGACCTGATCATGAGGCGTTACGCCCGCCACACACGGCGGCGCAAGGGGCTGTGAGGGCCGGATCCGGCCGTTGTACCGGACCGGGGTGTCGCGGTCCGTGTCGCTGTTGGGCCGAACGGGTGACCATGCGTAAGAATTGGCTGATGCAGTCATTCAGTGCGAGCCAGGGGGAGGGCCGGTGAACAGGGTGAACAGCCACGATGTCACCGACGAACAGTGGGAGGGGCTCGCCCAGGTCGTGCCGCTGCGGGGTCGGGACGCCTGGCCGTCCGCAGTCGGCCACCGGACCATACCGGAAGCCGAGACCGAGGCCCGACGCCGCTTCGTGGTCCTGCGCGTCAACGTCTTCGCGGACGCCCGTGAGGTGGCGGAAACGCTGATGGCGGGCGTTCCGGTGCTGCTGGATCTGTCCGGCGCGGAGAGCGACACCGCCAAGCGCGTGCTGGATTTCAGCACGGGGGTGGTTTTCGGCCTCGCCAGCGGAATGCACCGCGTCGACCGGAACGTGTTCCTTCTCACGCCGCCCGGCACCGAGGTGCGGGGGCTGATGGAGGGCGCCGGGGTTCCCGGGGTGTGACGCCCGGCGCGGAGCGCTCCCGCTCGCTGCGGGGCGCTCCCGACCGGGTCAGGGCGCCCGTGGCCGGGTCGGGGCGCTCCCCCGATCGTAGGAAGATCCACTGGGCGGAACGGTTTGCCTGATCAGTGGGCCCCTACTGTCCACATATGACCGTGTCATCCCTGTCGTCGGTGTTGCCCGGCGCGGACGCCGGAGCGCGTCCGGAGCGGCCGAGCGTCACCGAACTGCGGCTCTCCGCCTTCGCCGGGCACCGGAACGCCGTCTTCCCCCTGGGACCGCTGACCCTCCTCGCGGGGCGCAGCGGCACCGGCAAGACCACCGCCCTGCGGGCGTACGAGGCGCTCGCGCGGCTCGGCGGCGGCGCCCACCTCGGCGAGGCCTTCCCCGACCCGGTGAGCTGTGTGCCCGAGCGGGCCCGGCCCGACGCCCAGCGGCGGCGTGGCTTCCGCATCGGCTGCACGGTCGACGGCCCCGAAGGCCCCGTACGGCTCGACGTCGCCGTCCAGGCCGAGCCCGAACTCCGCATCGTGGGCGAGCGGTTGACGGCCGGCGGGCGGACCCTGCTGGAGACCGCGCTGGTCGATCCGAGCCGCCCCGTCGTCCAGGCCGCCTGGCACACGGCGGGTGCGGCCCCGGTCACCCGAGGCCCGCTCCCCGACGACCGGCTCGGTACGGCGCTGCTCCCGCTCCGCGTCGCCGGGAAGACGGACGGCCAGCGCCAAGTGCTCGCCGCCGCTGAGCAGATGGTGGTCGCGCTCCGCTCGGTCTACGCCTGCGAGCCGCGCCCGGCCCGGATGCGCGCCGCCGTGCCGCTCGGCTCCGGGCGGCTGCTCCGGGGCTGCGACAACCTCGCCGACGTGCTGTGGCGCACGCGGACGGAGTGCGGCCGACGGCACGCGCTGCTCGTCGCCGCCCTCCGCGACGGCTGTGCGGGGCCGGTCCTCGACCTGCTGGCCGAGCCGCTGCGCGACGGCGCGGTACGGGCGGTGCTGGACCGGGGTGACGGGGTGCGGACCGCCCTGGGCCTGCTCGGGGACGGGGAGTTGAGGTATCTCGCGCTGGCCCTGGTGCTGTTCACCGGGCCCGGGGTACTGGAGGTCGATACGGTCGCGGAGGTGCCGGCGGCGCTGCAGACGCTCACGGTCCTCGCCGACGGCTTCGACCACGCCCTGGACCCGAGTCAGGCCCTGGAGCTGGTGCGGCTGGCGGCGCGGATGTGCGACCGAGGACACATCCGGCTGGTCGGCGCGGTGAGCGACGCGTCCTGGGCCGCCCGGGTGGCGGGGGTGACGGTGGTACACCTGAACCGTGAAAGATCCTGAATCCGCGCGAGAACTCGACGTGGCGACCCTGCAGCGGCGGCTCGCCGAGTTCGCCGCCGCCCGGGACTGGCAGCCGTACCACACGCCCAAGAACCTGGTCTCCGCCCTGAGTGTCGAGGCGTCCGAACTCGTCGAGATCTTCCAGTGGTTGACGCCGGAGGAGTCCACGCGCGTGATGTCGGACCCGGACACCGCCCACCGGGTCACCGACGAAGTCGCCGATGTGCTCGCCTATCTGCTGCAGCTCTGCGAGGTGCTGGGGATCGATCCGCTGTCGGCCCTGGATGCGAAGATCGACCGCAACGAACGGAGATTTCCGGCGCCGGGGAAGCCCTGACGCGGCTCGGGGAGGAGTCCGTCCATCCGGTTGTCACTCTCCGGAGTTGAAATGTTGTCCACAGTCGACTTGTTATCCACAGATTTCCGGCTTCCTCTGGCTTTCTGTCTCAGCGGCCCTCACTGTGGGTAATGAACAGGCAGGAGTTCGGACGGACGTGTGAGAGCGCGTCGGGACAGTCGGGGGCAGCGCATGGATGCGGTGCGGCTCATCTTCGCGAGCAGGCGTGCTCTGGCGGGCAGCGTCGAGGGACCTCAGATCATGGCGGAGGCGTGGCAGTCCTATGCCCTCGCGCAGGCGATCGGCAGCCGCCTCGCGGTCTCGGGGCCTCCCGAACTGCGCGGCGAGGCCCTGGGGTTGACCGAGCTGGCGGGCAGCGGCTGCGGCATACTCGGCGCCCCGCCGCTCGGCGTGGGCGATTTACGCGCCGCCCAGCTCACCGAGTTGGGCGACGCCCACGAGTCGCTGCTGCGGCTCGGGGGCCTGCTGGGCGAGGTCGGTATCGCGCTCGTGGGGCTGGCGAGCGGGGCGGATGACGAGGCGACGTACTGGCAGTGCATGGAGGCGATCGACGCGGCGGACGAGGCGCGGGACCGGGTGCTGGAGATGCTGCGGCGGCTGGCGGTGAGAGACCAGGTCCTGTCGGAGAGAGACACGGCGGCGGGGTGAGTCGTTCGGGCGCGGCGGGTTCGTGATGGCTCGCGCGGTTCCCAGCTCCCCGTGAAGCAGGGGTCGCCCCGGGTTTTTCAGGGGCGCGGGGAACTGCGCGAGCAACCCCCACTCACCCGCGGCCGAACAACTCACCCGCGGCCGCACGACGCACGCCAAGAGGCCGAAGGGCACAGCCCCTGCACATGGCGAACGCCCGGCCGGAAAGGGATGGCCGGGCGTCGGGTTCGTGGCTCGGAGAAGGTCAGGCGGGCTCGCTCTCATCCGCGGCAGCGGCACGCGGCGCCGAGAGGTCCGCGTCGAGCTGGGACAGGTCCGCGTTCAGGGCAGCCATCAACTCTTCCATCTGCTGGAGCAGACCCTTGGGCTGCGCAGGCACGGCGGCCTGCTCCGGCACGGCTTCCTGGGACATGTGACGGCCTCCTCGGCCCTCGCCCCCCGAGGGGGCACGTGTGCGGGCGTCCCGGCAGCGGCCGCCGGCGACGGGTGCCGGGCGGTCCGGCTCCTCCCGAGCAACGATCTCCGTTCCCGCCGGTCACTGGCCCGAGCCCGGCCCAGGCGCGGGATTGACCGAATTTCACCCGACCGTGGACCGGCGGCACCGGCTGGACCGGCGCCCTTGACCGACGCACGAGCGTGCAGGATGGAGGCATGGATCTTCGCATCTTCACCGAGCCCCAGCAGGGGGCGACCTATGACACCCTCCTCACCGTCGCCAAGGCCACGGAGGACCTCGGCTTCGACGCCTTCTTCCGCTCCGACCACTACCTCCGCATGGGCTCGGTCGACGGCCTTCCCGGCCCCACCGACGCCTGGATCACCCTGGCCGGACTCGCCCGTGAGACCACCCGCATCCGCCTCGGCACCCTGATGACCGCAGGAACCTTCCGCCTGCCGGGTGTGCTCGCCATCCAGGTCGCGCAGATCGACCAGATGTCCGGTGGCCGCGTCGAACTCGGCCTGGGCGCGGGCTGGTTCGAGGAGGAGCACAAGGCGTACGGCATTCCGTTCCCCAAGGAGAAGTTCGCCCGCCTGGAGGAACAACTGGCCATCGTCACCGGCCTGTGGGCCACCGAGGTCGGCAAGACCTTCTCGTACGAGGGCACTTTCTACCAGTTGACCGATTCGCCCGCGCTGCCCAAGCCGGCCCAGGCCAAGGTGCCGGTCCTGATCGGCGGGCACGGCGCGAGCCGCACCCCGCGCCTCGCAGGGCGGTACGCGGACGAGTTCAACATGCCTTTTGCCGGGATCGAGGACAGCGAGCGCCAGTTCGGCCGGGTGCGCAAGGCCGCCGAGGAGGCCGGGCGCAAGGGCGACGACCTCGTGTACTCGAACGCCCTGGTCGCCTGCGTCGGCAAGGACGACGCCGAGGTCGCCCGCCGTGCCGCCGCGATCGGCCGTGAGGTCGACGAGTTGAAGGCCAACGGCCTCGCCGGCTCTCCCGCCGAGGTCGTCGACAAGATCGCCCGCTACCAGGCCATCGGCTCCCAGCGCCTCTACCTCCAGATCCTCGACCTCGACGATCTGGACCACCTGGAGCTGATCTCCAGCCAGGTGCAGTCCCAGCTGTCCTAGCGCGGCCGCACGACCGCGAGCCGACCCGTACCCCCCGCGCCCGCAGGGGGTGCGGGTAACCGCATGAGCACCCGGACCGGCGCCGGAAACAACCGGGCATCCGAAGCGTCCCCTTGTTGTGCAAAACGTTTTGGATATCTAGCTTGTGCCGCATGAGCGACAGAACGCCCCCTTCCGCACCCCGTCACCGCCTGCTCGTGCGCGGCTGTGACGTGCTGCGTGTCCCGTCGGCGGGGGAGTGCGAGGTGCTGCCCGCGCGGGACATCGTGGTGGAGGACGGCGTCATCGCGCAGGTACGGCCGACGGGGGCGGAGCGGCCGGAGGAGCGGGACGCCGAGGTGGTCGACGGGCACGGGCTGCTGGCCCTGCCCGGTCTCGTCAACGCGCACACGCACAGCCCGATGGTGCTGATGCGGGGCGCGGCCGAGGACGTGACGGTCGAGGGCTGGTTCAACGACCGGGTCTGGCCGATGGAGTCCAATCTGACCCCCGAGGACGTACGGGTCGGGGCGCTGCTGGCCTGCGCGGAGATGATCCGGTCGGGTGTCACGACCTTCGCGGACCACTACTTCCTCCCCGAGCGGATCGCCGAGGCGGTCGCCGAGACGGGCCTGCGGGCCGACATCGCTCCCACCTACTTCAGCAGCGGCGGCGCGTCGGCGCTGGACACCACCGTCGCCTTCGCCGAGGCCTGGCACGGCGGGGCCGGCGGCCGGGTGACCGTCTCGCTCGGGCCGCACGCGCCGTACACCGTGGACGACGAGGATCTGCGGACCCTGGCCGATCACGCCCGCCGGCTGGGCGTACGGATGCACATCCACGCCGCCGAGCACCTGGAGCAGACGGAGTCGAGTCTCGAGCGGCGCGGGGTCACACCGATCGGGGTGCTGCACGACACCGGCGTACTGGACGCGGGCGCCCTCATCGCGCACGGCTGCGGGATCGTCGAGCGGGACCTGCCGCTGCTGGCCGAGCACGCCGGCACGACCGCCGTCGCCTGCTGCCCGAAGGTGTACCTCAAGCACGCGCTGTCCCCGCTGACCCCGGTCCGCGACCTGCTCGCCACCGGGGTCACGGTGGCCGTCGGCACGGACGGGGCCGCCGGCCACAACACGCTCGACGTCTGGGAGGCGCTGCGGCTGGTCGCCCTCACCCAGAAGCAGGCGGTGCGGGACGCGACCTGGATGACCGTGTCCGAGACGCTGCGCATGGCCGTGCGCGGAGGGGCCCGGGCTCTGGGGCTCCAGGACCGGATCGGGGCGCTGGAGCCGGGCATGCGCGCCGACATCGTCCTGACCGATCTGTCCGGCCCGCACTGCCGTCCGCTGCACGACCCGCGTGCCGCGCTCGTCTACAGCGCCCGCGCCAGTGACGTACGCACGGTCGTCGTCGACGGGCGGGTCCTGATGCGCGACGGGCGGCTCCTCACCGTCGACGAGTCCGTCCTGCTCGCCGAGGCCGACGCGCGCGTGGCGCGGATCCTCGACACCTCCCACGGAAGGGCGGTGCAGCACTATGACCCGTGAGCTGTACGGATCGGGGGCCGGCCACGAGCGGCCGGCCCACGACCGGAGCCATGACCGGCCGGGCCACGACCGGCACGCCGTGCGCCGGGCCGCCTCCATCAAGGACGTGGCCGCGGCGGCCGGGGTCAGCCCGACCACGGTCTCGCACGTGCTGAGCGGGAACCGGCCGGTGAACGAACAGACCGCCGCCCGCGTGCGCAGTGTGGTCAACCGGCTCGGATACGTCCCCGCCTCGCTGGCCCGCAGCCTCCAGGCCGGCTCCACCTCCGTGATCGGGCTGCTGATCCCGGACATCAGCAACACCTTCTTCGCCGACCTGGCCAAGGGCGCCGAGGACGCCGCCCACGACCTCGGGTACGGACTGATCCTGTGCAACACCGAGTTCGACGCCGACCGCGAGGACCGCTATCTCGGCATGATCCGCAGCCGGTTCATCGACGGCATGGTGTACGCCTCCGGGTCACCGCCGTCCCGTCGGAGGCTGGAGGCGCTGATGGGCAAGTTCCCCATCGCGCTGGCCGACGAGGAGGTCGAGGGGCTCAGCGGCGCGCTCATCGCCAGCGCCGATCACGAGGCGGGCGGCCGGCTGGTGGGCGAGCATCTGCGGGCGCTCGGTCACCGCCGGGCCCTGATGCTGACCGGTCCCCGCGACCTGAGGAGCGGCGCTGCCCGCGCGCACGGCTTCGTGCAGGCCTTCCGCGGCGATGTCGTCGAACGGGCGGGCGACTTCAAGGAGGAGTCCGGCTACCGCCTGATCGCCGAACTGCTCGACGAAGGCGGTCTGAAGGACCGTACGGCCGTGTTCGCGGCCAACGACCTGATGGCGTTCGGCGCGCTCGCCGCGCTGAGGGAGGCCGGACTGTCCGTGCCGGACGACATCTCCGTCGTCGGCTTCGACGACATCCGGGCCGCCTCGCTCGTCAACCCGGCCCTGACCACCGTCCACCAGCCCGCCTACGACGTCGGGCGCACCGCCACCGCGCAACTCCTCCAGTACGTCTCCCGGGGCGAGGTACCACCCGCGTCCCGGCACACCCTCCCCGTCGAACTGAAGGTACGGGGCAGCACGGCGCCGCCCGCCGCCCGCTGACCCACCCCTTCCTCCCTCCTCCTTGCCGGACGCCGTGCCACGCGGCCATGTCCCTGTGCCCCCACGCCCGAAAGGCGGTTCACCCATGCCCCGAGTCCTCGTCATCGGCGAGTCCTGGTTCACGTACACGGTCCATCAGAAGGGCTTCGACTCCTTCCACACCGCCGAGTACACCGAGGGCGGCGGTGTCTTCCTCGACGCGTTGCGCTCGCGCGGCCACGAGGTGACGTACGTGCCCGCGCACGAGATCCCGACCCGGGTCCCGGACACCGCCGAGGGCTTCGACGCGTACGACGTCGTGGTCATCAGCGACGTCGGGGCGAACAGCTTCCAGCTCCCGCCGGAGACCTTCAACCGGTCCCAACCCGCGCCCGACCGCTCGGAGCTGGTGCGGGCGTTCGTCGAGCGCGGGGGAGGCGTGCTGATGATCGGCGGCTACCTCACGTTCAGCGGCATCGACGCCCGCGCCCGCTGGGGGCGTACGCCGATGGCCGCCGCGCTGCCGGTGACGATGCTCGACCGCGACGACCGGGTGGAGCTGCCGGCCGGAGCCGTGCCCGAGGTGGTGGCCGGGCACACGGTCGTGGCCGGACTCGACCGGACCTGGCCCGCGCTGCTCGGCCTCAACGAGGTCGCCGTACGGCCGGACGCCGCGCTGCTCGCCGAGTGCGCCGGGCATCCGCTGCTGGCCGTCGGCGGCCATGGCACGGGCCGCTCGGCGGCCTTCACCTCCGACGTGGCACCGCACTGGGCCCCGCCGCCGTTCCTGGAGTGGGACGGCTACCCGGAGCTGTGGGACCGCCTGCTGCGCTGGCTCGCGGGGGAGGAGCTGTGACGGCGACCGAAGAGCCCACCGCCTCGACCGAACCGGCCGACCCCCAGCCGCCCGCGCCCGCCCAACGCCCCGGCACCCCGCGACCCGCCACCACGACACCGGTCACGGGGTCCGAGGCGACCGGCGCCGCGCCGGTGGCGAGGCGGCAGGCGGTCGGCACCGTCCCGGTCGCGGGTCGCATGACCGCTGCCCCCGTCCCGGTCGAGGCGCCCGAAGCTCCCGGCGTTGGACCGGTTGCCGCAGGCGAGGCCCCGGCCCCCGCCCCGGTCGGCACTCCCCACATCGCCGCCGCCCCCGGCGACCTCGCCCCGCTCGTGCTCATGCCGGGTGATCCGCGGCGGGCCCGGCGGATCGCCGAGACGTTCCTCGACGACGCTCGGCTCGTCACCGACGTGCGCGGCATCCTCGGCTACACCGGCACCCACCGGGGCGTGCCGATGTCGGTCCTCGCCTCCGGGATGGGCATTCCGTCGGTGTCGATCTACGCGACGGAACTCTTCCGGGAGTACGGGGTCCGCCGGATCGTGCGCGTCGGCACGGCAGGCGCGCTGCCCACCGCGGTCGCGGTACGGGACGTGGTCATCGCCTCCGCCGCGCACACCGACTCCAGCGTCAGCCGCCTCCTGGTGGACGGCGTGAGCCTGTCCCTCGCCGCCTCCTACCGGCCGCTGCGCGCGGCCGTGGACGCGGCCGACGCCGTCGAACGGGAGAGGCCGGACGGAGCGGCCGTGCACGTCGGCCCGGTGTTCTCCAGCGACCACTTCTACCTCGACCGGCCCGCCGTGTTCGACGCCCTTGAACGCCGGGGCACCCTCGCGGTCGAGATGGAGGCGGCCGGCCTGTACGCCGTGGCCGCGGCCGAGGGCGGCGAGGCCCTTGCCGTACTGACCGTGTCGGACCACGTGCGCACCGGGGAGGTCCTGTCGGCAGCGGACCGCGAGACCGGCTTCGACCGCGCCGTACGCATCGCCGCGGCCGCGCTGCTGGCCGACGGCTGAAATTCCCCTGGATGAAATCAAACAGAAACCCTTCGACGTAGCCAAAACGTTTTGCACTTCTTACTGTCACTGTCAGTGAGAGCGGAAAATGATCAGGAGCGGAAAATGATCAGGAGGTCGATGACGATGAGAAGTTACGGACCGGGAGCCGCCGTCGCGGTGGCGGGAATGCTCGTGCTGACCGCATGCGGGGGATCGGGCTCGGACGACTCCGGGTCGGCCTCCTCCGGAAAGACCCGGATCAAATTGGTGGTCAATGGCGGGCTCGGCGACAAGTCGTTCTTCGACTCCGCCTACGAGGGGCTGAAGCGGGCCGAGAGCAAGCTCGGCTACGAGTTGAAGGTGGTGGAGCTGGGCTCGGACCGCACCAAGTGGGAGCCCGGCTTCGAGGACGCGGCGGCGGCCGACGACTACGACATCCTCGCGGCCGGTACCTTCGACGTCACCGACTACATCGGTGAACTCGCCCCGCAGTACCCGGACAAGAAGTTCTGGGTCTTCGACTCGGCCGTCGACTACACCGGAAAGAACGGCTGTTCCAACAAGTGCGAGAACGTCTACTCGGTGACCTTCAAGCAGAACGAGGGCGGATATCTGGCCGGATTCCTCGCCGAGAAGCTGGTCGCCGAGAAAGCCCTCAAGGGTGCCGAATCCCTGAACAAGGTCGGTGTCATCGGCGGGGTGAAGATCCCCGTCATCGAGGACTTCATCGTCGGATTCAAGGCCGGATTCAAGGATGCCGGCGGCAAGAACTCCGACGTCCTCACCCAGTACGTCGGCGGCGACAAGCCCTTCGGTGACCCCGCCAAGGGCAAGGAGATCTCCACCGCGATGTACGGACAGGGCGCGGCCCTCGTCTGGCCGGTCGCCGGGCTCTCCGGGCTCGGCACCTTCGAGTCCGCCGCGAGCGCCGGCCGCTACACCTTCGGCGTCGACTCCGACCAGTACCAGACCCTCACTGACAACGCCCAGAAGAACACCGTCGTCACCTCCATCCTCAAGAACGTCGGCAACGCCCTCTACAAGGCGGCCGAGGACGAGGAGAAGGACGCCGTGAAGTACGGCGCCGTGGAGAGCGTCGGTCTCGCCGAGGACGCGGTCGGGTACGTCGACGACGCCCACTTCCAGGAGATCGTGCCGGAGAAGGTCCGCACCGAGCTCCAGGAGGCCGCCGGCAAGGTGAAGTCCGGTTCCCTCACGGTCCCCAGCGCCTTCTGACCCGGAACCGACCGAACCGAGCTGAACAGACCCGAACCGACCTGAACCGAACCGACCCCGAACGGTCTTGAGATGAACGAGTCATGGGACCCGGCCGGGCCCGCCGTCGCCACCCGCGCGGTCACCAAGACGTACGCCAACGGCGTGCGCGCGGTCCGGGGCGTCGATCTCGACGTACCGGCCGGGGAGATCCGCGCGGTCGTCGGTGAGAACGGCGCCGGCAAGTCCACGCTGATGAAGCTGTGTTACGGCCTGGAGCAGCCCACCTCCGGCGAGATCGTGATCGGCGGCCGGCCCCGTGTGCTGCGCGGCCCCGCCTCCGCGATCGCGCTCGGCGTGGGCATGGTCCACCAGAACCTGATGCTGGTGCCGTCCTTCACGGTCGCCCAGAACGTCGTCCTCGGCGTCGAACCCGGCCGCCGGGGCCTGGTCGACGCCAGGGCGGCCGCCGACGCGACCGCCCGCCTCGCCGAGGAGGCCGGACTCGCCGTCGACCCGCTGGCCCGCGTCGACGAGGTGTCCGTGGGCATGCGTCAGCGCGCCGAGATCCTCAA
The DNA here is from genome assembly GCF_053592095.1 of Streptomyces sp. NPDC002787. Lineage (NCBI taxonomy): Bacteria > Bacillati > Actinomycetota > Actinomycetes > Kitasatosporales > Streptomycetaceae > Streptomyces > Streptomyces sp. NPDC002787. The sequence continues at coordinate 168,635 of NZ_JBSFVC010000018.1, read as the reverse complement.
GGCCCTCCACCGCCGTGCCCGCGTCCTGATCCTGGACGAGCCGACGGCCGTCCTCACCCCGCAGGAGACGGAGGACCTGTTCGCCGCCGTACGACGGCTGCGCGACGGCGGGATGACCGTGCTGTTCATCTCGCACAAGCTGCGCGAGGTGCGGGAGATCAGCGACAAGGTGAGCGTGATGCGTGCCGGCGCCCTCGTCGGGACCGTCGCCACCGCCGACACCAGCGCACACTCGCTGGCCGCGATGATGGTCGGCCGTGAGATGTCCCTCGACGTGGACCGGGCCCCGGCCCGGCGCGCCGGGACCACGCTGCGGGTGCGCGGACTGGAGTACGCCGCCCCGACCGGTCAGTCCCTGCACGGCCTCGACTTCGACGTCGCCGCCGGTGAGATCGTCGGTGTGGCCGGCATCGAGGGCAACGGGCAGACCGAACTCGCCGAGATCCTGGCGGGGTTGCGGCGACCGGGCGCCGGCTCCGTCCGTGTCGGCGACACCGACACCGCCGGACTGGACGTCGCGGGTCACCGGCGGGCCGGCGTCGGCTACGTCCCCGAGGACCGCCTCCACGACGGGGCCGCCCTGGACGAGTCCATCGCCGACAACCTCGTCGTCGACCGGCACGACCGCCCACCCCTCGCCCGCCGGGGCGTCCTGCGCCCGGCGGCCGTGCGCGCCCACGCCGAGCGGCTCGTCGAGGACTACGCGATCCGCACCCCCGACCCGTCCGTCCCGGTCCGCGCGCTGTCCGGCGGCAACATGCAGAAGGTCGTCGTCGCCCGCGAACTCTCCGCCGGGCCGAGGCTGTTGATCGCCTCCCAGATCACCCGGGGCGTGGACATCGGCGCCATGCGCTTCATGTACGAGCGTCTCGTCGCCGCCCGGGACGAGGGCGCCGCGGTCCTGCTCATCTCCGCCGACCTCACCGAACTCCTCGCCCTCTCCGACCGCCTGCTCGTCCTCAAGGACGGCCGCCTCGTCGCCCGCTTCGACGACACGACCCGACTGACCGAGAAGCAGGTGGGGTTGTACATGCTCGGCGTCGAGCGGCACGAACGGCAGCGGTTGCGGGCCGGGCTGGCCGACGACGGTTGCGGCGACCTGGGAAAGGCGGACGCCGAATGACCAGCACCCTCATCGAGAGCGAGGACCGCCGGGAGTACAAGGCCACCCGGCGTCGTGGTCTCGCCGTCGACCTCAGCATGACCCTGGCGACCGTCCTGGCCGCCCTAGTCATCGGCTTCCTCGTCATCCTCGCCACCGGCAAGGACCCGATCGCGGCCTACGAGGCCCTGCTCACCGGCCCGTTGGAGCGCTCGTTCCGCGTCGGCCGCTGGCTGGAGGACGCCACCACGCTCACCCTGCTCGGTCTGTCGGTGGCCATCCCCTTCCGGGCGCGGCAGATCAGCCTGGGCGCCGAGAGCCAGTTGTACGCGGGCGCGCTCGCTGCGGCCACGGTCGCGATCTTCCTGCCGCTGCCGCCTGTCGCCGCCGTGCTCGTGCCCCTGGTCGCCGCGGCGGCGGCCGGCGCCGGCATGGGCTTCGTACCGGGATCGATGAAGGCCCGGCTCGGCGCCAACGAGATCGTCGCGACGCTGATGCTCAACGCCATCGTCGTCCGTGTCTACGACTACCTGGTCAACGGCCCGCTGAAGGAGCCGGGCAGCAGCGCCGTCCACTCCGAGCGCATCCAGCCGGACTCCGCCCTCACCCCGCTCACCGAATGGCTCGGCATCCCCTTCGGCCGCGCCAACGTCGGCTTCCTCCTCATGCTGCTCACCGCCGTCGCGCTGTGGCTGCTCATCACCCGCACCCCGCTCGGCTACCGCATCCGGATGACCGGCTCCAACCCGCACTTCGCCGAGTACGGCGGCATCCGGGTGCCCCGCGCCATCGAGTGGAGCTTCGTCATCGGCGGGGCCGTGGCAGGCCTGGCCGGCGCCCACCTCGTGCAGGGCGTCTACGGGCGCCTCGAACCCGGGCTCGCCGGAAGCCTCGCCTTCGAGGGGATCGTGGTGGCGCTGCTCGCCCGGAACAACCCGCTGGTCGTCGTGGTCGCCGGCCTCTTCTACTCCTACCTGCGCGCCGGGGGAGACATCATGGAACAGCAGACGGACGTGGGCACGGAGATCGTGGTCGTGATCCAGGCGGTCATCGTGCTGCTGGTCACCGCCCAGGCCCTTCCGGACCTCCTCAAGCGCCGCCTCGCCCGCAGGCAGGCCGACCCCTCGCGGGGGCAGGCGGGCGCCGCGCCCGGGAAGGCGGGTGCCCGATGAACTCCGTCCTCGACGTCGTCCTCAGCAGCGCCTTCCTCGCGGCCGTCCTGCGCGTCGCCACCCCCTACCTGCTCGCCGCCATGGGCGGACTCGTCGCCGAACGCGCCGGCATCAGCAACATCGCCCTGGAGGGCCAGATGCTGAGCGCCGCCTGCACGGGCGCGCTGGTCGCCGGATACAGCGGCTCGGTCGCCGCCGGGGCCCTGGCCGGAGTAGCGGTCGCCGTCCTCCTCGGCCTCCTGCTCGCCGCGCTCCGCCTGGAGCTGGGCGCCGACGCGATCATCGCCGGCATCGGCCTCAACCTGCTCGCCTCCGGCGGCACGGCCTACGCCGTCTTCACCCTCCTCGACGACAAGGGCGGCACGTCGGGCCTGAAGAGCGGCACCCTTCCCTCGATCACCTTGCCCGGCATCGAGGACATCCCGGTGGTGGGCGAGGTGCTGAGCGGCCAGAACCTGGTCACCTGGCTGGCCTTCCTCGCCGCCCCCTTCGTCGCCTGGCTCTTCTACCGCACCCGCTTCGGCTTCCACCTCCGCGCGGTCGGCGAGATGCCGGACGCCGCCGCCTCGGTCGGCATCGCGGTACGGCGCGTCCAGTACGCCGGGCTCGCCCTCAGCGGAGCCCTCGCCGGGCTCGCCGGGGTCTTCCTCAGCATGGGGTACGTCTCCTTCTTCGTCCGGGACATGACCGCCGGCCGCGGTTTCATCGCCCTCGCCGCGGTCTTCCTCGGCGGCCTGCGCCCCTGGGGTGTCTTCCTCGCCGCCCTCGGCTTCGGCGCGGCCGAGGCCCTGGCGGTCCAACTCGGCACCCTCGACGTACCACCGCAACTGGTGTCGACCATCCCGTACGCGATGACCCTGGTCGCGCTGGCGGTGTACGCGTGGCGGAGGAAGCGGCGGGGCGCGGGGCAGGTGGCCCCGGCGTCCCTCTGACGCCGGACCCGGCACCGCGGGCCGAAAAGCACAGGGGCGCAGTCCCTGCTTTTCAGGGGCGCGGGGAACTGCGCGACAAGCCCCCACCCGCCCCCACCCGCCCGCACCCGCGACTCAACAGCTCGCCCCCTCCCCTCACGCGGCCTTTCGTCCCCTCGTACCCGGCTGCCGGTCCCGCCGCCGGCTCGCCGGAAACCCACCCTCACCCTCCCGGAAGGGAATCCCATGCCCAGACACAGACGGCTCGTCGGCAGGCGCCGACGCGCCGGCCTCGCCGCCCTCACCGCGTCCGCCCTCCTCGGCGGCCTGGCCCTCACCAACGGCCTGGCGGCCGACGCCGCACCCGAAGCGGACGGCAGCACCCCGAAGAAGACCCAGAACGGCATCACCCTCCTCGACACGCTCACCGTCCCCGCCGGAACGACCGAGTTCGGCATGCCCTTCGGCGGCCTGTCCGGCATCGACTACGACGCGAAGACGCACACGTACGCCGCCCTCAGCGACGACCGCTCCGAGAACGGCAAGGCCCGCTTCTACTCGCTGCGACTACCGCTCGACGGCAAGAAGTTCGCCGACGACAGGCCCGCCCTCGACGCCCTGACCGTCCTCGACGACACCACCGGCGCCCCCTTCGCCGCCAAGGCCGTCGACCCGGAGGCGATCCGCTGGAACCCGGACGGCAAGGGCCTGCTGTGGACCAGCGAGGGCGCCTCGGCCTCCGGGCAGCCGGCGTTCGTCCGCGAGACGTCCCCGTCCGGCGCGTACCTACGCGAACTGCCGCTCCCCAAGGCGTACGCCCCGGTCCGCTCGGAGTCGGGCACACTCACCGCCGGTGTCCGCAACAACCAGGCCCTGGAGGGCCTGGCCCTCTCCCCGGACGGCCGCAAGGCGGTTACGATCACCGAGAACGCGCTCGTCCAGGACGGCCCGGCCGCCGGACTGACCGCGAAGAGCCCCTCCCGACTGCTGGTCATGGACCGCCGTACCGGAACGGCCGAGGCCGAGCACGTCTACGAGGTCGACCCGATCTCCGCCGCGCCCACCGCCCCGCTCCCCGCCCCCGTCGGCACCTACTCGGCCGACCGGGGAGTCTCCGAGATCCTCGCGATCAACAAGACCGACTACCTCACCGTCGAACGCTCCTTCGCCTCCGGCGTCGGCTTCGCGATCCGCCTGTACTGGACCACCACCCGAGGTGCGACGGACGTGCGCGGCGAGGAGAAGCTGTCCGGCGCGGAGCGGCCGATGCCGAAGAGGCTGCTGTACGACTTCACCCTCTCCGGCACGGACGCCGACAACGTCGAGGGCATCACCTGGGGCCCGACCCTGCCCGACGGCTCCCGCACCCTCGTCCTGGTCGCCGACGACAACTTCGGCTTCAACGGCAGCGCCACCAAGTTCCATCTGCTGTCCGTCCGCCCCGGCGTCCTGAACGGCGGCTTCCCCACCACCCCGAAGCAGCCGGACACCGTCGACGTCCAGTTGCTCTCCTTCAACGACTTCCACGGCAACCTGGAACCGCCCGCCGGACGGGACGCCAACCTCGGCTCCAAGCTGGATGCGAAGTCCACACCGGTCGGCGGCGCCGAGTACCTGGCGGCCAGGCTCAAGCAGCTCCGCGAGGGCACCGACGCCTCGCTGACCGTCGCCGCCGGTGACGTCATCGGCGCCAGCCCCTTCCTCTCCGGCCTCTTCCACGACGAGCCGACCGTCGAGTCCATGGAGAAGCTGCACCTGGACGTCACGAGCGTCGGCAACCACGAGTTCGACGAGGGCACCGAGGAACTGCTGCGCATCCAGCACGGCGGCTGCCACCCCCACGACGGCTGCTACCTCGAGGACGAGCCGTACGACGGCTCCGCCTTCCCCTGGCTCGCCGCCAACGTCCTCGACCGCACCACCGGCAAGCCGCTCCTCGCGCCCACCTGGGTCAAGAAGGTCGACGGCGTCAAGGTCGGCTTCATCGGCATGACCCTGGAGGGCACCCCCGAGGTCACCGGCCAGTCCGGCATCAAGTCCGTCCGCTTCACCGACGAGGTCGAGACCGCCGACGCCGCCGCCCGCAAGCTGCGCCGCCAAGGTGTCGAGGCGATCGTGGTCCTGCTCCACGAGGGCGGTGTCCAGGCAGGCTCGTACGGGCAGTGCGACGGCATCTCCGGACCGATCGTCGACATAGCAAGGCACCTGGACCCGGCCATCGACGCCGTCGTCACCGGCCACACCCACCAGCCGTACGTCTGCTCCCTGCCCGACCCGGCCGGCCATCCCCGTACGGTCACCTCGGCCTCCTCCTTCGGCCGGGTCGTCACCGAGACGCGACTGCCCGTGGACCGCCGTACCGGTGACGTCGTACGCGACCAGGTCGCCGCGATGAACCACCTGGTGACCCGCACGGGCGCCAAGGACGCCGACCAGACGGCCGTCATCGACAAGTGGAAGGCCCTCTCGGCGCCCCTGGCCAACAAGGTCGTCGGCGGCGTCACCGCCGACATCACCCGCTCCGAGACCCGCGACGCCGAGTCGGACCTGGCGAACCTCGTCGCCGACGCGCAGCTGGCGGCGACGTCGGCGCCCGAACGAGGGGGCGCCCGGATCGCGTTGATGAACCCCGGCGGCGTACGGGCGGACCTCGTCCACGCCTCCTCGACCGGCGGCGAGGCCCCGGGTGAGATCACCTACGCCGAGGCCTTCGCCGTGCAGCCCTTCGCCGGGTCCCTGGTGTCGGTCGACCTCACCGGTGCGCAGATCGAGAAGATCCTGGAGGAGCAGTTCAACGACTCCGGCACCCGCGCGCCGACCCTCATGCTGGGCGTCTCCAAGGGCCTCACCTACGCCTACTCCCGCACAGCCCCGGTCGGTGACCGTATCGACCCGTCCTCGATCAAGCTCGACGGGGAGACCCTGAACCCGGACGCCACCTACCGGGTCACCGCCAACACCTTCCTCGCGGCGGGCGGCGACGGCTTCACCACCTTCGCCGAGGGCAGGAACACGGTCGGAGGCGGAGACGACATCACCGCCCTGACGGACTACCTCACGGCCGAGAGCCCGGTGGCACCGCCGGGCACGGACCGGGTGACCGAACTGCCCTGACGGGGGACGGGCGGGACCGGGGAGGGGTGTTCGTGCGCACCCCTCCCCGGCCCGCGTGCGCGGACGGTGGCCGGGGTACGGAAAATGCCTGAGGCCCTGCTGAGCCTTCGCTGTACGTTGGGCATCCATCACAGACACCCACCCTGAGGCAACCCCACCGTGTTCCTGACGATCAGTACCACCGGCACTCCAGAGCGCCCCGCGACCGACCTCGGTTTCCTGCTGCACAAGCATCCCGACAACACGCAGGCGTTCTCCACCTCCTACGGCAAGGCGCACGTCCTCTACCCCGAGGCGGACGTCGAGCGGTGCACGGCCGCGCTGTTGCTGGAGGTGGACGCGGTGGCGCTGGTCCGGCGCGGCAAGGGCAAGGGCCGGGGCGGCGCCCCCGACGCGGCGCTCGCCCAGTACGTCAACGACCGCCCCTACGCGGCCTCCTCCCTCCTCGCCGTCGCGCTCAACGACGTGTTCTCCAGCGCCGTGCGCGGCCAGTGCAAGGCCCGTCCCGAACTCCCGCAGCAGAGCCGCCCGCTGCGCGTCGAGATACCGGCGCTGCCCGCGCGCGGCGGCCCGGACCTCGTCGTCAAGCTCTTCGAACCGCTCGGCTGGACGGTCACGGCCGAGGCGGTGCCGCTGGACACCCAGTTCCCCGAGTGGGGCGCCTCCCGTTACGTACGGCTCGTCCTGGAGTCGGAGTCGCTGACCCTGGCCGAGGCGCTGCGCCACCTGTACGTCCTGCTGCCGGTCCTCGACGACGCCAAGCACTACTGGGTGTCGTCCGACGAGGTCGACAAGCTGCTGCGGGCGGGCGAGGGCTGGCTCCCGGCTCACCCGGAGCACAAGCTGATCACCAGCCGGTACCTCTCCCGCCGCTGGTCGCTGACCCGGCAGGCCATGGAACGCCTGGAACTCGTACGGCTGGCCGAGGCCGACGACAGCGAGGTCGAGGAGATCGACAACGCGGTCGAGGAGCCCGCGGACGACGAGGCCGAGGAGAAGCCGACGCCGCTCGTCGTGCAGCGCCGGGACGCGATCATCACCGCGCTCAAGGAGTCCGGTGCCGCCCGCGTGCTCGACCTCGGCTGCGGCCAGGGCCAGTTGGTGCAGGCGCTGCTCAAGGACGTCCGCTTCACCGAGATCGTCGGCACCGACGTGTCCATGCGCGCGCTCACCATCGCCGCCCGCCGCCTCAAGCTCGACCGCATGGGCGAGCGCCAGGCCTCCCGCGTCCAGCTCTTCCAGAGCTCCCTCGCCTACACCGACAAGCGCCTCAAGGGCTACGACGCCGCCGTGCTCTCCGAGGTCATCGAGCACCTCGACCTGCCCCGGCTGCCCGCCCTGGAGTACGCGGTGTTCGGGTCGGCCCGCCCCCGGACCGTCCTCGTGACGACGCCGAACGTCGAGTACAACGTCCGCTGGGAGAGCCTCCCCGCCGGGCACGCCCGGCACGGCGACCACCGCTTCGAATGGACCCGCGAGGAGTTCCGCACCTGGGCGACCGCAGTCGCCGAACGGCACGGCTACGACGTCGGGTTCGTCCCCGTCGGGCCCGACGACCCGGAGGTGGGGCCGCCCACCCAGATGGGTGTGTTCAGCATCAGGACCATCAACGAGAAGGAGGCGAAGGCAGCATGAGCGAGACCACCGAGCAGACCGTCAAGGGCCGCACCCTGCCCGTCACCGACCTCTCCCTCGTGGTGCTGATCGGCGCCTCCGGCTCGGGCAAGTCCACCTTCGCCCGCCGCCACTTCAAGCCGACGGAGATCATTTCCTCCGACTTCTGCCGGGGTCTGGTCTCCGACGACGAGAACGACCAGAGCGCGACGAAGGACGCCTTCGACGTGCTGCACTACATCGCGGGCAAGCGCCTCGCGGCCGGCCGCCGTACGGTCGTCGACGCGACCAGCGTGCAGCAGGAGTCCCGCAAGCAGCTGATCGAGCTGGCGCGCAGGCACGACGTGCTGCCCATCGCCATCGTGCTCGACGTGCCGGAGGAGGTGTGCGCCGAACGCAACGCGGCCCGCACCGACCGCGCCGACATGCCCCGCCGCGTGATCCAGCGCCACACCCGCGAACTCCGCCGCTCCCTGCGGCACTTGGAGCGCGAGGGCTTCCGCAAGGTGCATGTCCTGCGGGGCGTCGAGGACGTCGAGAACGCCGCGATCGTCACCGAGAAGCGCTTCAACGACCTCACCCACCTCACCGGCCCGTTCGACATCGTCGGCGACATCCACGGCTGCGCGAGCGAACTGGAGGCGCTGCTCGGCAAGTTGGGCTACGTCGACGGCGTCCACCCGGAGGGACGTACGGCCGTCTTCGTCGGCGACCTCGTCGACCGCGGCCCGGACAGCCCGGGCGTGCTGCGCCGCGTGATGTCGATGGTCGGCTCCGGAAACGCGCTGTGCGTGCCCGGCAACCACGAGAACAAGTACGGCCGTTACCTCAAGGGCCGCAACGTCCAGCACACCCACGGCCTCGCCGAGACCATCGAGCAGATGGAGGGCGAGAGCGAGGAGTTCAAGAAGCAGGTACGGGAGTTCATCGACGGGCTCGTCAGCCACTACGTCCTCGACGGCGGCCGGCTCGTCGTCTGTCACGCCGGCCTGCCGGAGAAGTACCACGGCCGGACCTCCGGCCGCGTCCGCAGCCACGCCCTGTACGGCGACACCACGGGCGAGACGGACGAGTTCGGGCTGCCGGTGCGCTACCCGTGGGCGGAGGACTACCGGGGCCGCGCGGCCGTCGTCTACGGTCACACCCCGGTTCCGCAGGCCACCTGGCTGAACAACACCATCTGCCTGGACACGGGCGCCGTCTTCGGCGGCAAGCTCACCGCGCTGCGCTGGCCGGAGCGCGAACTGGTCGACGTACCGGCCGAGAAGGTCTGGTACGAGCCGGCCAGGCCGTTGGCCGGCGAGGCGCCCGGCGGGCACGAGGGCCGGCCGCTGGACCTGGCCGACGTGCACGGCCGTCGGGTCGTCGAGACCCGGCACGCGGGCCGGGTGTCGGTCCGCGAGGAGAACGCGGCCGCCGCCCTGGAGGTCATGAGCCGCTTCGCGGTCGACCCGCGCCTGCTGCCGTACCTGCCGCCGACCATGGCCCCGACAGCCACCTCCCGCATCGAGGGCTACCTGGAGCACCCGGCGGAGGCGTTCGCCCAGTACAAGGAGGACGGTGTCGCGCGGGTCGTGTGCGAGGAGAAGCACATGGGCTCGCGGGCGGTCGCCCTGATCTGCCGTGACGCCGACGCCGCGCGCGAACGCTTCGGGGTGGACGGACCCACCGGCTCCCTCTACACCCGTACCGGCCGCCCGTTCTTCGACGACATGGCCCGCACCGAGCTGGTCCTCCACCGGGTCCGCGAGGCCATGACGGCGGCCGGGCTCTGGGAGGAGCTGGGCACCGACTGGGTGCTGCTCGACGCCGAGCTGATGCCGTGGTCGCTGAAGGCGTCCGGGCTGCTGCGCACCCAGTACGCGGCCGTGGGCGCCGCCTCGGGCGCGGTGTTCCCGGGCGCGCTGGCCGCCCTGGAGAGCGCGGCGGCACGCGGCGTCGACGTGGGTGAACTGCTGGGCAGGCAGCGTGAGCGGGCCGCCGACGCGGCCGCGTTCACCGAGGCGTACCGGCGCTACTGCTGGCCCACCGAGGGCCTGGACGGCGTCCGGCTCGCCCCCTTCCAGATCCTCGCCGTCCAGGGCCGCAGCCTCGCCGCCGTGCCGCACGACGAGCAACTGGCCCTCATCGACCGGCTCGTCGAGTTCGACGTCAGCGGTCTGCTGCAGACCACCCGACGCCTCTTCGTCGACACCGGCGACGAGAACTCGGTGCGCGCCGGCATCGACTGGTGGCTGGAGATGACCGGCCGTGGCGGCGAGGGCATGGTCGTCAAGCCGGTCGGGGCGGTCGTACGGAGCGACCAGGGACGGCTGGTGCAGCCGGGCATCAAGTGCCGGGGCCGGGAGTACCTGCGGATCATCTACGGCCCGGAGTACACCCGCCCGGAGAACCTGGCCCGGCTGCGCGGCCGGTTCCTCAACCACAAGCGGTCCCTCGCCCTGCGCGAGTACGCCCTGGGGCTGGAGGCCCTGGACCGGCTCGCCGAGGGGGAGCCGCTGTGGCGGGTGCACGAGGCGGTGTTCGGGGTACTGGCCCTGGAGTCGGAGCCGGTCGACCCCCGGCTGTGAGGCGCCCGTCGGCGAGGCGCGCCGTCCGTCACGGACTGCCCTGTCCGTGACGGACGGGCCCGTCCTGTGAGGCGACAATGCGGCTGATAATGTCGCACGCAGGCGTGGCCGTGTTCCGCGTTCGAGAGGTTCCGGCGGTGCTCGGGGGGACAACGATCGCAGCCAATCGCGGGCGATCGCTGTCACCCGAGCCGGTCCCATCGGTCCCATTCGAAGGTATGTGGGGTTCCCCATGCGTCGCACCACCACGCGGTCCGGAACGCGGTCCGGGCGAGAGCGATCGGCGCTCGACGCCGCGTACGACGAGTGCCGCCGCCTGGTCCGCACGACCCGGCCCACCGAGTACGCCCTGATGCAGCTCATGCCCCCGGCGGTACGCCCCGCCTGCTGGGCCCTCTACGCGGCTCTCGCGTCCGCCGACGACCTGCTCGACTCCACCGAAAGCACCCCCGAGGAGCGCAGTCTCCGGCTCCAGGAGTGGCGGGCGGCGCTGGAGGCCGATCTGGCGAGCGGCACCAGCGAGGACCCGATCCGGCTCGCGCTGACCGACGCGGTGTGGCACTGGGGGCTGGACATCGGTGATCTGCTGGGCGCGCTCGACGCGGTCCAGCGGGACGACGGCCGCGAGGGTGTCGAGACCTGGCGGGAGTGGCGTGAGCGCGCCCACGCCCAGAACGTCAGCTGGCCCGAGCAGCTCATGCGGATGCTGGTGCGCAGCGGACTGCCCGTCCCCGTGCGGCTCCGCGACCTCCCGGGCTTCACCCGCTTCGTGGACGGGCTGTTCCTCACCGACATGCTCCGCGATCTGCCCGAGGACCTCGACGGAGGGCACGTGTGGCTCCCCGCCGAGGTCCTCGACCGCTTCCACGTCACCCCGGCCGAGCTGATCTCCCGCGAGTGGACCCCCGCCGTCCGACAGCTGGTCGCCCACCTCGCCGGTCAGGCCCGGGAATGGCTGGAGAACTCCCGCCGGGCACTGCGCGACACCCTGCCGCTGGGCCCCGCCATCGTGCTCGACACCGCCGTCGAACTGTTCGGCGCGGAGCTGGACGCGTTCGTACGGGCCGGCTCGGCCGCACTGCACCGGCAGGTCCGCGTCCCCCGGCACACCGAGTGGCGGATCCTCGGCCCGGCCCGGGCGCGCGCGGCCCTGGTGTGGCGGCTGACGCTGCCGCCCGGCAGGGACGACTCCCCGGCGAGGACGGCGGCCACGGACGCGACGTCACGCGCCGACGGCACCGTGGACGACTCGGCATCGGGCCCGTTCACCGGCCCGGAGCGGCACACCACGCGGATCGCCGAGCCGCCCCTGCCGCCGCGCCCGCACCGCGACGGCGCGCGCCCGCCGACCATAACCGCCGCCCACATGCCGCGACACGTGGCGATCGTGATGGACGGCAACGGCCGCTGGGCCACGGGTCTGGGACTGCCCCGCGACGAGGGCCATCGCGCGGGAGCGGTCGCGCTCCGCGACGTCGTCCAGGGCGCCCTGGAAATCGGGCTCTCCCACCTCACCGTCTACGCCTTCTCCACCGAGAACTGGAAGCGTTCGCCGGACGAGATCTCCAAACTCTTCGCGATCATGCGCGCCGAACTCCTCGACGGCGAGCTGCTGGACCACGACGTACGCCTGCGCTGGGTGGGTTCCCCCGACGGCCTCCCAGAGGACGTGGTGGAGGTACTCCGCAGTCAGGAGCACGCCACCCGCCACCGCACCGGCCTGACCCTCAACATCTGCGTCAACTACGGCGGCCGCGCCGAACTAGCCCAGGCGGGCGCGGCGTTGGCCCGCGCCGCACTTGCCGGCGAGGTCGATCCCGCCCGGGTCTCCGAGCAGCTCTTCGCCGCCCATCTGCCCCACCACGCCATGCCCGACGTCGACCTCCTCTGGCGCACCAGCGGCGAGATCCGCACCTCCAACTTCCTGCCCTGGCACGCCCACTACGCCGAACTCCACTTCACCGACCAGCCCTGGCCCGAGGTGGACCGCCGCGACCTGTGGGAGGCGATGGTCGCCTACACCCACCGCAAGCGCCGCAAGGGCGCCGCGTCGGCGCCGGCGCCTGCGGACGGGGCCGAGTAACAGAGCTCGGGGGCGCGGGTTCGTGGGCGGGTGCGGGCCCGGTGGGGGCGACTCGCCGCGTCAGCCCACCAACCGCAGCCGAACCCCCGCCACCCCCACCCGCACCGTCTGCCCCCACGTCAGCTCCAGCGCATCCCCCTCCATCCCGTCCCCGAACGCGATGAGCCGGTCCGACTCGACCGTCAGGCGGAGCTGGGCGGCCGCCGCCAACTGCCCGGCGACCAGGGACGTCCCGGTGGCCGGGGAGGGCCAGGCCTCGCGGACGAACCACAGGAGGCGGGCCTCGTCGGGGCCGGGGAGGGGCAGGTCGCTCGCGCGCTCCTGCCAGACCGAGCGGATCCACCCGCTCGCCCCCGTCCCCGTCCCGACGAGCACCCCGGACGAGGCCTGGGGCTCGACGGCACCCCTGTCGCCGTCGAGCCCCAGGCGGTACCGGGCGGTCTGGTGCCCCGCCGCACCGACGTAGATCTCGTTGAGCGCCACCAGCCGCTGCGTGTCGTCGGCGACCGCCTCGACCATGGTCAACTCATCGGCCGACACCGCCGACCGGAGGGCGGAGGACAGCAACGTGCCCGCCTGGTCGGGACGGTGACGCACCAGCACCCCAGGATTGCGCCGTGGATCCGGGTTGATCCCCACCACCGGCTGCCCCGCCAGGTACTTGGCGACATTGGCCACCAGCCCGTCCTGCCCCACGACGACCACGACGTCCTCGGGGGCGAACAGAAACCGGTCCAGGTCCCCGCGCTCCACCCGCGCCTGACGCCAGGTCAGCGGCACCGAGGACGTGACCTCGGCCAGCGCGCCCCGCTCCCGCCGGTGCCGCTCGGCCACATCCTCGATGTCCCGCCCCCGGGACCGCAGGAAGAAGGCGGCCTGCCCGTGCGTACCGTGCCGGGCCACCAACTCCTCGTACTCGGTGGTGCGATGGACCAGCACCACCCGCGGCGCGAGACTCACGCCGCGCCCCCTTGGCCGCCCGCCCCGCCCAGCCTGGAGAGCAGCCCGGTCAGCACGTCCGGCGACACCGTCACGCTCTCGATCCGCGGCAGGTTCTCCGCGAGCCGTGTCCCGGTCAGCGCGTGCAGCGTCGCCGCGTCCACCTCGCCGTGCACCCGCAGCCACGCCGCCTGCGCCTCGGCCCGGGCCTCACCGACGGCCCGCGCGGCCCGCGCCTCCGCCTCGGCCAGCTTGACCTGCCGCGCGGCCTCCGCGTCGGCGAGCCTCACACTCCGCGCGGCCTCCGCCTCGGCCAGGCGCACGGTCCGCTCGGCCTCCGCCTCGGTCAGCCGCACCGTCCGGGCGGCCTCCGCGCCCGCCTTCACCGCGTCCGCGGCGGCCTTCTCCTCCGCCTCCCGCCGCGCGTTCGTGCCCCGCTGCTCGACCAACCGCTCCTCGCGCCGGGCGAGTTCGATCTGGCTGGCCAGCTCGTTCTCGGCGATGGCCCGCTCCCGCTCGACGGCCACCGCGCGGCGCTCGTACGTCGCCCGGTCCGCCTCCTGCTGGATCTGCTCCCGGGCCGGCGTGCGCAGCGCCCGCTCGACCTCGGGCTCGGGCCGCAGCGCCACCACGCGTACGGCCACGATCTCGATCCCGGTGGCCGGCAGCCGCGGCTCGGCCGCGAGCCCGCTCGCCACCCGCTCCCGGACCGCCGCGACCCCGTCGACCAGGGCCGACGCCAGCGTCGTACGGGCCAGCACGTCCAGCGCGTGCTGCTGGGCCGTCTCCGTCAGCAGCGTCGACAACTGCTCCAGGGGAGCGCCGCGCCAGACACCCGTGTCGGGGTCGATGGAGAAGTCGAGCCGGGCGGCGGCGATCGCCGGGTCGCTCACCCGGTAGGTCACCGTCGCCTGCACCGCCACGTCCTGGAAGTCGGACGTACGGGCATGGAAGGTCATCGCCAGCTCTCGGTCGTCCACCGGGATCTCGGAGAGCGCGGCGCTCAGCGACCGGTACCAGAAGCTCAGCCCCGGGCCCTCGTGCACGAGCCGCCCGGAGCGGTGGTGATGGATGTGCGCGGTGGGCGCCCCGCGCAGATGCCGCCAGCCGAGCCGCCTGGTGATGTCGGCCATGGATGATCCCCCTCGTGACGACTGTGCGACACTGGTTAGTGTCACTTAGACGATAATGGAGCGACCCCCTTATCGTCAAGGGGACGATATGGAGGAGTCGGATGGATTCCGATTCGGCCGACCGGTGGGTGAACACGCGCCCGAATGGTCAGGATGAGGACATGGGATTCCATGTCGACTCCGAGGCCGGGCGCCTGCGCCGCGTCATCCTGCACCGGCCGGATCTTGAGCTCAAAAGGCTCACCCCCAGCAACAAGACCGCGCTGCTCTTCGACGACGTGCTGTGGGTGCGCCGGGCGCGCGCCGAGCACGACGGTTTCGCCGACGTGCTGCGTGACCGAGGGGTCACCGTCCACCTCTTCGGCGACCTCCTCACCGACGTCATGCGGATTCCGCGGGCCCGGGAACTCGTCCTGGACCGCGTCTTCGACGAGAAGGAGTACGGCCCGCTCGCCACGGACCACCTCAGGGCCGCCTTCGAGTCGCTGCCCCTCGCCGAGCTGGTCGAGGCCCTGATCGGCGGCATGACCAAACGCGAGTTCCTCGACGCGCACATGGAGCCGACCTCCGTCCGCTTCCATGTCATGGAGCTCGACGAATTCCTTCTCGACCCGCTCCCCAACCACCTCTTCACCCGGGACACCTCCGCCTGGATCTACGACGGGGTCTCCATCAACGCCATGCGCTGGCCGGCCCGCCAGCGCGAGACCGTCCACTTCGAGGCGATCTACCGGCACCACCCCCTCTTCCGTGACGAAACGTTCCAGGTCTGGTCGGAGGGGCAGGCCGACTACCCCTCGACCATCGAGGGCGGTGACGTCCTCGTCATCGGCAACGGCGCCGTCCTCATCGGCATGAGCGAGCGCACCACCCCGCAGGCCGTCGAGATGCTCGCCCACAAGCTCTTCGCCGCCGGCTCCGCGCAGACCATCGTGGCCCTCGACATGCCGAAGCGGCGGGCCTTCATGCACCTCGACACCGTCATGACCATGGTCGACGGCGACACCTTCACCCAGTACGCCGGCCTCGGCATGCTCCGCTCGTACACCATCGAACCCGGCGTCGGAGAGAAGGAGCTCAAGGTCACCGACCACCCGCCGGAGCACATGCACCGCGCGATCGCCGCCGCGCTCGGCCTGAACGAGATCCGGGTGCTGACCGCCACGCAGGACGTCCACGCCGCCGAACGCGAGCAGTGGGACGACGGCTGCAACGTCCTCGCCGTCGAGCCGGGCGTCGTCGTCGCCTACGAGCGCAACGCCACCACCAACACGCATCTGCGCAAACAGGGCATCGAGGTGATCGAGATCCCGGGGAGCGAGCTGGGGCGGGGGAGGGGTGGGCCACGCTGTATGAGCTGCCCGGTGGAGAGATCGGCCGTATAGCGATACGCCCACGGAGGGGCCGTATAGAAATGTGGGACGTCGTATAGACTTCCAGTCTCCTGAAGGCTGTCCCTGCCGTCCTCGACCCTGGAGCGCCCCATGGCGACTGTCCCCCACGCCCTCGCCGGGCGCCATTTCCTCAAGGAGCTGGACTTCACCGCGGAGGAGTTCCGCGGGCTGATAGAGCTGGCCGCTGAGCTGAAGGCGGCCAAGAAGGCCGGGGCGGAGACCCAGTACCTGCGGGGCCGGAACATCGCGCTCATCTTCGAGAAGACCTCGACGCGCACCCGCTGCGCGTTCGAGGTCGCCGCGGCCGACCAGGGCGCCCGGACGACGTACCTCGACCCGTCCGGCTCGCAGATGGGCCACAAGGAGTCCGTGCGCGACACGGCACGGGTGCTCGGCCGGATGTTCGACGCCATCGAGTACCGAGGGGACAGCCAGGCGAACGTCGAGGAGCTGGCCGTGTACGCGGGGGTGCCCGTCTACAACGGTCTCACCGACGACTGGCACCCCACCCAGATGCTCGCCGACGTGATGACCATGACCGAGCACAGCGCCAAGCCGCTCGACGAGATGGTCTTCGCCTACCTCGGCGACGCCCGCTTCAACATGGGCAACTCGTACCTGGTCACCGGGGCGCTGCTCGGGATGGACGTCCGGATCGTCGCCCCGCGGGCCTACTGGCCGGCCGAGGAGATCGTCACCCACGCGCGCAAGCTCGCGGAGATCAGCGGGGCGCGGATCACGCTCACCGAGGATGTCCACGAGGGCGTGGCCGGGGCCGATTTCGTGGCGACCGACGTCTGGGTCTCCATGGGGGAGCCGAAGGAGGTCTGGGACGAGCGCATCGGGGCGCTCGCGCCGTACGCCGTGACCATGGACGTCCTGCGGGCCACCGGCAACGCGGACGTCAAGTTCCTGCACTGCCTGCCGGCCTTCCACGACCTCGGCACGAAGGTGGGGCGCGAGATCCACGAGCGCCACGGGCTGGACTCGCTGGAGGTCACGGACGAGGTGTTCGAGTCGTCGCACTCCGTCGTCTTCGACGAGGCGGAGAATCGGCTGCACACGATCAAGGCGGTGCTGGTGGCGACGCTGGGCTGAGGGCCGCTTGCCTATGCGTGGCGGCGCTGGGGCGGCACTGTCGGGAGGCGGAACCAGACCGCTTTGCCCGAGTCCGTGGGGCGGTGGCCGCAGGCGGAGCTGAGGGCGCGGATGAGGAGCAGGCCGCGGCCGTGTTCCTGCCAGGGGTCGGGCTCGATGTGGCCCGGGGTGGTCAGGTCGCCCGGGGGTGCCGGGTCGGGGTCGTGGACCTCGACCTTGCAGCCCGAGGGCCGTAGCTCGACGACCAGCTCTATCGGCCCGTCCCCGGTCGCGTGCTCGATCGCGTTCGCGACCAGCTCCGCCGTGAGCAGTTCCGCCGTGTCGCAGTCCGTCCCGTGCTCCAGCTCGGTCAGCGCCGTACGGACCAACGCGCGGGCCACGGGCACGGCCGCGGCGGTGTGCGGCAGCGCGATGCGCCAGGAGGCGGGGGCGGAGGGCTCTTGCAAGGCGGTGGATCCGTTCATGGAGCAGGTCATGGCTCGTCCTGCTTTCAACGTTACGAATGGTACGGCGCGGACCGGCCGGGTCGCTCGGCGGGCGCCGTACGGGACCGTTGGCCCCGTTGCCAGCCGGTCTACCCAGGGCAACGCTCCGCCGCGCACGACCGAGCCCGTCGTTACCGGCCTGTCGAACGTCCGTGACCGAGTCACGGAGGCCGGCGCCCCCCTATCGCGGACTCGTGACGACAGTCAGATATCGGTGATAACTTCGTGAGGATGGGAAAGTAGCCGCAGCGTCGAGGTAGCCCTCGAGGAGGCCGCCCGCCATGAGTCCCTTCACCGGCTCCGCCGCCCGCACCTCCGACTGGCGGCATCTGAGGTGCGCGTTCGACGACGGTGTCGCCACCGTCACCCTCGCCCGCCCCGAGAAGCTCAACGCCCTCACCTTCGGCGCCTACGCCGACCTGCGTGATCTGCTCGCCGAACTCTCCCGGGAGAAGTCCGTACGGGCCCTGGTGCTGGCCGGCGAGGGACGCGGCTTCTGCTCCGGCGGCGACGTGGACGAGATCATCGGCGCGACCCTCGCCATGGACACCGCGCAACTGCTCGACTTCAACCGCATGACCGGGCAGGTCGTCCGGGCCGTCCGCGAGTGCCCCTTCCCGGTGATCGCCGCCGTGCACGGCGTGGCCGCCGGAGCCGGCGCGGTCCTCGCCCTTGCCGCCGACTTCCGCGTGGCCGACCCCACCGCCCGCTTCTCCTTCCTCTTCACCCGCGTCGGCCTCTCCGGCGGCGACATGGGCGCCGCCTACCTCCTGCCCCGCGTCGTCGGCCTCGGCCACGCCACCCGCCTCCTCATGCTCGGCGACCCCGTCCACGCCCCCGAAGCCGAACGCATCGGCCTCATCAGCCGGCTCACGGACGAGGGCACCGCCGACGAGACCGCGCAGACACTGGCCCGCCGCCTGGCAGAGGGCCCGGCCCTGGCGTACGCCCAGACGAAGGCCCTGCTGACAGCCGAACTGGACATGCCCCTGTCAGCGTCCGTGGAACTGGACGCGGCGACCCAGGCCCTCCTGATGAACGGCGAGGACTACGCGGAATTCCACGCGGCGTTCACAGAAAAACGCGCCCCGAAATGGCAGGGCCGCTGATGCGGACCTCGCCTCTCATGCCGACTCCAGGGGCAGCAGAGTCAGGGGCGCGGGGCGTTGTCGATATGCGGCTCCGCCGCGGGGCGCGACCAGCCACGAACTACCCGCAGTCGCCGAAGCGCCTCAGCCACCCCACCCGAATCGCGATCATCGGCGGCGGCCCCGGCGGCCTCTACGCCGCCGCCCTCCTCAAACGCCTGAACCCGACCCGCGAGATAACCGTCTGGGAACGCAACGCCCCCGACGACACCTTCGGCTTCGGCGTCGTCCTCTCCGACGAAACCCTCGGCGGCATAGAACACGCCGACCCCCAGGTCTACGAGGCCCTCCAGCAACACTTCACCCGCTGGGACGACATCGATATCGTCCACCGAGGCACCCGCCACACCTCCGGAGGACACGGCTTCGCCGCCCTCGGCCGCCGCCGACTCCTCCAGATCCTCCACGACCGCTGCCGCGCTCTCGGCGTGGAACTCCGCTTCAGCACCGAGGCCCCGTACCCGGAGTGGCTCTGCGAGACATATGACCTGGTCATCGCGGCGGACGGCGTGCACAGCGCCACCCGCGAGGCGTACGCGGAGGTGTTCCGACCGTCCGTCGAGGAACACCGCTGCCGCTACATCTGGCTCGCCGCCGACTTCGCCTTCGAGGCGTTCCGCTTCGAGATCGCCGAGACCGAGCACGGCGTGATGCAGCTGCACGGCTACCCCTACGCGCCGGACGCCTCCACCGTCATCGTGGAGATGCGCGAGGAGGTGTGGCGGGCCGCCGGGTTCGACGGGACGGACGAGCGGGAGTCGGTCGAGCGGTGCGCCAAGCTCTTCGCGGACACGCTCGGCGGACGACCGCTGAAGTCCAACAAGTCAGCCTGGACGACCTTCCGCACGGTCGTCAACGAGCGCTGGTCGCACGGCAATCTGGTGCTCCTCGGCGACGCCGCGCACACCGCGCACTTCTCCATCGGCTCCGGCACGAAGCTCGCCGTCGAGGACGCGCTGGCGCTGGCGGCCTGCCTGGAGGAACAGCCTGATCTGGAACGGGCGTTGACGGCCTACGAGCAGGAACGGCGACCCGTCGTCGCCTCGACCCAGCGGGCGGCACGGGCCAGCCTGGAGTGGTTCGAGAACCTCGGACTCCACCTCGACCGGCCCGCCCGGCAGTTCGCGTTCAACCTCCTCACCCGCAGCCGCCGCGTCACCCACGACAACCTCCGCCTGCGCGACCCGCGCTTCACCGGCGCGGTGGAGCGGGAGTTCGGCTGCCCGCCCGGAACACCCCCCATGTTCACCCCGTTCCGGCTGCGCGGCCTGACCCTGCGCAACCGGGTCGTCGTGTCCCCCATGGACATGTACTCGGCGACCGACGGCGTCCCCGGCGACTTCCACCTCGTCCATCTGGGCGCCCGCGCCCTCGGCGGTGCCGGGCTGGTGATGACCGAGATGGTGTGCGTCAGCCCCGAGGGCCGGATCACCCCGGGGTGCGCCGGGCTCTGGAACTCCCGGCAGGCCGAGGCCTGGCGCCGCACGGTGAGGTTCGTGCACGAGCAGGCGCCGGGCACGGCCATCGGCCTCCAACTGGGCCACTCCGGCCGCAAGGGCTCGACCAAGCTGATGTGGGAGGGCATCGACGACCCCCTGGACGCGGGCAACTGGCCCCTCGCGGCGGCCTCCCCGATCCCGTACAGGCCCGGCAGTCAGACCCCGCGCGAGCTGTCCCGCGCCCAACTCACCGACATCCGCGAGCAGTTCACGTCGGCTGCCTGCCGTGCCGCCCGCAGCGGGTTCGACCTCCTCGAACTCCACTGCGCGCACGGCTACTTGCTCTCCGGTTTCCTCTCACCACTGACGAACCGCCGCACCGACCGCTACGGCGGCTCCCTCGACCACCGGCTCCGCTTCCCCCTCGAAGTCTTCGACGCGGTACGGGCGGTGTGGCCGGAGGAGCGGCCCATGACCGTCCGTATCTCCGCGACCGACTGGGCGGACGGGGGCACCACCGCCGAGGACGCCGTCGAGATCGCCCGGGCCTTCGCCGCGCACGGCGCCGACGCGGTCGACGTCTCCACCGGGCAGGTCGTCGCCGACGAACGGCCCGAGTACGGGCGCTCGTACCAGACCCCCTTCGCGGACCGCATCCGGCACGAGGTGGGGGTGCCGGTGATCGCCGTCGGCGCCATCTCCTCCTGGGACGACGTCAACTCCCTGATCCTGGCGGGCCGCACCGACCTCTGCGCCCTGGGCCGCCCCCACCTGTACGACCCCCACTGGACCCTCCACGCCGCCGCCGAGCAGGGCTACGAGGGGCCCGGCGTGACCTGGCCCGCCCCTTACCGCGCGGGCAGTCGCCGCCCCAACACGGGCCGCACGGACGCCCCGAAGCCCCGGCTGACACTGCCCCGGTAGAGGCTCGCGGATGCTGCCGAGCAGCTCGGGACCCGCCTGCCGTACGGCGGCTGCGGCTCGGACGTGGCTGATCGCGCGGTTCCCCGCGCCCCTCACGGGGCGTGGCTCAGCTCGACCATCCCCGCGGTGAGTGTCGCCCCGTCCGCCGGGTCCACCAGGATGAACGCCCCGGTCCGCCGCACATCCGCGTAGTCGTCCAACGCCAACGGCTCAGCCGTACGCAACACAACGCGCCCCAGGTCGTTCGCGGCCAACGACTCGGCCCCGCCCAGCTCTTTGACGATCGCCTTGACCGTGCGGGTGGTGTGCCGGAGCAGCACGCGGTCGCCCACGCGCAGCGGGCGCTCGGCCAGGTGGCAGACAGCCGCCCGAACGTCCCGCGTCAGCGCCGGCCGGGCCTCACCCGTGGTGATCATGTCGCCCCGCGACACGTCCCGCTGGTCCGCCAGTCGCACACTGATCGACTGCGGCGCGTACGCGACCCGCGCCGCCTCACCCAGGACGTCGATCCCCATGATCTCGGAGCTCTCACCGGACGGATGGACCGTCACCCGGTCGCCCACCCGCAGCGCCCCCGACACCAACTGCCCCGCGTAGTACCGGACTTCGTCATGGCGGATCACGTACTGGACGGGGAAGCGGGCCGGAGCGTCCGTCGCCTCCACCCCCACCGGAACGCTCTCCAGGAACTCCAGGAGCGCCGGACCGTCGTACCAGTCCATCCGCCCGGACCGGTCGACGACGTTGTCACCGACCAGCGCCGAGACCGGGATCGACGTGAAGCCGGTCAGCCCCAGCTCGTCGGCGTGCCGCGTGAAGTCCTCGACGATCCGCCGGAACTCCTTCTCCTCGTAGCCGACGAGGTCCATCTTGTTGACGGCGAGCACCACGTGCGGCACCCGCAGCAGCGCCGCCACGGCAGCGTGCCGCAGCGTCTGCTCGACGACCCCGTTGCGCGCGTCGACGAGGACGATCGCCAGCTCGGCCGTGGAGGCACCGGTCACCATGTTGCGGGTGTACTGCACATGCCCGGGGGTGTCGGCGAGGATGAACCGGCGGCGCGGCGTCGCGAAGTAGCGGTACGCCACGTCGATCGTGATGCCCTGCTCCCGCTCCGCCCGCAGACCGTCCGTCAGCAGCGCGAGATCCGGCGCCCCCTGGCCACGGCCGGCGGACACCCGCTCCACCGCCTCCATCTGGTCCGCCAGAACCGACTTGGAGTCGTGCAGCAGCCGCCCGACGAGCGTGGACTTGCCGTCGTCGACCGATCCGGCCGTCGCGAAGCGCAGGGTGTCGATGGTCATCGTGCTCATGCTCAGAAATACCCCTCGCGCTTGCGGTCCTCCATCGCGGCCTCCGACAGCTTGTCGTCCGCCCGCGTCGCGCCCCGCTCGGTCAGCCGGGAGGCCGCGATCTCGGCGATCACGGCGTCCAGCGTGGTCGCGTCCGAATCCACCGCGCCCGTGCAGGACATGTCACCGACCGTCCGGTACCGCACCTGCCGCTTCTCGACCGTCTCGTTCTCGCGCGGCCCGCCCCACTCGCCGGCGGTCAGCCACATCCCGCCGCGCATGAACACCTCGCGGTGGTGGGCGAAGTAGATCTCCGGCAGCTCGATGCCCTCACGGGCGATGTACTGCCAGACGTCCAGCTCGGTCCAGTTGGACAGCGGGAAGACACGCACATGCTCCCCAGGCGCGTGCCGCCCGTTGTACAGCTGCCACAGCTCCGGCCGCTGCCGGCGCGGGTCCCACTGCGAGAACTCGTCCCGCAGCGAGAACACCCGCTCCTTGGCGCGCGCCTTCTCCTCGTCGCGGCGGCCACCGCCGAACACCGCGTCGAAGCGCTCGCTCTGGATCCTCTCCGTCAACGGCACGGTCTGGAGGGGGTTCCGTGTCCCGTCGGGACGTTCCCGCAGCACACCGCGGTCGATGTAGTCCTGCACCGAGGCGACATGGAGCCGGAGCCCGTGCTTCGCCACCGTGCGGTCGCGGTATTCCAGGACCTCGGGGAAGTTGTGCCCGGTGTCCACGTGCAGCAGCGTGAAGGGGATCGCCGCCGGGGCGAAGGCCTTCAGCGCCAGGTGCAGCATGACGATGGAGTCCTTGCCGCCGGAGAAGAGGATCACCGGCCGCTCGAACTCGCCCGCCACCTCGCGGAATATATGGACGGCCTCGGATTCGAGAGCGTCCAGGTGGGACAGGGTGTGGACGGTCATACGATCCCCCGATCCGCGAGCAGCGCGTACACGCACGCGGCCGATTCGTCCGGCGTCTGGTTCTGCGTCGGCAGGACGAGCGCGGGGTCGGCCGGCGGCTCGTACGGGTCGTCGACACCGGTCAGGCCCTTGAGCTGACCGGCGGCCTGACGCGCGTACAGGCCCTTCACGTCGCGCTCGCTGCACACCTCGACCGGGGTGGCGACATGCACCTCGAAGTACGGGGTGCCGCTCACGTCGTGGCGCTTGCGCACGGCCTCGCGGCTGTCGGCGTACGGCGCGATGACGGGGACGACGGCCAGCACGCCGTTGCGGGCCAGGACCTCGGCGACCAGGCCGATGCGCTGGACGTTGGTGTTGCGGTCCTCGCGGGAGAAGCCGAGGCCGGCGGAGAGGAAGCGGCGGATCTCGTCACCGTCGAGGACCTCCACCCGATGCCCCTCGGACCGCAGCCGGCCGGCGAGGACGCGGGCGATCGTGGTCTTGCCCGCGCTCGGCAGTCCGGTGAGCCAGACCGTGGCTCCCTGGGCCTTTGACGCCCTGGACGAGGTGGTCATGCGTGCGTTCCTTTCGCGGCGCCGGCGGCGATGCCGTGCCGTTGGTCGTGGAGGGAGGTGAAGAGGGACTCCCAGCGGTGGTGGACGGAGTCCGGGCCGTAGGAGGCGGCCGTGAGGACCGCGGCCACGCCCATGTCGGCGCGCAGCGCCTCGTCGGCCATCAGCCTGGCCATGGCGTCGGCGAGCGCGTCGGGGTCCTCGGGCGCGACGAGCAGCCCGTCCACGCCGTGCGTCAGTACGTCGGCGGGGCCGGTCGGGCAGTCGAAGCTCACCACGGGAAGGGCGTGGCTCATCGCCTCGATCATCACCATCGGCAGTCCCTCGAAGCGTGAGCTGAGCACGTAGAAGGAGGCCTTGGCGAGTTCGTCGTCCAAGCGGTCGGTGTGTCCCATGAGGAAGACGTGATTGTAGAGATGGTGTTCTTCGATCAGGTTGCGAAGTTCCGACTTCTTCTCGCCGCTGCCGTAAATTCTCAGCTGCCAGTCGGGGAACGTTTCGACGAGCTTCGCCCAGGCCGGGATCAGCATGTCGAAGCCCTTCTGCGGGAAGAGCCGGCCGGCCGCCACCGCGATCCTCGACGCGGGGTCGGCGGGCGCCTGGTCGAGGGAGTGCACGGCGTTGGGGATGCGGACGACCTGCGTCCCGGGCAGGAGTTCGGCGTACTCGTCGCGGTCGCGCTCGGTGAGCACGGCGACCGTGGCGAAGCGCGGGTACGTCTCCTGGATGCGCCTTTGCACGTCGGGCTTGTGGGTGCCGAGGTTCATGTGTTCCTGGGCGACCCGCAGCACACCGGAGGTGGCGTGCTCGGCGGACAGGAAGTTCAGCGCGGGCCGGGTGGTGACCAGGATGCCGTCGGTCAACGACCGCATGTAGGCGATGAGTCGGTCCTCGACGTACTGGTTGAAGTAGCGGTAGCCGAACTCGCCCTTCGGGATGTGCCGGGCGGGCGCCTCCAGCAGCTCGCCGCGCTTGCGGTCGCGCCAGCGGGCGACCAGTCCGGACGGCGGGGTGTAGGCGCCCTCGCGCAGGTCGACGACCGTGGAGACCGCCACCCGGTCGTCGAGCGGGAACTGGATGTCGTCGCGGCGGCGCACCGCGCTGACGATCTCCACGCTCCAGCCCGCCGCCACGAGGGAGTTGGCCTGGTTCATCACCGTGCGGATGGTGCCGCCCCGTCCGTACGCGTGCAGCAGCAGGTACCGGATGTGGGGGCGTTGGGGGAGCGGACGACGGTCGGTCATGCGGAGCCTCCCGTGCGGCACTCCAGAGACAGGTTGTCCTTGATCGTGTAGTAGGGGCGCACCCGCAGGTCGCCGGTGCGCTGCTCCGGGTACACGAAGATCTTCTTCTTGCCGCGGATGTCGTCGAGGTGCTTCCCGGCCCGCAGTTCGACCACGCCGTCGGTGAGGTGGATGTCCCACTCCTCGACGGGCGCGTGGTCGAAGGCGGCGAGGTCGTCGACCGGCAGCTCGCTCTCGAACCGGTCGCCCTTGACATCGGCGGCGTAGCGCAGCTTGTGGTCGGTCCGGGCGCGGCGGGTGAGGACCAGCTGCCAGGTCCCTTCCGCCGGGAGGCCGTGGATGCGTCCCACGAGTCTGATGCGCCCGTCGCGCGGCCAGACCTCGGCTATCTCGGCGTGCGGCTTCACTTGCTGTAGCCCCACGCCCGGCACATCGGCCGGAGGATCTCCGGGATGTCGTCCTCGGTGGGGAGCGCGCGCCCGGCCTGCACCTGACCGGTCTTGATCTTGTCGCGCCAGTCACCGAGTCCCTTGACGACCTGTGCGTCGTCCTTCTTGCCGTAGTCCAGCATGGACGGCTCGAAGTCGATGCCGAGGAACGCGCACAGCCCCCGCATCTCCTTCTCGGCGTCGGCGGTGATGTCCTCGTAGCGCACGGTGTAGCCGCCGGTGGTGCCCTTCCGCGCCTTCTCGACGGCCCTCATGTAGCGCAGCGCGTCGGCGGCGGCCTCGTCGTAGGTGCGCTTGTCGGGGTCGCCCTCGTGCCACGACTGGGCGATGGAGACCGGGTGGCGCAGCAGGAAGACGAAGCGGGCGTCGGGCCAGCAGTCCCGGATGCGCTCGTAGACGAAGGCGTTGCTCGGGGTCTTCTCGACGACGAAGTCCTTGCCCGACTTGACCAGTTCGCGATGCATGACGCGGTCCCACAGCAGATGCTCCAGGTCGCCGCGCTCCAGGTCGAGGGCGCTCATCGCCTTCTGCGACAGCTTGCTCCCGTAGCCGACCTCCAGGCGGCGTATGTGCAGCTCGTGCGGGGAGTGCAGCCGCGAGTGCGCGTTGAGCAGCATCCGCAGCAGCGTGGAGCCGGAGCGCACCGGAGACATGATGAAGACCGGCTGCCTCAGCAACCGGTCCGTCGCCAGGTCCTCGGGAGCCGGACATCGGTACACCGCCGTGGGCTTCTTGGGCGCCGGCTTCGGCGCGGTGGCCTTGGGTGCGGCGGGCGCGGCCGGGGGGGCCTTGCGCACTTGCAGACCGGTGGTGGCGGTGAGTGCACGGTTCAGGTTGCGCATGAGACTCATGCGTCAGGATGGTAAGTAAGGATTCTAAGAAGATTGAAGGAGAACCCTGAGGGTTCCCTGAGTGAACAGAATTGTTATAGATCTTTAAATTCCCTTGAAGTTTCCTGCAGGCCCAGTCCCGCGAACGCCGCTCCGGCGTCCCGCAGCCGTGCGTGCAGTGCCCGGAACACGGCCGCCGAGCGCACACCCGGCCAGTCCGCGGGCAGCAGTCCGGCGGGCAGCCCCGGGTCGGCGTAGGGCAGATGGCGCCAGGAGTCCAACGCCAGCAGATAGTCGCGGTACGCCTCCTCCGGCGGGGTGTCGGCGCGGCGCTCCCAGTCGTGCAGCACGGGCGCGTGGCGGTCGAGGAACGCCTCGTGCTGCTTGGCGATCCCGGCCAGGTCCCACCACCGCGCCACCGCCTCGGCGGTCGCCGCGAACCCCAGGTGCTCGCCCCGGAACAGGTCCACGTAGGGATCGAGCCGCAGCCGGGTCAGGGTGTGCCGGGTCTCCTCGTACAGCCGGGCGGGCGCGATCCACACGCCCGGGGCGGCCGTGCCGAAGCCGAGCCCGGCCAGCCGGGAGCGCAGCACGTGCCGCTTCTGCCGCTCCGACTCCGGCACCGAGAAGACGGCCAGCACCCAGCCCTCGTCCTGCTCGGGCGCCGTCGCGTAGACCCGCCGGTCGCCGTCCTCGAGGAGCTGCCGCGCGTCGCCCGACAGCGCGTACCCGGCTGCCCCCGCCGCCGTGCGGGCCGGCAGCAGCAGTCCGCGCCGTTTCAGCCGGGACACCGAGGAGCGGACGGAGGGCGCGTCGACACCGACCGCGGCGAGCAGCCGGATCAGCTCTGAGACGGGCACGGGGCCCGGCACCGAGCGGCCGTACGCGCCGTAGAAGGTGACGATGAGCGAACGGGGTGCGTGCTGTTCGGACACGTTGATCATTTTAGGTCTTCGGCATCACTGCTGGTCACTTAGGGTGCGCAGCCGGAACCGCTGGAGTTTGCCGGTCGCCGTGCGCGGCAGCGCGTCCAGGAACACGATCTCGCGCGGGCACTTGTACGGCGCCAGCTCCGACTTCACGAACGCGCGCAGCCTTTCGCCGTCCCGGCCGGCGCCCGCTGCGACGACCACGTACGCGACGACGACCTGCCCACGCGCCTCGTCCGGCCGCCCCACCACCGCCGCCTCCCGTACGTCCGGATGGCGCAGCAGGGCCTCCTCGACCTCCGGGCCCGCGATGTTGTGACCGGCCGAGATGATCATGTCGTCGGCGCGTGCGACATAGCGGAAGTACCCGTCCGGCTCGCGGACATAGGTGTCACCCGTGAGGTTCCAGCCGTCCCGCACGTACTCCCGCTGCCGCTCGTCGGCCAGATAACGGCACCCCACCGGACCGCGCACGGCGAGCAGCCCCCGCTCCCCGTCGGGCACCGGCTTCCCGTCCGCGTCCTGCACGCGCGCGTGCCACCCCGGTACGGGCACTCCGGTCGTGCCCGGCCGGATGGCCTCGTCGGCCGCGGAGATGAAGATGTGCAGTAGCTCGGTCGCGCCGATGCCGTTGATGATCCGCAGCCCGGTCCGCTCGTGCCAGGCCCGCCAGGTCGCCTCGGGCAGGTTCTCGCCCGCCGACACACACCGCCGGAGCGACGAGATGTCGTACCCGGCCGCCCCGTTCAGCTCGCCCAGCATCGCCCGGTAGGCGGTCGGCGCGGTGAACAGCACCGACACCCGGTGCTCGGCGATCGCGGGCAGCAACTGCCGGGGCCCCGCCTGTTCGAGCAGCAGGGCGGTGGCTCCGGCCCGCATCGGGAAGACGACGAGGCCGCCGAGCCCGAAGGTGAAGCCGAGCGGGGGAGAGCCGGCGAACACGTCGTCCGGGCGGGGCTGCAGCACATGCCGCGAGAAGGTGTCCGCGACCGCCAGCAGATCCCGGTGGAAGTGCAGGCACCCCTTGGGCCGCCCGGTCGTGCCGGAGGTGAACGCGATCAGCGCCACGTCGTCGGCCGCCGTGGCCACCGCCTCGTACGGCCCCCGCGCCCCGTTCGCGGTCGTCGGCCCGAGCAGGTCGCCGGATCCGTCCCCGCCGTACGTCGTGATCCTGAGCCCCGGGACGTCCGCCTTCACGAGGTCGTCCACGGACCGTATGTCGCACAACGCGTGCGAGACCCGCGCCAGTTCGCAGACGGTCGCCAGCTCCTGCGGCCGCGCTTGCGCGAGCACCGTCACCGCGACCGCCCCCGCCTTGAGCACCGCCAGCCAGCACGCGGCCAGCCAGGGCGTGGTGGGCCCGCGCAGCAGGACCCGGTTGCCGGGCACCACGCCGAGGGAGGACGTCAGCGCATGGGCGATCCGGTCGACACGGGTGCGCAGTTCGCCGTACGTCCAGGTGTCCCCGGCGGGCGTGCGGAAGACGGGCCGGTCGGGGGCGCCGCCGTCGAGCAGCGCGGCGGCGGCGTTGAGACGGTCCGGGTAACGCAGCTCGGGGAGGTCGAAGGACAGCTCCGGCCACTGGTCCGGGGGCGGGAGCCGGTCACGGGCGAAGGTGTCGACATGGGCGGTGACCCTGGAATTCATGACGTGCGCCCCCTGCTGTGTCCCTGCCGAAGTGGGCTCGCATGTGGTGGTGGGCTCGCATGCTGTGTGGGCTCGCACCAGCGAGCGTATCGCCTTGGTGACGGCAGTCAACACTTCGCGATAGCCTGGCAATGGCCCCAGCGGGGAGAAGGGACGGCGATGACCGCATTCTCGCTCGAACCGGCACAACTCGCCTGGCGCGCCGAGCTGCGCGCCCTGGCCGCCGACCGGCTGCGCCCCCTGGCCGACAAGGGCGAACCAGGCCGGGTCAACCGACCGCTCGTCGCCGAGCTGGGCCGACTGGGTCTGCTCTCCCGGCTGTTCACCTCGGGCGCCCTCGACCTCTGCCTGATGCGCGAGTCACTGGCGTACGTCTGCACGGAGGCCGAGACGGCACTGGCCCTCCAGGGCCTGGGCGCCCACCCGGTCCACGCCCACGGCACGGAGGACCAGCGGGCCCGCTGGCTGCCCCGGGTGAGTGACGGCGAGGCGGTCGCGGCCTTCGCGCTCAGCGAGCCGGGGGCCGGTTCGGACGCGGCCGCGCTGTCGCTGCGCGCCGAGCCCGACGGCACCGGCCGCTGGCGGCTCACCGGAGAGAAATGCTGGATCTCCAACGCCCCCGAGGCCGACCTCCACACCGTCTTCGCCCGCACCACCCCGGGCGCGGGCGCCCGTGGCGTCACCGCCTTCCTGGTCCCGGCCGACCGCCCCGGTCTCACCGGCACCCCGCTCGACATGCTCTCCCCGCACCCCGTCGGCGCCCTCGACTTCGACGCCGTCCCCGTCACGGCCGACGACGTCCTCGGCGCACCCGACGGCGGCTTCCGCGTCGCCATGACCACCCTCAACCTCTTCCGCCCGAGCGTCGGCGCCTTCGCGGTCGGCATGGCCGAGGCCGCCCTGGACGCCACCCTCACGCACACCGCCGGGCGGGAGGCGTTCGGCGGCACGCTGCGGGACCTGCAGACCGTCGCCCACCAGGTCGCCGAGATGGCGATGCGCACGGAGGCGGCACGGCTCATGGTCTACGCGGCGGCGACGGCGTACGACTCCGGCGCCCCGGACGTACCCGGGCGGGCGGCGATGGCGAAGCTGCTGGCCACGGAGACCGCGCAGTACGTCGTCGACGCGGCCGTACAACTGCACGGCGCCCGGGCGCTGCGGCGCGGGCATCTGCTCGAACACCTCTACCGGGAGGTGCGGGCGCCGCGTATCTACGAGGGGGCGAGCGAGGTGCAACGGGCAGTCATCGCCAAGGAGTTGTACGTGAAGGAGGCGTCCGGGCGGGAAGCGCGGGACTCCGCGGCGGCGTCCGGGCGGGAGACGCGGAACCCCGTGGGGCAAGGGGGGCCGGTGTGAGCACCGAGCGGGTGAATCCCGCCGGGCTCTCGCCGCCCACCGGCTTCTCGCACGCCGTGGTCGCCACCGGGAGCCGGGTGGTGTTCCTGGCGGGGCAGACCGCGCTCGACGGGGACGGCAAGGTCGTCGGGGAGACGCTGGAGGAGCAGTTCGAGGTGGCGCTCGGCAATCTGCTGACCGCCCTGGAGGCCGCCGGCGGCACACCGGCCGACCTCGCCCGCGTCACGGTCTACGCCACGGACGTCGCCGACTATCGCGACCGCGCTGCCCGACTCGGCCGTATCTGGCGGAGGTCGGCGGGACGGGACTACCCCGCGATGGCGGTCGTCGGCGTCGTACGGCTCTGGGACGAGCGGGCCCTCGTGGAACTCGACGGCTTCGCGGTGCTGCCGTAGCCGTACGGGCGAGGTCGTGTCAGGCGGCGACGGCGAGACGGCTCGGTGCGACGATGCTGCCGTCGGGCAGGATCTCACCGGTGTCGTCGAAGACGATCGCCCCGTTGCACAGCAGGTTCCAGCCCTGCTCGGGGTGGAAGGCGACGATGTGCGCGGCGTCGCGGTCCGTGCTGTCGGCCGAGGGGCACAGGGGCTGGTGGGAACACATGGCGGGCCTCCACGTCGTCGTGAGTGCCGGCGGCGCGTCACCGCCTCGCACTACAGACGATGCCCGCGCCCGGAACTCATCGCCAGACCGTTCCGCGAGACGTGACAGCACCCGGACGTGCTGTGACAGGACGCGGACATAACCCCGGGCGCGCGGTCGCACCCGGTAGTGAGGACGGCGGAGTCGACGCGGCGTCGCGGGGGCGACCATGGACCCCACCGCGTACGTCGCCCCGGACGGCACCCTCACCCTCTCCGGCACATACCGCTGCCGCGGCGGCACCGCGGCGGTCCGCGACGGCGCCGACCACACCTGGACCAGCGGGGACAAGGCGGAGCCAGGCCGCTACCGGCCCGGTCCCGCCCGGGTGGAGGCCACCATCATGGAGCTGTCCGGCGGCGGTCTGCCGCTGCCCAGGTTCCACGCGGTGAAGCAGCAGGACATCACCCTGGTGGAGGGCTGAGACAACGCGAAGGCGGCTCCGGTGGTCGGTGTCACCGGAGCCGCCTTCCCCCCGCCGGGGCCTTACTTGAGCAGGTGCACCCGCTGGGTCGTCAGGTCGTAGCGGGCGCCGACGATCGCCACCTTGTCCGCCTTCAGCTTGGCGGCGAGGTCCGGGTCGGCCGCGAGCTTGCGGCGGACGAGGCGGACGTTCGCGTCGATGGTCGCGGCGACCCGGGCGTCGCCGGTCACGCGGTGGTCGATGGCCGGAGCGATCTCGTCGGCGATGTACTGGATGCCGCTCGGCAGCTCCTCACCGCTCTCGTCCACCGCGACGGCGGCCTTCACGGCTCCGCAGGACTGGTGACCGAGCACCACGACCAGCGGGATGCCCAGTTCGAGGACGCCGTACTTGACGCTGCCGAGGACCGACTGGTCCAGCACCTCGCCCGCGCTGCGCACGGTCATCAGGTCGCCGAGGCCCTGGTCGAAGACCAGCTCCGGGGGGACGCGGGAGTCGATGCAGCCGAGGATGAGGGCGAAGGGCTGCTGACCGGTCGTCAGCGCCTTGCGCACGGTGGCGTCCTCGTCGGGGTGCCGCTCGGTGAAGGTCCGCCAGCGGCGGTTGCCCTTCGACAACTCGGCCAGCGCCTCGTCCGCCGTGCTCGGCCGGGTGCGGGTGCCGGCGGAGGAGGAGGCCGAGGGGGAGGCATGGGCCTTGCGGGAGACGGGCTCGGCGTCGGCCGGAAAAGCGCCGATGGCGAGGCCACCACCGAGTACCGCGGAGCCGGCCAGTGCGGCGCGCAGGAGCGAGCGCCGGCCGCGCGGCTTCGCGTGGGGTATCGGGGCGTCGGCGGAGTCGGTCGCCTCGGCGCCGTCGCCTCTGTTGGATGCGTCAGAGTTCACGAGCAGGAACGTACGTCCGAGCTAAACCCTCAAACGTTCAAGTTGCGGAATCATGGAGGAGCGTTGATCAATCATGGCCGACCCTTGAACCGTTCTTGGTCACTTGAGGGAGAGTTTTTGGCCAGCCGGTCTCCTGTCGTTCGCCTCACGGGTTGGGAGCGCTCCCGGCCCCTCTGCCCAGCCACGTTGCCAGCGACCACCACCGCGGTCCGGTCCAGCCGACGCCCGGTGTCGAGGAACGCCACAGCCGTGAGCGCGAGTTGGCGGTGGAAGCCGTCCGCCGGATCCAGCCCGCCGAGGAACCGGTCGCTCAGCGCCGCGCCCAGCACCGCGTGGTCCGCCATGGCGATCTCCCCGGGCGGAGGCGTAGGTGGACTTCGCCTCCGGCGAGCGGACGGCGGATAGGGGCGGGCGGGCAGCACGGAGGCGTGTTCGCCGTCCGGCCCCGTGCGCCGGGGCTCACGTCCGGTGCGCGAAGACCACCAGGTTCTCCGTGTAGTCCATGACCGTGCGGTCGTAGTCGCCCGCACAGGTGATCAGCCGGACCTCGGGCCGGGACGCGTCGGCGTACACCCGCTCGTCGGGGAATTCGTCCTTCTCGAACGTCTCCAGGCCGTCGACCACGAAGGTCACCCGGCTCCGGTCGGCGCGTACGACGTAGAAGACGTCGCCCTTCTCCAGTTCGCTGAGCCCCGCGAAGACGGCCGGCGAGGTCGCCGTGTCGACGTGCCCGGCGATGATCGAGGTGCCCGTCTCTCCGGGGGCCGCGCCCTCCGCGTGCCAGCCGACGAGGTTGATGTCGTCCGCCGGCGGGGCTTCGAGCTGGCCGGAGGGGCCGATGGCGAGGGGCGTGAACGGGGCGCTCACGCGGATCTTCGGGATGAGCAGCCGGACCGGCCTGGCCCCGGGCCGACGCTCTCCCCGTCCCTCCGGACGTTCGGCGGCGGAGGCCTCCTCGCCCGCGAGGGGAGGCTCGGAAACGTGCGTGGCCTGCGGGGCGTGCCGGGCGTCGCTCGGCGGGCGGGAGGCGTCGGACGAGGAGTCCTCGCCACCGAACAGGCTCATCGCCAGGATCAGTAGGGCCACGGCGCACAGCACGGTCAGATTGACGCGGGTGCCAGGGCGGGTCGGCACGGGATCGGTGCCGGGGGGAGAAGGGTGGGCTGCCATCGGACACCACCTCACCAGGTACGGCAGCTGAGCGGACGAGCGGACGAGCGGACGAGCGGACGAGCGGACGAGCGGACGAGCGGACGAGCGGACGAGCGGACGAGCGGAGGAACGGACGAGCGGACCAAAGGAGGAACGGAAGAGCGGACGAACCGACGAGCAGATGAACGGGCGGAGGGTGGGGCGGAAACCCGGCCGGGCCGCCACACAGCACACGGTGTGGCGGCGCGGCCCGCTATCGCGTCAGGTATCGCGCCTGGCATGGCTCAGGCCACGCTTCCGGCCGTCTTCCTACGACGCAGGGCGTACATACCCGTACCGGCCACCGCGAGGACGGCCATCCCGCCCGCCGTCACCGCGGGCGCGGCGAGCGCGCCGCCACCGGTGTGCATCCCGCCGTGGGGCTTGTCGTGGTCACCCTTCCAGGAGCCCTCTTCGTGCCCGTCCTTCCAGGAGCCCTTGTCCTGCTCTCCCTTCCACGACTCCTTGTCGTTGTGGCCCTTCCACGACTCCTTCTCGTGGTCGCCCTTCCAGGAGTCCTTCGCGTGCCCGGCCTCCTTGCCGTAGCCCTCCGACTCGTGCTTGCCGGCCCGCTCGGAGTCCCACTCCTCCGCGCCGTTCAGTGAGGTCAGCGCACCGCCACCCGTGTGAACACCGCCACGCGGTCCGTCGTGCCTGCTGTCCTTGTCGTGCTCCTTGCTGTAGCCATTGTCCTCGTGGTCCCACTTGTCGCCGTCGGCGTAGGCGCCGGGGGCGGTGATGGCGAGGACGGCGGTGGCCGCCGCCGTGGCGAGAAGCATGCGAGCAGATCGCATCTGATGGTCCTTCCGCCGCAGCCGGGCAGCTGGTGCTTCGTCAGCTGACTCGACCCGACTCCGACGTGATCCACCGTCAGTCGGATCCAGCTCCTGCACCACTCGGGGCGCTCAGCCGGGTGAACCGGAGGGGTCCCCGAAGGCCTCCAGGATGCGCTCGGCGGCCAGTGTGGCCGTCAACTCGCCGTCCCTTACCTGTCGTTCGAGGTCGGGTGCGAGGGACCGTACGCCCGGATGGGTGCGCAGCCGGCCGAGGAGTTCGTCGCGGACCATGGACCAGGTCCAGTCGACCTGCTGGTCGCGACGCTTGGCGGCGAGGCGGCCCGTGGAGTCGAGGAGGGCGCGATGCTGCTCCAGGCGCTCCCAGACGGTGTCGAGGCCGGTCGACTCGCGGGCGCTGCAGCTGAGCACCGGCGGCGTCCAGACCGCGTCCCTGCCGTGCATCAGCCGCAGGGCGCCCGCCAGCTCACGGGCGGCCGTGCGGGCGTCGCGCTCGTGGGGCCCGTCCGCCTTGTTGACGGCGAGCACGTCGGCCAGCTCCAGGACGCCCTTCTTGATGCCCTGCAGCTGGTCGCCGGTGCGGGCGAGGGTGAGCAGGAGGAAGGAGTCGACCATGTTGGCGACGGCCGTTTCGGACTGGCCGACGCCGACCGTCTCCACCAGCACCACGTCGTAGCCGGCCGCCTCCATCACCACGATCGACTCGCGGGTGGCCTGGGCGACCCCGCCGAGCGTCCCGGCCGTCGGGGAGGGCCGTACGAAGGCCGCCGGGTCGACGGCCAAACGCTCCATCCGGGTCTTGTCACCGAGGATCGAGCCGCCCGTACGGCTCGACGACGGGTCCACCGCCAGCACCGCCACCCGGTGTCCCAGCGAGGTCAGCATCGTGCCGAACGCGTCGATGAACGTCGACTTGCCGACGCCCGGCACCCCGCTGACCCCGATCCGTCGCGCCCGTCCGCTGTGCGGCAGCAGCGCGGTCAGCAACTCCTGTGCCCGTGTCCGGTGCTGGGGCCGGGTGGACTCGACGAGGGTGATGGCGCGCGCGATGATCGCCCGCTTCCCGTCGAGCACACCCTTGGCGTAGGCGTCGACATCGATCACAGGTCGTGCTCGAGGTCGTCCGACAGCCGCTTCACCAGGTCGTGCGCCGCGTCCGGGATCACCGTCCCGGGCGGGAACACGGCCGCCGCACCCATCTCCAGCAACGTGGGGACGTCCTGCGGCGGGATCACCCCACCGACCACGATCATGATGTCCTCGCGCCCCTCCTCGGCCAGCTGCTCCTTCAGCGCCGGTACGAGGGTGAGGTGCCCGGCGGCCAGCGACGACACCCCGACGATGTGCACATCCGCCTCGACGGCCTGACGGGCCACCTCGGCCGGCGTCTGGAACAGCGGGCCGACGTCGACGTCGAAACCGAGGTCGGCGAAGGCGGTCGCGATCACCTTCTGGCCCCGGTCGTGGCCGTCCTGGCCCATCTTGGCGACCAGGATGCGCGGCCGACGGCCCTCGGCCTCCTGGAAGGCCTCGACCAGACCTCGGGTGCGCTCCACGGACGGGGACTCGCCTGCTTCGTTGCGGTACACGCCGGAGATCGTACGGATCTGGCTCGCGTGCCGGCCGTACACCTTCTCCAGGGCGTCGGAGATCTCGCCGACGGTGGCCTTGGCGCGGGCGGCGTTCACCGCCAGCTCCAGCAGGTTGCCCTCGCCGCCGGCGGCCCGGGTGAGCGCGTCGAGGGAGTCCTGGCACGCCTGCTCGTCCCGCTCCGCGCGCAGCCGGCGCAGCTTCTCGATCTGCTGGGCGCGGACCGAGGAGTTGTCGACCTTGAGGACGTCGATCTGCTCGTCGGTCTCGACCCGGTACTTGTTGACCCCGATGACCGGCTGCCGCCCGGAGTCGATCCGGGCCTGGGTACGGGCCGCCGCCTCCTCGATGCGCAGCTTGGGGATGCCCGCGTCGATGGCCTTGGCCATGCCGCCCGCGTGCTCCACCTCCTGGATGTGCTGCCAGGCGCGGCGGGCGAGGTCGTACGTCAGCTTCTCCACATAGGCGCTGCCGCCCCACGGGTCGATGACGCGATTGGTGCCGGACTCCTGCTGGAGGAGGAGCTGGGTGTTGCGGGCGATACGCGCCGAGAAGTCGGTCGGCAGCGCGAGCGCCTCGTCGAGGGCGTTGGTGTGCAGCGACTGGGTGTGGCCCTGGGTGGCCGCCATGGCCTCCACGCAGGTGCGGGTCACGTTGTTGAAGACGTCCTGCGCGGTCAGCGACCAGCCCGAGGTCTGCGAATGGGTGCGCAGGGAGAGAGACTTGGAGTTCTGCGGCTCGAACTGTCGCACCAGCTTCGCCCACAGCAGGCGGGCCGCCCGCAGCTTGGCGACCTCCATGAAGAAGTTCATCCCGATCGCCCAGAAGAACGACAGCCGGGGCGCGAACGCGTCCACGTCCAGGCCCGCCTCCCGGCCCGCCCGGATGTACTCCACGCCGTCCGCGAGCGTGTACGCCAGCTCCAGGTCGGCCGTCGCGCCCGCCTCCTGGATGTGGTAGCCGGAGATGGAGATGGAGTTGTAACGGGGCATGCGCTGCGAGGTGAAGGCGAAGATGTCGGAGATGATCCGCATCGACGGCTTCGGCGGATAGATGTAGGTGTTGCGGACCATGAACTCCTTGAGGATGTCGTTCTGGATGGTCCCCGCCAGCTTCTCGGCCGGCACACCCTGCTCCTCGGCCGCCACGATGTAGAGCGCGAGCACGGGCAGCACGGCGCCGTTCATCGTCATCGACACGGTCATCCGGTCCAGCGGGATGCCGTCGAAGAGCTGCCGCATGTCGAGGATCGAGTCGATGGCCACGCCCGCCATGCCGACGTCGCCGGTCACCCGCGGGTGGTCGCTGTCGTAGCCCCGGTGGGTGGGCAGGTCGAAGGCGACGGACAGGCCCTTCTGGCCGGCCGCCAGGTTGCGGCGGTAGAAGGCGTTGGACTCCTCGGCCGTGGAGAAGCCCGCGTACTGGCGGATCGTCCAGGGCTGGTTGACGTACATCGTCGGGTACGGGCCGCGCAGATACGGGGCGACGCCCGGGTAGGTGCCCAGGAAGTCCAGGCCCTCCAGGTCCTGCCCGGTGTACAGCGGCTTGACCGGGATGCCCTCCGGGGTCTCCCACAGCAGGTCGTCACCGCCGGCCGCCTTCTCGACCGCCGTCCGCCACTCGTCGGCGCCGCCGTCGACGGCCGGGGAACCCAGCTCGATCCCGGAGAAGTCGGGGACGGAAGGGCTGGACATCAGGACACTCCCATGCGGTCGAGGGTGGCGGACAGGACGGCCACCGCGTCGCAGCCCGCGAATACGTACGCGTCGACCTCGGTGTACTGCCCGGGGCGGCCGGCGAGGAACACGTGCGAGGCGCCGGCGGCCTTCAACTCGGCCGCCGTGGTCGCGGCCCGTTCCTCGTAGAGGGCGTCGCTGGAGCAGAGACAGACCTCGGTGGCGCCGCTCTCCTCGAACGTGCCCCCGGTGACGGGCTCGATGCCGCCGGCCTGGAAGAGGTTGGCGGCGAAGGTCGTACGGGCGGTGTGGGCGGCGGCGGGGCCGAGGGAGGCCAGGTAGATCCGGGGCCGGGAGCCGGTGGCGGCCAGGTGGGCGTCCGAGCGGGCGCGCAGCGCCTCGTACGCCTCGTCGCGGCTGACGCGGGGGAGACCGCCGGACGGCGGCTCGGCGGCGGGCGTGCGGACCACCGGCTTCTCGGCCAGATGGGGGAACTCGCTGACACCGGTGATGGGTTCGCGTCGCTCGGCGAGCTTTCCGGTGCGGCTCTCCCAGGTGTCGGCGAGGTCCTGGCCGAGGCGCCCCGAACGCAACGCGGCGGACAGACCGCCCAGTTCCTCGATCCGCTGGAAGAACTTCCAGCCGGCGTGGGCGAGTTCGTCCGTGAGTCGTTCCACGTACCAGGAGCCGCCCGCCGGGTCGATCACCCGGGCGAGGTGGGACTCCTCGATGAGGATCGTCGAGGTGTTGCGGGCGACACGCCGGGCGAACGCGTCCGGCAGTCCGAGCGAGTGGTCGAAGGGCAGCACGGTGACGGAGTCGGCGCCGCCCGCGCCGGCGGCCAGCGTGGCGATGGTCGTGCGCAGCATGTTCACCCACGGGTCGCGGCGCGTCATCATCACCGGTGAGGTCACCGCGTGCTGCGTCTGCGCCCCGGCGGCGGACACCCCGCACACCTCGGCCACCCGGGCCCAGAGCCGGCGCGCCGCCCGCAGCTTGGCGATCGTCAGGAACTGGTCGGCGGTCGCCGCGTACCGGAACTCCAGCTGCGCACAGGCTTGTTCGACGCCGAGTCCGGCCTCGGTCAGCTCCCGCAGATACGCCACCCCGGTCGCCAGCGAGCAGCCCAGCTCCTGGGCCGCCGAGCCACCGGCCTCGTGGTACGGCAGCGCGTCCACGGTCAGGGCGCGCAGCCCCGGGTACTCCTCGGCGCACAGCCGGGCGAGCCCGGCCACGGGTGCGACGTCGTACGTCTGTCCCGTGCGGGCCTCGTGGCCGAGGGGGTCCGCGCCCAGGTTGCCGCGCGCGGCCTCCTTGGGGACGCCCCGTTCGGCGTACAGCCGCAGCAACTCCCGTGCGGCGGGCTCGGTCTCGGCGCCCGCGTCCAGGACGACCGGCGCGAGATCGAGGAGGACGCCGTCGAGGACCCGGGCGAGGGACGACACCGGGAGCCCGGTCTCGCCGAGCACCAGCCACAGGGAGGTGACGCCGTTCTCCAGGTCCGCGAGCACGGCGTCGCCGTCCGCCGCGGTGTGCCGCTGGCGTACGTCCCAGCCGCCGACGGTGTTGCCCTCGGCCCGGCCTCCTCGTACGAAGGGCGCGAAGCCGGGGTAGCCGGGAGCGGGCGCGGTGTCGTGCGCGGTGTAGAGAGGTCGGGTGCGCAGCCCGTCCTCCAGCGCGGTGGACAGGGCTTCCTCGGCCTGAGCACCCTCGACGTCCTTGCCCGATTTGCGCAGCACGCCCGCGACCAGGCGCTGCCACTGCTCGTGCGTCGCGTCAGGGAACTCGGCGGCCAGCTCAAGCCCGTCGTCAGGCAGGACCGTCATGCTCGGATGCTAGGCCAGAGGCACAAAGGAGCAGCAGGGGGCACGGCTGTGACCTTGCCCTCTCCGGAACGACCTTGCTGCGTGGGTGGGTCACGTACTAGGTGCGGGATGAACACGGTGGGGGTCCGCGTCGTACTTCGTGCCACGCGGCCCGTGCGTCCCCGACGTTCACAGTCAGCGGGCCGACCGAGGACAGGAGCGACCCATGGCCGAGAAGTACTTCACGGTGTCCGGTATGAGCTGTGGCCACGGCGCTGCCGGCGTCACCGAGGAGGTCGTCGCGGTGCCCGGCGTCACCGAGGTCGACGTCGACGTGCGCGCCGGTCTGGTGACCGTCCGCGGGGAGACGGTCGACGACGCGGCCGTACGCGCGGCGATCGTCGGGGCGGGCTACGAGGTCGCGGAGGTCGTACGGCAGATCGCGGCCTGAGCGGGCCCTGGTGGGTCCTTGTGGGCCTTATGGGTCCTGGTGGGTCCTGGTGGACCCGAGCCGGCCGTAGCCGGAAGGAAAGGCGCGGGAACACTGCCGGAACACGGCAATGAATCGGTCCCCCTACCCGTGTGAGGATCCTGTCAAGCCGGAGATCGGCGGCGGGGCGGGAGGGGGACGGCGCGTATGGCCTGGTTCTTCGGACTCGGCATCACGGGGGTCGTGCTGCTCGCCCTGTCGCTGGTCTTCGACGGGGTGCTGGACGGCGCGGTCGACGGTGTGCTCGACGGGGGACTGTCGTTGCCGGTCGTCGCCGGGTTCATGGCGGCGACCGGCTTCGGCGGGGTCCTCGCGACCGAGGTGCTGGACGCGGGCCCGGTGGTCGCCACCGGCTGCGGTGCGGCCCTGGGGGCCGGCGCGGCCGGGCTGACGTACCGCTTCGGGCGGGCCCTGATGCGCGATCGAACGGCCCTCGCGCCACGGGGCGACGATCTGGTGGGCACCGAGGGCAAGGTGGTGACCGCCATTCCGGCCGACGGCCTGGGCGAGGTGCTGCTGCGGCTCGCCGGGCAGCCGGTGAAGTTCGCGGCGCGCAGCGCGGGGCCGGTCGCCCGGGGCGTCGAGGTGTGGGTGGAGGCGGCGCCGACCGCCACCTCGGTCGTGGTGCGCCCTGTGGACCGCTGATCCGGTCTCTGTCCCGCTGTCCTTGCACCGGTCTTTCTGCTGCTGTCCTTTCTCTTCTGATATGTGATTCGGGGGGCTTGTGTCATGAGTTCTGTGGTTCTCGCGGTGGTGGGAGTCGTCGTACTCCTCGTGCTGTCGGCTCTCGTCGTGGTCACCCGCTACAAGGTGGCGGGCCCCAGCGAGGCGTTCATCGTCACCGGCCGGCGCGGCAAGCAGGCCACCGATCCGGACACCGGGCGGGTGTTCACCGACAACAGCGGGCAGAAGGTCGTGGTCGGCGGCGGGGTGTTCGTCGTGCCGTTCGTGCAGCAGCGGTTCACCCTCGACCTGTCGTCCCGGCACATCCCGGTGGCGGTGCGCGGCGCGGTCACGCTGCGCGGGATCAAGGCGCACCTCGAAGGCGTCGCCATCGTCAAGGTCGGTGGCACCGAGGACTCGATCCGCGCCGCCGCCCAGCGGTTCCTGATGCAGCAGGACGGCATCGTCGGCTTCACCCAGGAGGTGCTCTCGGGCGCGCTGCGGGCCATCGTCGGCCGGATGTCGGTGGAGGACATCATCCGCGACCGGGCCGCCTTCGCCGGTCAGGTCGCCGAGGAGGCGGAGGCCAGCCTGTCCGGGCAGGGCCTCGTGCTGGATGCCTTCCAGATCCAGGACATCACCACCGAGGGCTCCTATCTGGAGGACCTGGGCCGCCCGGAGGCAGCGCGCGCCAAGCAGGAGGCCGATATCGCCGAGGCGGTGGCCCGGCGCGCCGCCGAGCAGGCCCGGCTGAAGGCGGAGGAGGAGATCGCGGTCGCCCAGCGGACCTTCTACCTCAAGCAGGCCGAGATCAAGGCCGAGACGGACTCCGCCGCCGCGCAGGCGAACGCGGCCGGACCGCTTGCCGAGGCCGCCCGGCAGCAGGACATCCTCACCCAGCACGAGAAGGTCGCCGAGCGGCAGGCCGCGTTGAAGGACCGCCAGCTCGACACGGAGGTCCGCAAACCCGCCGACGCCCAGCGGTACGCGGCCGAACAGGAGGCCGAGGCGCGGCGGGTGGCCCGGGTCAAGCAGGCCGAGGCGGAGCGGCTGGCCGAGATCGCGAGCGCCCAGGCGGAGGCCGAGCGGGCGAGGCTGACCGGTGAGGGCGAGAAGCAGCGGCGTACGGCGCTGGCCGAGGCCGAGGCCGTCGAGGGGCTCAGGCAGGGCGAGTCGGAGCGGGCGCGACGGGCGGCGATCGCGGAGGCCGTGCGGCTGGAGGGCGAGGCCGAAGCGGCGGCGATCGGGGCGAAGGGGGCGGCCGAGGCCGAGGCGATGCGGCAGAAGGCCGACGCGTTCGGGCAGTACGGGGACGCGGCGGTTCTGCAGATGCTTGTCGAGGTGCTGCCGCAGGTGGTCGCCAAGGCGGCCGAACCGCTCGCCGCGGTGGACAAGATGACCGTCATCTCCACGGACGGCGCCGCCCGCATCCCGCGTGCGGTCGCCGACAACGTCGCCCAGGGGCTCGAACTCCTCGGCTCCACCACGGGCGTTGACCTCGCGGAACTCCTGAAGGGCGTCGCGCGGGGCGATGCGGCGGCCGGGGAGCGGTCGGCGCGGCACGGTGACAACGGCAAGGTCGCGATAGGTGAGTGACGAAATGAGTCTGCGGTAAGGGGAAAGGGATAGCACCTTGCCGATTGTGTGATTTTGCCTTTTCGGATTGCGCTAGACTCCCTTATCGAGCGCTTACGCTCTGTTGAGCGCTCACTGGCTCATTCGGTCGAGTGGCGGTCGGTGGTTCAGCCGACGGCGTGTTGGGGGGCGTGACATGGGTCGAGTCATCCGCGTACGCGTCCTGAACGCCGCTCGCGACGCCGTCCCCGATACCGGGCGCGCCGCCGGTCCGGGCGACCGTCCCGCGTACTGAGGCCCTCGCGGCCGTAGCGGCAGCTCCGCGACTGCCTGACCCCTCCGGGCAGTTGGCGGGCCGTCACGTATGCGACCGACCCCTGCGGCAAACCGCGCGCTTATACGCACAAGGGCCCGGCTGACCTGTGTGCCGGGGCCGGCTGCCCTGCGGCCACGCTCACACTCGCGGTCGCCTCACGCACCAGCCGTACCTGCACCAGGCAGATCCGCACCGGGCAGATCCGCACCGGGCAGATCCGGCCGGGCAGATCCGCACCAGGCACAGACGCCGTCACCGCACCCGTCAACGGAGGACAGACGCCCGTGCACAACACCACCGCCATGCTCATCGAACTCGGGGCGATCATCCTCGGCCTGGGCTTGCTGGGCCGCCTCGCCGGACGGGTGGGCTTCTCGCCCATTCCCCTCTACCTGCTCGCCGGACTCGCCTTCGGCCACGGCGGCATCCTCCCGCTGCAGGCCAGCGAGGAGTTCGTCGCGACCGGCGCCGAGATAGGCGTCATCCTCCTGCTGCTCCTGCTCGGCCTGGAGTACAGCGCCTCCGAACTGGTCACCAACCTCAAGACCCAATACCCCTCCGGAGCGGTCGACTTCGTCCTCAACGCCGGCCCCGGCGCCGCGATGGCGTTCCTGCTCGGCTGGGGGCCGATCGCCGCCGTCGCCCTGGCCGGCGTCACCTGGATCTCGTCCTCCGGTGTCATCGCCAAGGTCCTCGGCGACCTGCGCCGCCTCGGCAACCGCGAGACCCCGGTGGTGCTCGGCATCCTGGTGCTCGAAGACCTCTCCATGGCCGTCTACCTGCCGATCCTCACCGCCCTGCTCGCCGGGGTGAGCCTGGCGGGCGGCGCCTTCACCCTCCTGATCGCCCTCGGCACCGTGGGCGCCGTCCTCTACGTCGCCCTGCGCCACGGGCGGCTGATCAGCCGTGCGGTCTCCTCCGACAACGCCGAGATGCTCCTCCTGGTCGTCCTCGGCCTCGCCCTCGTCGTCGCCGGGATCGCCCAGCACCTCCAGGTCTCGGCGGCCGTGGGTGCCTTCCTCGTCGGCATCGCGCTGTCCGGTGAGGTCGCCGAGGGGGCCAGCAGCATCCTCACGCCGCTGCGGGACCTTTTCGCCGCGGTGTTCTTCGTCTTCTTCGGCCTGCACACCGACCCCGCGGACATCCCACCCGTGCTCCTCCCGGCCCTCGCACTGGCCGCCGTCACCACCCTGACGAAGATCGCCACCGGGTACTGGGCCGCGCGCCGGGCCGGGATCTCGGAGAAGGGCCGCTGGCGCGCGGGTGGGACGCTGGTCGCCCGGGGCGAGTTCTCCATCGTCATCGCGGGCCTCGCGGTCGGAGTCGAGCCCCGCATCGGCCCGCTCGCCACGGCCTACGTCCTCATCCTGGTCGTCCTCGGCCCCCTCACCGCCCGCTGGACGGAACCCCTCGCGCGCCGCCTCACCCGCCGCCCGCCGACGGTCACCGCGCCCGCCTTGGAGCCCGAGCCCGAGCCCGCCGAGGCCGTGCACGCGAACGCCTGAGGAGACCAGGGATGCGAACCCCCGAGCCCGACAGCAGACGCCGAACGGCCACACCACCGGACGCCCGAAGACCCACCGCACGGCCCCACGCACACCTGGACCCGACCGCCCCCGAGCCGGATGGGGAGGACATGAAAGCGACCGCCCGGCAGGCGACCGCCCGGCAGTCGGCCGGTCAGAGTGCCGCCGATCGTGCCGCGAGCGACGAAAGGCCGACCGGCCGAAAGCCGACCGAAGGTCGCCCGACCGACCGCAGACGGAGCGGCCCCTCCGCGACCGACCGAAGGGCAACCGACCGCGCCGCGACCGGCCGAAGGCCAACCGACCGTGTCGCGACGGACCGCGTCGCGACCGACCGGAAGTCCGCCGAGCGGAACACGCCGCGCCTTGACCCGACCAGCCGCAACTCAACCGATCTTCACCCAACCGGCCATGACCTAACCGCCCTCAACCCAACCGGCCGCACTCCAGCCAGGCATGACCCAACCAGTCGCACCCCAGCCAGGCATGACCCGGCCGAGGAGTTTCTCGACGGCTTCGAGCGCATACTCGCGGACGCCGCGCCCACCGGTCGTCGTCTCAGCCGGGACGAGATCCAGTCCCGGCGGGCGCTCGGCGCACAGGCGGCCGAGGCGGGGCACGGTTGGCGCATGCTCGTGCGCGCGCATCTCGTGGCCGGCCGGGACAACTGGCCACGGTCGGCAGACCCGGACAGCGTCCTCACCGTCATCGAGCAGGCCGTGGACGCCTTCGCCGACGGCTACGAGCGCGCCCAGCGGCTCGTGGTCCGCAAGGAGGAGGCCGCCCGCCGGGAGTTCATCGACGACCTCCTCCACGGCCGCGGCGACCAAGGCCAACTCGCCGCCAGCTCCGAACGGTTCGGGCTACGCCTGTCCCGCGCCCACGCGGTCGCCGTGGCCGAGGGCCCGGAGAAGTACGACGAGACCGACCCCGTCCCCCGGCAGGTGGCGAGCGACCTGTTCGCCCGCTTCGAGAACCGTCGCATCCTGTTCA
Source organism: Streptomyces sp. NPDC002787 (assembly GCF_053592095.1). NCBI lineage: Bacteria > Bacillati > Actinomycetota > Actinomycetes > Kitasatosporales > Streptomycetaceae > Streptomyces > Streptomyces sp. NPDC002787. Next base: position 123,710 of record NZ_JBSFVC010000018.1, on the reverse strand, counting down.
CCACCAAGGACGGCCGGATGGTGTGCATCGCCCCGGGCGACCAGGACGACGTCCTCACCCACTTCGCCGAACGCTCCTACGCGGCGACCGGCCGGGCCCAGGTCGCCATCGGCCGCTCCAGGGCCGGCACGGTCGGCATCGGCCACAGTTACGAGGAGGCCCTCAACGCCCTGGACGTGGCCCAGCGGATGGGCCTCCAGGATCCGCTGCTGCGCGCTGCCGACCTGCTGGTCTTCCCCGTCCTGGCCCGCGACCGGCAGGCACTCGTCGACCTGGTGAGCAGCACCCTCGGCCCGCTGGAAGGGGCACGCGGCGGGGCGCGCCCCCTGCTCGACACCCTCACCGCGTACTTCGACACCGGTTGCGTGGCCGCCTCGACGGCCCGGCGGCTCTCGCTCAGCGTGCGCGCCCTCACCTACCGGCTGGCCCGCGTCCACACCCTCACCGGTACCGACCCGACCGACCCTGCCGACCGCTACACCCTCCAGACCGCGGTCATCGGAGCCCGCCTCCTCGACTGGCCGACGAGACCCCTGAACCCCACGGAGACGCCTTCCTGAGGGCTGGTCAGTTACGTCCGGTCCACGTCCGCCTCGGGGACGAACTCCTCGTAGACGGGCGTGCGGACGGCGGCGGGAGCGACCGTGTCGTCGCGGATGCCGTGCGGGGCGAGTTCCATGGCCAGGTGCTGGGTGAGGGAGTGTGGTGCGGCCTTGGCCATCAAATACGCCGACGACGGCGTCGCGGCGACGGTCTGGTGGGCCCACATGGCCCGACGTTGACGACGGAGCCCCTGGTACCGCGGGCGATCATGTTGCCGACGACGGTCGGGGTGAGGAAGAAGAAGGCCAGGTTGAGGGCCTGGTAGCGATCGCAGTCCTCCGCGGTGTGGTCCACGAAGGGCTTCGGGGCGAACACGCCGGCCGCGTTGACCAGGAGGGCGGCGTCGGCGTGGTCCTTTGCCGGATCGGCACGCAGCCGCTCGACGGCCTCGGCCTCGTTGAGGTCGGCGGCCACCTCCAGCGGCGAGTGGTGGACCGTGTCGCCCGCCGTGCACCGCCTGGCCGACTACTCCCTTTTCGGCCACCCCCTCTACCAGCGTCCCGCGCTGGACGGCAGGCTGCAAAGGTGAACGCATGCTCCTGATAGACGCGTTGCTGCGCGAGTACGACCGTGCTCGCGCCTACACCGACGATGTCGGCCACCCACTCCCACTCGATCCCGACAGCGAGCACCTGCGCCGTATCGACGGCTATTTCGTCGTGGAGTTCTGTAGCCGTAAGCCGTAAGCCGTAAGCCGCAGGGAAAGGCTCGCCTGTGACAAGCACCGCCCCGGACACCACCGCCGGTATGTCCCCGCAGAACGAGGCACAGCGCCGGGTCCTCGTCGTCCTGGTCAGCAGCCAGATCCTGAGCGGGGCCGGGCTCGCGGCCGGCATCACCGTCGGAGCCCTGCTCGCGCAGGACATGCTCGGCTCCACCGACCTCGCGGGCCTGCCCAGCGCCCTGTTCACCGCCGGCTCGGCCCTCGCCGCCGTGACCATCGGCCGTATCTCCCAGGCCCGGGGCCGTCGACCGGGCCTGGCCGCCGGGTACCTGACCGGCGCCGTCGGCAGCGCGGGCGTCATCGCCGCCGCCGTCGCCGACCACCCCGTACTGCTCTTCATCGCCCTGTTCGTCTACGGCGCCGGGACGGCCACCAACCTCCAGGCCCGGTACGCCGGAGCCGATCTCGCCGCGCCCGCCCACCGCGCCCGCGCCGTCTCCACCGTCCTGGTCGCCACCACCCTCGGCGGCGTCGTCGGCCCCAACCTCGCCGCCCCCACCGGCGACCTCGCCGACAGCCTCGGCATCCCCACCCTGGCCGGGCCGTTCCTGCTCTCCGGCGCGGCCTACGCGCTGGCCGCCCTCGTCCTCGCCGTATGGCTGCGCCCGGACCCCCTGCTGCTCGCCCGCAGCCTCGACCTCCAGCAGCCGGCGAAGACCACCGCGGCGAAGACTCGGGGGCCGGGGCTGATACCGGGCGCGCTGACGATGATCCTCACCCAGCTCGTCATGGTCGCGATCATGACGATGACCCCCGTACACATGCACGGCCACGGCCACGGCACCGCCGCCTCCGGCCTCGTCATCGCCATCCATGTCGGCGCGATGTACCTGCCCTCCCCGCTGACCGGCTGGCTCGTCGACCGCCAGGGCCCTCAGGCCATTGCCGCCGCCTCCGGCCTCACTCTCCTCACCGCCGGAATCACCGCCGCCGCCGCGCCCAGCGACTCCGTCGCCCTGCTCGCCCTCGCACTCGCCCTGCTGGGCCTGGGCTGGAACCTCGGCCTCGTCTCCGGCACCGCGATGATCACCGAGGCCGTGCCGCTGGCCACCCGAGCCAAGACCCAGGGCATGGTCGACGTCTCCATCGCCCTCGCCGGCGCCACCGGGGGCTTGAGCTCCGGCCTCGTCGTCTCCGCCGCCGGCTACCCCGCCCTCGCCCTCACCGGCGGCATCCTCGCCCTTGCCGTCCTGCCCGCTGTGGCCGCCACCGCGAGCCGCCGGTGAGCCCTGCCCAACCCGCGCCCCCTCACGGTCCTGCTGTGAGGCAGTCATAGTCCGCAGAGTTGCTCGATGGCGGCCGTGAGCGCGTCGACGAGGCCTCGGCAGAGTCGCGCTGCGCGATCCCTGACCTCAGGAAGCGCAGGTGACGTCGGTCGTCGGCAGATGCCCGCCGATGAGGTAGGCGTCGACGATGCGGGTGACGCACGCAGGTGCGCCGGGCAGGGCATAGAGGGCGTGGCCGCGGCCGCCGCGGACGTACACCGCGGGAGCCGTGCAGGGCGCGGTGCATGGCCAGGCCGCCGGGCAGCGGGGTCTGGGGGTCCCACTCGTTGTGCACGACGAGGGCGCCGACGGTGTTGTCGACGTGTGGCCGGTTCGGAGCCGCGGGGCCCTCGGTGAAGCCTCACCCGCGGTGTACCGAGAGGCGGGAGGCATCCGTGGAGTATCCGTACGGCCTTACGCCCGGCCCCGGTACCTGCCCTGCACGGTTCGGTATGCCCGGAGAAAGGTCCGGACCCCCTCGACGATGAGTGGCCGCACGCGGGTGTCCTCCGCGGCATTCGCGGAACCGAGTCGGTCCAGCGCGACGCCGAAGGTCAGCGCGATGAACTGGTCGGCCGCGAGTCGGGGGTCGGGGACGTCGAGCAGCCCGGCCTCGGCGAAGGCGGCGAACCGCTCGGCGAGTGCCTCGTCGGGGGTGTCGGCCATGGAGTTGTAGCCCTGGCGCGGCAGGTGGCCGGATTCCGCCCGGACCAGTCGTTGCAGCGTCGCGTACTCCGCCGAGCCGAGCATGTCGGTCGCGATGCGCATCGAGAACGTGACCAGGGCGTCCTCGAGGTCGGCGCCCTCGGTGACGTCGGTGAGGGTCTCGTCGAGGGTGCTCCGGATCGTGGCGATCAGTGACTGGCCGACGGCGTCGACGACTGCTCGCAGCAGCGTCTGCTTGTCGCCGAAGTAGTCGTAGACCGTCCGCTTGGACACCTCGGCCCGGGCGGCGACCGCGTCGACGCTGGACCGGTCGAAGCCGTCGGCGAGGAACAGTTCCCGGGCCGCCGAGAGGATGGCGGCCCGCTTCGGCGTGGACCCCTCGCGAAGGGTCTTCGTGGTCGGCATGGGCTCATCCTACCCGTCCTACACTGCACGGTGTAGTGTAATTCTGGCTCGGCGGGTGCCGCACTCGTACACCCGCTCCGACCGGCGGAGCCGTGCGTGCGCCATCTCGGGCACCGCTTCCCCGGGTTCAGCCCGCCCGACGAACTCGGGCCTGTCCACCCAGCACCCTGCACACCGCTCCCCGCGTGCATGGCCGCCGTGTCCGCGCCGGGCCGGGCAAGGCGGCAGCGCCACGCGTACGGCCGGGCCCTTGCTCGCCCGGCAACGACGGAAAGGACGACCATGACCGCAACTCTTGCTCCCCCGGTCCGCATCGGTAAGGCCGCTGTCGGGGCCCTCGGCATGCTGGCGGTCGCCACCGGCGCCTTGGAGTCGGTGGTGACGCCGACGCTCCCGCTCCTGCAACGCGAACTGGACATGAGCCCCGCCGAAGGGGCGTTACTCAGCATCATGCTTCTCATCACCGGCGCGCTCGTCACACCGGTCGCCGGCAAGTTAGGCGACCGCTACGGCGGAAAACGGGTCCTGATCCGGCTGATGGCGGTGGTCTGTGCCGGTGGTCTGGTGTCCTCCCTGGCGCCGAACCTGCCGGTGCTGCTGCTCGGTCAGGTACTGCAGGGCGCGATGGTGGGCGCGCTGCCCCTGTCGTTCATCCTGGTGCGCGAACACCTCCCCGCCGGAGAGTCGAAGGTGGCCATCGGGGTGGTCAGCGGGTTGTTCGTGGGCGGCGGGATGGCGGGAACGCTGTCGGCCGGGCCCGTGGCGGAAGGGCTGTCCCGGCACTGGATGTTCGCGCTGCCGACGATCGCGGTCATCGGGTCCACCGTCCTGGTGAACAGGCTGATGCCGCACGACCCGCCCGGCCGGTCGGACGACGCCGGGATCGACTGGCCCGGCATGGTTCTCTTGAGCGGGACGCTGGTCACGCTCATGCTCGTGCTCGCGCTGGCGCCCGACATCGGCTCGCAGCCACTCGTCCTCGGCGCCCTCATCCTGCTTCTGGCCGCCTTCGCGACCGGATGGACAGCCGTGGAGCGTCGTGCGGCCTCGCCGATGGTCGACCTGCGCATGCTGGCACGGCCCGCGGTGTGGAAGTCGTGCGTGCTGACGTTCGTGCTGTGCGTCGGTACCTCGGTGGCGGTCTATCTCGTCCCGCAGCTGTTCGCGGTGCCCGCCGACGCGTACGGTTTCGGCGCCGGCGCCACCGAGATCGGCTTCTACCTGCTGCCCGGCGCCGTGGCCGCGTCGCTGGCCGGGCCGATCAGCGGGATCGGGGCGCGGCGTTTCGGCTCGCGTGCCGTGGTCACCACCGGGACCGTCCTGATGGTCGCCGCCCTGCTCGCCCTGGCAGCCGTACACACCCAGGTCTGGCACCTCGTCATCGGCAAGATGATGGTCGCGCTCGCCAACGGCCTGTGCGTCACGGCGCTGGTGACCGGCACCGCCACATCCGTCGATCGAGGTGACACCGGCATCGCCACCAGCCTGGTCCTGGTGACTCGCGTGATCGGCTACGCCGTGGGTGTGCAGGTCAGTGGTGCGGTCCTCACCGCCGCGACCCCTTCCGGATCGGATGTCCCGGCCGAATCGGCCTTCGTCACCGGCTTCGTCATGGCGGGCGCCGTCACGGCGCTCTCCCTGCTTGTCGCCCGCACCATGAGCAAAGGAGTCAGGGAATGACCCGCACCGATCTGTTGAGGGCTGCCGGCACCACGCCGAGGCGCGAGGTCCTGATCTCCGGGGCCGGCGTCGCGGGGCCCGCCCTCGCGTTCTGGCTGAACCGCTACGGGTTCGCGGTCACGGTGGTCGAGAAGGCGGGCGCACTGCGTGGCGGCGGCTATCCCGTCGACGTGCGCGGCACCGCACTCGAGGTCGTCCGGAGGGTGGGAATCCTGCCGCGACTGCGGGACGCGCACATCGACCTGCGCCGGCTGACCTTCCTCGACGGGGACGGCAGCGAGGTGGCCTCGGTCAACCCGCACACCGTCACCGGCGGCGTCGCGGGACGGGACCTGGAGGTGCGTCGGGGGGATCTGACCGGCGCTCTCCACGCGGCGGTCCGTGACGACGTGGAGTTCTTGTTCAACGACTCCATCGACACCCTCGACCAGTCCGGCCACGGGGTCGACGTCACCTTCCGCGGGGGCGGCAGGCGTACGTTCGACATGGTGTTCGGTGCGGACGGACTGCACTCACACACGCGCAAGTTACTGTTCGGCCCCGAAGAGCAGTTCCACCGGTACCTCGGCTACTGCTTCGCCGGGTTCACCATGCGCAACACCTTCGGCCTCTCCCACGAGCTCATGATGTGGAACATCCCGGGCAGGGCCGCGGCACTCTACGCCGTGGGGGACGACGACGAAGTGCACGCCTTCCTGAACTTCGCCCACCCGGAACCGCCGTTCGACGCGTTCCGGAACCCGGAAGCCCGACGGGACCTGGTCGCCGAGGTCTTCGCCGACGCGGGATGGGAGGTCCCGGGCATGCTTGCCGCCATGCGCGACGCGGACGACCTGTTCTTCGACGGGGTCAGCCAGATCCGCATGCCCCGCTGGTCCAGCGGCAGGGTCGCACTGGTGGGCGACGCCGCGTACGCGCCCTCGTTCCTCACCGGACAGGGCTCCAGCCTCGCCCTCGTCGGCGCGTACATGCTCGCCGGCTCCCTGGCCGACCGGGACCACGCCGCGGGCTTCGCCGCCTACGAACACCACACCCGGGAGTTCGTCACCGTCAACCAGGATCAGGTGGGCGAGGGCGACGCCACACTCTTCCCCACCACCGCCCGGGCCCTGGAGCAGCGCAACGCCATGCTGCGCACTCTCAGCACCATTCCCCCCACGGAGGGGCGACCGGCCCACTCGGCCCTCACCCTGCCCGCGTTCCTGCCGATGAGGTGAGCCTGGACACGCGCGCCGGTGATGGGACCCGCGGGTGGTGGCCAACCCGCACCAGGCGCGGGATCTGCTGGACGCCGTCTCCTGCGTGGGCGGCTATCGGCGTGCTCGTGGTCGTCGGCTGGTCGGGTTCTTCGCCGGCATGTACTCCGCCGGTCTGTGCCCGGAGGAGGCGGTGGGCCCGCCCGGGAGGGACCGGGACGAGCCTGCTCGAAACACCGTCTGTACTGGCGAGATCGACAGCCCTGGAATCCCGACCAATTTCACTGAGTGCCGACGAGCAGATCGGAATTGACGCGCGCGTTCGATCACGATGTCCGGCTCAGGTAGGGTGCGAGACGCGCTTCCGACGTCGGAGCCATAACTCACTGCTTCAGTGATACCGAGTGTTGTGTCAGCCCTCAACCATGGTGAGTCGCGGCACCAGTTGAGCCTCTGCGCATGCACCAACGGCAGTCGCCGGACACGATCTGAATGGGGTGGGGATGTCCAGACACCGGTTGTCCAAGAAGGGCCGCTACGTCGCATGGGCGACGGCGGGCGCTGCTGTCGTCGCCGGTGCCGGGATCACGGCACAGACGTCGATGGCAGCCCCAGCCTGGCCGGCGCAGAAGACCTATACCGGCCGGGCATTCGACACCTGCACGGCGCCGTCACTCGCGGCGATGAAGGCATGGAACACCGGCTTCTACGGCGCCATCGCGGTGTACATGGGAGGCAAGAACCGAGGCTGCGCTCAGCCCAATCTCACTGCCTCTTGGGTGAAGTCGGTCAATTCCCTCGGCTGGAAGCTCATCCCGCTCTACGTCGGCGCCCAACCGCCCTGCCAGAAGAGCGCGAACCCGGAGAAATTCACCGCCTCCACAGCAGCCTCCGTCGGCGTGAGCAACGCCAACGATGCTGTGGCCAAAGCATCTGCGCTCGGCATGAAAGCCGGTAGCCCGATCTACCTCGACATCGAGCCGTACGACATCACCGACAAGGCGTGCAACGACGCCGTGCTGAGCTACGTCCGCTCCTTCACCAAGACGCTGCGCGCCAAGACCTACCGCGCCGGCTACTACGGTTTCAGCAGTTCCAGCGCCAAGGCCATCGCCACCGCCGCGGACAAGACGGATTTGCCCGGCAACCTCTGGTACGCGTTGTGGGACAAGCAGAACACCACGACCAAGGACTGGCCGTGGGACCCCATGCTGTTCACCAACCACAGCCGGGGCCATCAGTACATGGTCAACAGCAAAGAGACGCGCGGCGGCCACACCATCACCGTCGACCGCAATGCGTGGGACGCCCCGGTAGCCCTCGTGAATTGACGACGGGTCCGCAGCTTCCACCGTCCTGCGATCAGCGGTCGTCCCCGAGGCCCCGCGCGGCTGGGCCGAGCGAGCCGAGACCGACGTCCCTCGCGCCCAGAGGCGCTCGTCTGCTCCAGCGTGGTCGCTGAGAAGGGGGCAGGCGTTCATCGGGGCCCGCACCCATTCCGGGTCATCGCCTACAGGTCCCACCCGCCCGTAGTCGGGTGCCGGACCCGCAGAGGTGCGGGCCGCGGTGTCCGGCCGGGCGGCACGGGGCGGCGGGAGTCGGGCCCGCGCAGCCTCACATCCGGGATCTCAGCACGTCGACCTCACAGCCCGGCGCGGAGGGGTCGAAGCCGTGCTCGATCAGCCAGCGAACTGTCAGCAGGCTTCGCAACGACCACCACGCGTGGATCACGTCGAGGTCGATGTCGGTGCCATACCCGGCGATGACGTCGTCGAGGTGCTCCTCGTGTCCGAGCGTGAAGGTGGCGAGGTCGTACAGGGCGTCACCCCGGCCCGCCTCGGACCAGTCGATGATGCCCGTGACCTCGTCGCCGTCGACGAAGACGTGCGCGATCTGCAGGTCGCCGTGTGTGAACGCCGGAGTCCACGGCCGGAGCGCGGCCTCGGCGACCTGGCGGTTGCGGGTGACCAGGTCGGCGGGCAGGACGCCGTTCGTCACGAGCAACTCGCACTCGTCGTCGAGTTCCGCCGCCAGTGCGACGGTGCTCCGGCCGGCCCGGCCCGGCCGGGCCGGCAGCGGCGCGTCGTGCAGCTTCCGGATGGCGGCGCCCGCCGCGGCCCACGCCGCCGGCGACCCGGTCGACGGCCTGCCGAGGCGCCCGAGCGTCGTCCCCGGGAGTGCGGCGATCGCGAGCACGGGCGGCTTGCGCCACAGGACCTCCGGGGTCGGGACCGGCGCGAGGGACATCGCCTCGACCTCGACGTCGATGCGCTCCTGATCGGCGTCCACCTTCAGGAACACGTCACCGACGCGCAGAGTCGCGCGCTCGGAATGGGCGACGACGACTTCGACCTCATCCATGGGCGACCAGTATCCCGGGGATGCTCGCCGACTTCGCCGGGTTTTCGCGTGCGATCACGCGGCTGACCGCGTCCCGATGCCCAGTGGCCTCGTGCACGACACTCCCCGCGGACGTGCGGGCCACCGAAGTAGCCGCGGACGATATGTGGCTGGCGTTGGCGACGGTGGAAGAACCTTCGGGTCTCGGCGGCGAGTCGGGCCTGGTCGTGGGCCCGCCCGTGCATCGGAAGGCTCCGTTCGAGGTCGGCGTTGACCAGTTCGTCGGGGTTCAGCGCCGGTGAGTACGACGGCAGGAAGTGCATCCGGGCGTTCGTGGTGATCGCGGACATCGCGTTCACCGAGAACCGGTTGCCGCTGCGGCGGACGACCGGGGTGCACCCCTTGGCGCCCCAGGTACGGCTCGGACCCCGGGTTCACGCTCCGGAAGTACGCGCACTTCCTGCCGCGCGCGGGTGCTCGCGGCAGCGGCGCCATCGACGCGGTCTTCGCGTAGCCCGGACGGTCGGCTGAAGTCCGGTCCTGGCCGAAAGCCCCAGAGAAGTCCCAGAGGTGCCGCCGCACCCCTTCCTGACTCGCATTCGTGCAGGTCAAGCGGGGTGTGGCGGCATCCGCGATTCAGATGTCCCGGAAGATCTCGATCTGCGCCCCCACCGTGTTCAGGCGTTCCGCGAGGTCCTCGTAGCCGCGGTTGATGACGTAGACGTTGCGGAGGACGGACGTGCCCTCGGCGGCCATCATGGCGAGGAGGACGACGACGGCGGGGCGGAGGGCGGGCGGGCACATCATCTCGGCGGCGCGCCAGCGGGTGGGACCCTCGACGAGGACGCGGTGCGGGTCGAGGAGTTGGAGGCGGCCGCCGAGGCGGTTGAGGTCGGTGAGGTAGATCGCGCGGTTGTCGTAGACCCAGTCGTGGATGAGGGTCTTGCCCTGTGCGACGGCGGCGATGGCCGCGAAGAACGGGACGTTGTCGATGTTCAGGCCGGGGAACGGCATGGGGTGGATCTTGTCGATCGGCGCCTGGAGCTTGGAGGGGCGGACGGTGAGGTCCACCAGCCGCGTACGGCCGTTGTCGGCGAAGTACTCCGGTGTGCGGTCGTGGTCGAGGCCCATCTCCTCCAGAACCGCCAGTTCGATCTCCAGGAACTCGATCGGCACCCGGCGCACGGTCAGTTGGGACTCCGTCACGACCGCGGCGGCGAGCAGACTCATCGCCTCGACCGGGTCCTCGGACGGTGAGTAGTCGACGTCGACGTCGAGGTGCGGCACCCCGTGCACGGTGAGGGTCGTGGTGCCGATGCCCTCCACGCGTACGCCGAGCGCCTCCAGGAAGAAGCAGAGGTCCTGGACCATGTAGTTGGACGAGGCGTTGCGGATGACGGTGACGCCGTCGTGGCGTGCGGCGGCGAGCAGCGCGTTCTCGGTCACCGTGTCGCCGCGCTCGGTCAGTACGATCGGCCGGCCGGGGGTGACGGAACGATCCACCTCGGCGTGGTACAGCCCCTCGGTGGCTGTGATGTCGAGGCCGAAGCGGCGCAGCGCGATCATGTGCGGCTCGATCGTCCGCGTACCGAGGTCGCAACCGCCCGCGTAGGGCAGCTTGAAGTGGTCCATGCGGTGCAGCAGCGGGCCGAGGAACATGATGATCGAGCGGGTGCGGCGGGCCGCCTCCGCGTCGATCGCCGCCAGGTCCAGTTCGGCCGGCGGCACGATCTCCAGGTCGACACCGTCGTTGATCCACCGGGTGCGTACGCCGATGGAGCCGAGGACCTCCAGAAGGCGGTACACCTCCTCGATGCGGGCCACCCTGCGCAACACTGTGCGCCCCCTGTTCAACAAGGAGGCGCACAGCAGCGCGACACACGCGTTCTTGCTGGTCTTCACGTCGATCGAGCCGGACAGCCGGCGTCCGCCGACCACCCGCAGATGCATCGGACCCGCGTACCCGAGCGAGACGATCTCACTGTCCAGGGCTTCACCGATTCGGGCGATCATCTCAAGGCTGATGTTTTGATTCCCGCGCTCGATACGATTCACCGCGCTCTGACTCGTGCCGAGGGCCTCCGCCAACTGCGACTGCGTCCAGCCACGGTGCTGCCTGGCGTCACGGATGAGCTTGCCGATGCGTACGAGGTAGTCGTCTGCCATGAGGGCGAGGTTATCTCAGATATGAGATGGAACCTCTTGGGGGGTCTGTTGTCGGGCTGTTGAGGGGGCCGTTGGGGTGCCTCGGGGGAACCGTTCGGGTGACGGACTGTCCAGCCGTGCTGCGGGCCACCGGTGCGACTCAGTGGCGCCTCGTGCTGCGCGTGCGGCGCCAGCCGAAGGGGCCGGGCAGATCCATCGACGTCGTACGGCGTCCCGTACTGCTGTGCGTGTGGCGCGGGCCGTTGTGGCCGCCGGTCGTGATGGACCAGGAGCGCTTGTTGATGTTCAGTCGCACGCCCGGCAGGATCCGGAAACTCTTGCGGAACGTGAGCGGCATGGGTGCCTCCTTCCGATGCGTGCCGGGTACCCCGCTCGCCGATCGGCATCCCTGTTCTCGCGCGAGTGGAACCAACGGGGTTGCGGGGGCGTGGACTTGGTCGCGTGACCGGTGTCGAGCCCCGCGCCGCGAGCGGCGGGATGTGCCCCATGACGTTGACGACCGCGCTGTCGGAGCTCATCGGGGTGCGTCATCCGATCGCGTCGGCGCCGATGGGGCCCGCCAGGGGGCGGCGCCGAACGGAGGGCGCCCACGAAGTAGCGCCGCCCACGGCCTGCCAGCGAGGGCGCCGAGAAAAGCCCGTCCGGAAGCGGCGCGCAAGCGGCTGCCCGGATGTGGCGCCCCGTGGGGTCGGACGGGGTGCGGCTGTGTCCGGGCCGGTCGGGGGTGGCGCCCGGTGCGGGCCAAGGTCGAAGGCGGCGCCGCGTGCGGGCTGGTCGGTGATGGTTCCCTGTGGGCCGGCCGGAAGCAGCGCTGAACGCGGCTCTTCGGGAGCGGCACCAGGTGCAGCCCCCCGAAGCGGTCCTCGGGCCAGGCCCGCCGCGCCGCGTCCGCCCGCGCCGCGTCCGCCCCGCTCGGGGCCTCGCTCGGCGCCGGTGCGGCTGAGATTGGCGCACGCCACATCCGCCCGGGCATGACCAGCCCGCGCCCATGTACTACTGTTATCTCGACATCGAGATATCTGCCGAGGCGCACTGCGGCCGCCACCCCGGTAAGGGGTGCCTAACTTAGCCTTACCTTAGCGGATCCGCCAAGGGGGCGTGGCGGCAGGATGCGGTGGTACGCGCACATGGAATGAAGGAGACTGTCGTGTCGGCGAACAGCTTCGACGCCCGCAGCACGCTGCAGGTGGGCGACGAGTCGTACGAGATCTTCCGGCTGGACAAGGTGGAGGGCTCGGCTCGCCTGCCCTACAGCCTCAAGGTCCTGCTGGAGAACCTGCTCCGCACGGAGGACGGCGCGAACATCACCGCCGACCACATCCGTGCCCTCGGCGGCTGGGACTCGCAGGCCCAGCCCAGCCAGGAGATCCAGTTCACCCCGGCCCGCGTGATCATGCAGGACTTCACGGGTGTGCCCTGTGTCGTGGACCTCGCCACCATGCGTGAGGCCGTGAAGGAGCTCGGCGGCGACCCGGCGAAGGTCAACCCGCTCTCCCCGGCCGAGCTGGTCATCGACCACTCCGTCATCGCCGACAAGTTCGGCACCAACGAAGCCTTCGCGCAGAACGTCGAGCTGGAGTACGGCCGCAACAAGGAGCGCTACCAGTTCCTGCGCTGGGGCCAGACCGCCTTCGACGACTTCAAGGTCGTACCGCCCGGCACCGGCATCGTGCACCAGGTGAACATCGAGCACCTGGCGCGGACCGTCATGGTGCGCAACGGACAGGCCTACCCCGACACCCTCGTCGGCACCGACTCCCACACCACCATGGTCAACGGCCTCGGTGTGCTTGGCTGGGGCGTCGGCGGCATCGAAGCCGAGGCCGCCATGCTCGGCCAGCCGGTCTCCATGCTCATCCCGCGCGTCGTCGGCTTCAAGCTGACCGGTGAGCTCACCCCCGGCACCACCGCCACCGACCTCGTGCTCACGATCACCGAGATGCTGCGCAAGCACGGTGTCGTCGGCAAGTTCGTCGAGTTCTACGGTGAGGGCGTGGCCGCCACCTCCCTCGCCAACCGCGCCACCATCGGCAACATGTCGCCGGAGTTCGGCTCGACCGCCGCGATCTTCCCGATCGACGGCGAGACCATCAAGTACCTGAAGCTCACGGGCCGCAGCGAGCAGCAGCTCGCGCTCGTCGAGGCCTACGCCAAGGAGCAGGGCCTCTGGCTGGACCCGGCCGCCGAGCCCGACTTCTCCGAGAAGCTGGAGCTCGACCTCTCGACGGTCGTCCCCTCCATCGCCGGCCCGAAGCGCCCGCAGGACCGCATCGTCCTCGCGAACGCCGCCGAGCAGTTCAAGCAGGACGTCCTCAACTACGTCGACAGCGTGGACGAGTCCGGCAAGGAGTCCTTCCCGGCCTCCGACTCCCCGGCCGTCGCCCCGAACGGCGCCCCGTCCAACCCGGTCACCGTGACCGCCCCCGACGGCTCGACGTACGAGATCGACCACGGCGCGGTGACGGTCGCGGCCATCACCTCCTGCACCAACACCTCCAACCCGTACGTCATGGTCGCCGCCGCGCTCGTCGCGAAGAAGGCCGTGGAGAAGGGCCTGACCCGCAAGCCGTGGGTCAAGACCACCCTCGCCCCGGGTTCGAAGGTCGTCACCGACTACTTCGACAAGGCCGGGCTCACCCCGTACCTCGACAAGGTCGGCTTCAACCTCGTCGGCTACGGCTGCACCACCTGCATCGGCAACTCCGGCCCGCTGCCGGAGGAGGTCTCCAAGGCCGTCAACGACCACGACCTTGCGGTCACCTCGGTCCTCTCGGGCAACCGCAACTTCGAGGGCCGGATCAACCCCGACGTCAAGATGAACTACCTGGCCTCCCCGCCGCTGGTCGTCGCGTACGCCCTCGCGGGCTCCATGAAGGTGGACATCACGCGCGACGCCCTCGGCACGGACCAGGAGGGCAAGCCGGTCTTCCTGTCAGACATCTGGCCCTCCGAGGCCGAGGTCAACGACGTCGTGGCCAACGCCATCGGCGAGGACATGTTCAACAAGTCCTACCAGGACGTCTTCGCGGGCGACGCCCAGTGGCAGGCCCTGCCGATCCCCGAGGGCAACACCTTCGAGTGGGACCCGCAGTCGACCTACGTCCGCAAGCCCCCGTACTTCGAGGGCATGACGATGGAGACCACTCCGGTCTCGGACATCGCCGGCGCCCGCGTCCTGGCCAAGCTGGGCGACTCGGTCACCACCGACCACATCTCCCCGGCCGGTGCGATCAAGGCCGACACCCCCGGAGGCAAGTACCTCACGGAGCACGGTGTCGAGCGTCGTGACTTCAACAGCTACGGCTCGCGCCGAGGCAACCACGAGGTCATGATCCGCGGCACGTTCGCCAACATCCGCCTGCGCAACCAGATCGCGCCGGGCACCGAGGGCGGCTACACCCGCGACTTCACCCAGGACGGCGGTCCGGTGTCGTTCATCTACGACGCCTCGCGCAACTACATCGAGCAGGGCATCCCGCTGGTCATCCTGGCCGGCAAGGAGTACGGCTCCGGCTCGTCCCGTGACTGGGCGGCCAAGGGCACGGCCCTTCTCGGCGTCAAGGCCGTCGTCGCCGAGTCGTACGAGCGCATCCACCGCTCGAACCTCATCGGCATGGGTGTCCTCCCGCTGCAGTTCCCGGAGGGTGCCTCGGCCGCCTCCCTCGGCCTCACCGGCGAGGAGACCTTCTCCTTCACCGGCGTCGAGGAGCTGAACAACGGCACCACCCCGCGCACGGTCAAGGTCACCACCGACACGGGCGTCGAGTTCGACGCGGTCGTCCGCATCGACACCCCCGGTGAGGCCGACTACTACCGCAACGGCGGCATCATGCAGTACGTGCTGCGCAGCCTGATCCGCAAGTAAGCGGCCAGGCAGGGCAGTTGAGGGCCGCATCCCCGGTGACGGGGGTGCGGCCCTTCGCCGTCCTCGACGGCCGATCCGGGGGGCTCCCGCGGGCCGCGCTACAACCAGCCGCGCTGCGCCGCGCGCATCCCCAGCTGGAAGCGGCTCGCCGCCCCCAGCCGCTCCTGGAGGTCGCTCACCCGGCGGCGCAGGGTCCGCAGGCTCACGCCCAGATGCCGGGCCACCGCCTCGTCCTTCATCCCGGCCGCCAGCAGCCGCGTCAACGCCCGCTCGCCCTCGGAGAGTTCGGCGTCCTCGGCGGGCCGGCCGAGCGGAGCCGCCTGCTGCCAGGCCAGGTCGAAGAGCTTCTGCAGGGCCTCGGTCACCGCCGAGTGCCGTACGACGGCGGCGCAGTAGCCGCCCGCCGGGCCGGCGGTCAGCGGGAGCATCGCCCGACGCCCGTCCACCAGCAGCAGCTTGACCGGCACCGACGGCAACACCCGGGCCTGCTCGCCGAGTTCCACCATCTTCCACGCGTGGGACAGGACGTCCGGGTCCTCCAGGGCGGTCGCCGAGTAGACCGCGCGATACACGATCCCACGGCTGAGCAGATCGGCCTGGAGGTCCAACTGCGGGGTGCGCGGGGCGAGATAGGGAGGCGTGTCGAAGAGGCACACCTCGTGCTCGGCGCGCGCGTACAGCTCCTCCAGCCGTGCCGCGTTGGCGCCTTCCCCGGAGACCACCTCGACCAGCCGCGCGGGCTCCTCGCGCAGCAGCCCTGCCTCGTACGAGGTCGCCATCTCCTCGGCGGTGGCAGCGAGCAGCTCGGACTCGGTCTCACGCCGCCGGATCAGCGCGCGGATCGCCACGCGGGGGTCGACCGCGCGTAATCCGCCCATGGAGTCCGGCGGTTGGAGCAGGCCGAGCGCGAGCAGCCGGTTGCAGGACTCGCGGATCCGGGCCGGTGTGGCGCCGGTGAGCAGCGCCCAGCCGGCCGCGCCCGCGTCGGGTTGATGGAGGATCGACTGGTACACCAGCTCGTCGAAGGCGGAGACCCCCACCGCGGACCAGGGGCTCGCGGCAGGGGTCTGTCTCGCCGTGTCGTGCGCTGTGTCGTGTGCCGTGTTCACCATGTCCCGGCACGGTAGACGAACTCTGTTAAGGCTGAGGCACAGGTGACGGGTGGCGCCTACTTCAGGCCGAACGCCCGCAGCACGGTCTGGTCGATCACGTTGCCGTCGCGGTCGGCGGCCCGCACCCGCAGCGACACCGACTCGGCGCCCTTCGCGGGCTTGAACCGGGCCTTGCCGCTCTTCACCTTCACCTCCTTCCAGGACGTGCCGTCGTCATAGGAGACCCAGGCCTTGAGACCGCTCGCCTTCACACTCCCCAGCTGGTTCGCGACCGGCAGCCCGACCTCCAACTCCCGCCCCTTATCGGCCCGGTTGAGGAGGTCGAGGCCCTTCGGGGCGATACCGACCGTGAGCAGCGGCAGCGGTGTCTCGCTGTCGGTGTGCGCCGAGGCGAAGGTCCACTCGGTGTGGGTGCTCGTGGAGTACTTGGCCCAGGCCGCCCGGCGCTGCGCATCCAGCTCGAAGCGGTACGAGGCCTTGTCCGCCGCCACGTCGAAGATGCCGTAGCCGCCGAGCGTGGAGTCGCCGACCAGCTTCCCGTCCGCGTAGAGCTTGCCCTTGCCGGTGTTGTCGGTGCCGTCGATGTACCCGTAGTGGCCCGGTGTGGAGTCGTTCAACTCCGTGACGGAGAAGGTGATTCGGTCGCCGGTGCGTTCGGAGAGGCCGTACTCCTCGCTGGTTCCCGGGCGGACGACCTGCCGCAGCCAGTTCTCGGTGGGTTCCGTGGCCGGCTCGGTGAAGGTCCGCAGCGGGCTCCACTGGCCCCTGAGCGTGTTCCAGTTCGGGTAGACGACATGCCAGGTCCGGGTGTCGGGGTCGACGTAGTAGTACTCGTCGCGTTCCGTGCCCAGCTGCATGTAGTGGCTGCTCTCGATGCCGAACAGCTGCCAGGGGCGGAAGGTGTACAGGGCGTCCGCGCCGATCTCGCCGGCCGTGGCTCCGTGGTAACGGGCCTTCCGCTTCACCGTGTTGGAGCGGTCGAGCGTGTACGTCTGGTCGGCGGAGATGGCGCCGCTGTCCGCGGCGAGCAGGTTGTAGGCGTACGGGCTGGCCGGGGTGCCGCTCAGCTTCAGCGTGACCTTCTTGCCGGTCTTCAGCAGACCGGTGAGCCGGGCGCCCTCCTCGCCGGTGGCGATCATCAGCGGAACGGTGGTCGCGCGGTCCACGGCCTCGATCCAGAAGCCGGGCTTGTCGCGGTACACGATGAGGTAACCCGCGCCGGCCCTGGTCGCGTTGTCCAGCGCGTTCTGTGCCCGCTCCGTGGTGCCGACCCTGACCACGGCCACCTTGCCCTTGACGTCGAGCCCCTCGAAGTCGGCCTCGGTACCGCCGCCCGCGTCCACCGCGCGGACCTTGTGGTCGCCGCTGATCTTCAGCGGGAAGTCCTCGTAGGTCTGCGAGTAGTAGAGCGAGGACAGTTCGGTCTTCTCCGGGCTGGTGACGCTCGCCGTCAACTCCTTGGCGTACAGCCGGAATTTGGCGGTGAACTCCAGGGTGCCCTCGGTGACCTGCTCGGTCGGCGTCACATAGACGTGGTCGGTCCAAAAGCCCTGACTGTAGGTCAGCCCCCAGCCGCCGCCCGGCCCTTCACGGTGCACATTGGTGCTGAAGCCCTGGAACTCGGAGTCCTTCTTCGCCTTCGGCTTGATCTCCACCGCCTTGCGGGCGTCCAGGACGACCTTCGTGTCCCCGTTCACCTTGATCTCGGGGTTGACCACCACCGAGCTGCCGACGACCGTGCCGCCCGCGTCGCGGTCCGGGATCCAGGTGGAGATGGAGTAGGTGCCGGCCGGCACCTGCCAGGTCCAGCCGGTACCGAGGAAGCCGTACTCGTCGGGGTAGGCGCCGTTCAGCTCCATCAGGGTGTAGATCGATCCGCCGGTGGGCGGCTTGCCGTCCCGGCCGAGGAGGGAGACGGCGAGGTCGTACGTCTTCGGCGCCCTCTCGAAGCCGACGCCCGTGGTGACTCGTACGCCGTCGCCGGCGGTCGCCGTGATGTGGCCCGCGTACCGGCCCTGGTCCTTCTTCGCGGGGTCGACGCCGACCGGGAGCGTGGCGGTGCCCCGCGCGGGAACGGTCAGCGTGGTGTCGCCCAGGGTGACGTCGGCCAGCGACGACGAGACCGTCAACTCCACCGCTCTGTCCGTGGTGTTGGTGTACGTGATGTCCTTGGTGACGATCTCCGTGTCGCCGTCCTCGAACTTGCCGAAGCTCAGCGTCGGGGTCGCGAAGACGTTCTGTCCGACGGCCCGTACGGCGTCGACCCGGCCGTTGCCCTGCTCGAACACCGAGTTGTCGGTGTTCGCCTTCGCCGTGGTGGCCAGGGCTTCCTTGATCTGCCGGCCGGTCCAGTCGGGATGGGCCTGCGCGACCAGTGCCGCCGCGCCCGCCACATGCGGGGTCGCCATCGACGTACCGTTCGCCGCCGTGTAGTCGGCGTCGACCGGCGTGCCCATGGCGGTGCCCACCGCCCGGGGCCGCCGTGATGCCCACGCCCGGTGCGGTGATCTCCGGCTTGACCGCGAAGTCACCGGGGCGCGGGCCGCGTCCGGAGAACGAGGCCAGCTTGTCGGACTTGTCGACCGCGCCCACCGTCAGCGCCGAGTCGGCGATGCCCGGGGTGCCCACGGTCTGCTCGCCCGGGCCCGCGTTGCCCGACGCGATGACGAAGAGGGCGCCGGTGGACGCGGACAGCTCGTCGACGGTCTCGCTGAGCACGTCGGAGGGGCCGGTCGCGGTGCCGCCCAGCGACATGGAGACGATCTTCGCGCCGGAGTTCGCGGCCCACTCCATGCCCGCGATGATCCAGGAGGACTGGCCCCGCCCGTCGTCGCCCAGCACCTTGCCGACCAGCAGGTCCGCGCCCGGGGCCACGCCCTTGCGCAGACCGTCCGAGGCCGCGCCGGAGCCGGCGATCGTGGACGCCACATGCGTACCGTGGCCGTGGCCGTCCTGCACGGTCTGTTCCGGGACGAAGGTCCGGGACTCGGCGACCCTGCCCGCGAGGTCCGGGTGCCCGGTGTCCACGCCAGTGTCCAGGACCGCGACCTTCACGCCCTTGCCGTCGTGGCCCGACCGCCACACCTCGGGCGCGCCGATCTGCGGGACGCTCGCCTCCAGGGACACCTTCACCTTGGCGTCCAGCCAGAGCCTGTCGATGCCCTCCCCGAGCCGCCGCGCGGCCTTCGTGGTGGGTTCGGTGCCGAGCGCGGGGGCGATGTCCGCCCAGAACGCGGTCGACTTCTCGGCGCTCAGCGCCGCGCCGTCGATCCCGGGCAACGCGAGCGTGCGGCGGGCGCCTTGGGGGGTCGCGCCGCCCTTCGCGTAGGTCGCGATCAGGGGGGTGGCGCCGGTTTTGTCGTCGCCGTACCCCTGCTTCACCAGCTGGGTGACGTTGAAGAGGGCGGGGTCGAGGCGGCCCGCCCGGACCAGCGGGACGGCGTCCGCCGGCAGGACGCTGATCTCGCCGTCCCGTTCGCTCGACAGGAACGTGGCGGCCTCGCGGCCGGCCCCGCGCCGTACGTCGACGGCGTTCCTGCCGTCCGGGCCGGCGGTGAGCGAGACGGTGTCGCCGGTGATGAGGGTGACGGTCCGGGTGGTGGGGGTGGTGGGGGTGCCGGTGGCCCTGTTGCCGGTGGTGGCGCCGGCGGTGCCGGTGTCGGGTTCGGCCGTCGCGGGCGTGATCACCGCCGCGAGCAGACCGGCCGCTCCTGCCACGGTCCCGAGGGTGTGGAGTCTTCGCATGGGTGTGCGTCCTCCCCTGAACGCTGACGAACGCTTCCGGCCTGGTCGGTGCGGAAGCCAGTGATCAGAGTGGGCGGCGCGCCGAGCGTGACTCAAGGGGTTCCTGTGGCCGTTCCGTGCCAACGCCCTCTTCGGTCAAGGCAGTTGGTGATCTCCGTACGTCCTCGTAGGGGGCGTACTGCATACCCGCCGACCAGGTCGCACGGCCCCGCCCGCTCCCTCCGCTCGGTCGGCGCCGCAGTCTCCGCCGTCTCGGCCGTCTCCGTCGCCTTCGGTGTGACCGCCGGGCTAGCCTGGCCCGATGACGGGGGAAGAGGGCTTCGGTCCGCCGTTGCGGCGGCTGCTGGATCGCAGGGGGCTGGATCCGGCGGCCCTGCCCCGGCTCACGGCCGTGCCCGAGCCCGAACTGTCGGCCGTGCTCCACGGCGAAGCGCCGAGCCCGCCCCTCCTGCGGCGGCTCGCGCCCGCCCTCGGCCTCCACGCGGCGGACGTCTTCGCGCTCGCGGGCATCGACCTCCCCGACGACCTGGCCCCGCTGGACGCCAAGGCCGGATCGAAGGTTCCCCACGTCATCCGGAACGCCGTCCTCCTCCCGCCGGAACAACGCCCCGCCCTACGCCGGCTCGTGGCGTCCCTGTCTCAGGAGGAACGCACGCAGGCTGCCCCGGAACCGTTCCGGTACCAGCAGTACCCTCCGGGTCCCGGCGCCCTCCTCATGCGCATGATCCAGAACAGGAACCTCCGCTGGGCGCCCACCGCACACACGTTCCTGCTGGTCACGGGCCGATACTGGGCCGCCTCCACCTACGGCCAAGTGGGCGCCGGCCGTAAGCCGCTTACCCCCGACCTCCTGGCGGACTACGCCGCGCTGCTCGACGTCCCCGCCGCCGACCTCGCCGTACTGACCGGCGTCCCCCTGCCCACGGACGCCCCGCCCCTGAGGTACGACATCACCGGCATCGCCGAACTCCTCTGGGAGCTGCGCCGCCTCACCGCGAGCCAACTCCACCAGGTGGGCGACACGGCGGAGGCCCTGCTGGGGCGACTGCCGGGCGAGTGAGCGGGAGCGGCGCGGGGGCGTGACGTCGCACGGCACCCTGGCGGCGGCGGGGCCGGAGGGCGAAGACTTGCCTCATGGATGCACCGATGCGCCGCCGTATCCCGCTGCCGTTCGTCGACGAGCACACGATCCTCGTCGAGGCGGACGCCGGCGAGGTCTGGTGGGCCCTGGCCGAGGCGCTCGACTGCGCCTTCTCCCGTCCCGAGGCGGTCCGTTACGCGAAGCTCGTGGGCTGCGCCGACCACACGGCGTCCGGACCGCGCCCGCCCGTGGACGACTCGACGACATTCCCCGGCTTCCGGACGGCGACCGCGATCCCGTCCCGGCACCTGACCCTCCAGGGCCGCCACCGCTTCTCCTCGTACACCTGGACCTTCCACCTCGACACGGCGGGCCCGGACCACACCCGCCTCCGCGCCGAGACCCACGCCACCTTCCCGGGCCCGGCCGGCGGCCTCTACCGCCTGCTCATCCTGAGCACCGGCCTGCACACCACACTCACCCGCCGCCTGCTCAACGACGTCCGGCTGCTCGCCGAGCGTCCCTGGCGAGAACCATCAGCCTGACGCCGCGTTTCCGCGTCGACCACATCCTCGGCGACCGCCCGCTCGCGAGCTCGGTGAGCCCGCCCTCGCCGTCGAGGGCGGCCGCCTGCCGGCGGTGGCGGGCGCGCACGGGGAGGCGGCGGGGATCCAGGAGTTCGGCCGTACCCCACCGGTCGGTGTCTACGGCACCGACGGTCCGGAGTGCCGCGCTCTGCTGCGGGTGCCGCCGGCGCCGTACGACGACTGGGAGGACGAGGACGAGGACGAGGACAAGGACGGGGACGCGTGGACCGAGGGGCCGGGGTACGAGCCCCGTCAGGGTGTTTCGGGCTTGCGGGCCAGGAGGCAGGCGTGTGCTCTGTGCACGCGTCCGCCGGGAGCCTGTTCCAGCCGTGCGGTGACGAGGAGTCCGGCCCGGTGCAGCAGATCGACCATGTGGTCCAGGGGCAGGAGGTGCGATTCGTAGGACACCGGGCGGCCATAGGCGTGGGTCGGCTGCAGCCGCTCGTCGCCGACATAGTCTCCCCAGAGCAGGTAGCCGCCGGGCGCGAGCGTGCGGTGGAACTCGGCGAACACCTCCGGCAGCCACTGCGGGGGCGTGTGATGGGTGGAGTACCAGGCCAGGATGCCGCCGAGCTCGTCGTCTCCCGTCTCCAGCGCGGTCATCGAGCCCTCGGTGAACCGCAGGTGCGGATAGGCGTGCCGGGCCAGCCCGACCATCTTCGGCGACAGATCGACGCCGAAGGCGGGCACCCCCAGCCCGGCCAGATGCGCCGTCACGCGTCCGGGGCCGCACCCGAGGTCCGTGACCGGCCCCGGCCCGGCCGTCCGCACCAGTTCGGCGAACCCCGCCAGCATCGCGCGTGACAGCGGGTCCAACTCGGCCGGAGGCGGGACGCGTTCGACGTAGTCGGCGGCGATGGTGTCGTACGACTCGCGGACGGCGGTCAGAAAGGAGGGCTCAGCCATGCGGGCGACCCTAGACCGGGCGACTGACAGACGATGGCACGACCCTGGACCGCGCAACTGACAGACCGTGGCACGACCCTGGGCCGGGCGACCGACAGACCACGGCCCGACCTTCAGCCGACGTTCGGCCGACCCGCGCGACATCCACCGCCGCCGACACCGAGCCGTCGCACCACGCCGGTGGTCGTTTCGCGGTCACGGCGTCGGCGGCCCGCGACCGGTTTCCCCGGCTCCCCGCCCTCGCCACGCGTCAGCCGTTTACAAGCGCGGCGCTCCGCGCTAGCTTCCGAAGCAGGTGGGGGTGGGAGCGCTCCCATAAGGCGTGGCGGACCGGAACCCGTCATCGCCCGGGCCCGCTCCCACCCCCGCACCACACACCGGCACACCGGCACACCCGCACACCGGTACATCCGCATCGGCACGCGCACGTCCCCCCACCTCCAAGCCGTACACGCAAGGAGAGTTTGTCATGCACGTGGCAGATCGATCTCTACGATTAAGGCTTCCCCGGCACCACAGAGCACTCCTTCTCGTCCTGCTCGCCCTGGTCACCACGATCCCCGCGCTCGGCCTCGTCGTCACCGCCGGCAGCGGCAAGGCGGAGGCGCACGGCACCCCGATGAAGCCCGGCAGCCGCACCTTCCTGTGCTGGCAGGACGGGCTGACGGACACCGGGGAGATCAAACCGATCAACCCGGCCTGTCGCTCCGCACAGCAGGTGAGCGGAACGACCCCGTTCTACAACTGGTTCTCGGTGCTCCGCTCGGACGGCGCCGGCCGCACCCGCGGCTTCGTCCCCGACGGCCAGCTGTGCAGCGGCGGCAACACCAACTTCACCGGGTTCAACACCCCCAGCGCCGACTGGCCGTTGACCCATCTGACCTCCGGTGCCACCGTCGACTTCTCGTACAACGCGTGGGCGGCGCACCCGGGTTGGTTCTACGTCTACATCACCAAGGACGGCTTCGACCCGACGAAGACGCTCACCTGGAACGACATGGAGGAGCGGCCGTTCCTGAGCGTCGACCACCCGCCGCTGAACGGCAGCCCGGGCACGGTCGAGGCCAACTACTCCTGGCGGGGCCAGCTGCCCGCGAACAAGTCGGGCCGCCACCTCATCTACATGGTCTGGCAGCGCTCCGACAGCCAGGAGACCTTCTACTCCTGCTCCGACGTCGTCTTCGACGGCGGCAACGGCGAGGTGACCGGTATCAAGGAGCCCGGCAACCCCACCGAGCCGGTCCCGGGCGAGTGCGCCGCGACCCGCCGTACGACGGGGAGCTGGACCGGCGGCTACCAGTCCGAGGTCGTCGTCACCAACACCGGTGACGTGCCGATGCTGGGCTGGATGGTCAACTGGACGCTGCCCGCCGGGCAGAAGGTCGACAGCCTCTGGAGCGGCAGCGCGACCTATACCGGGCAGAACGTGATGGTGCACAACGCCGACTGGAACGGGTCGCTGGATCCCGGCGAGACCGCCACGTTCGGCTATGTGGTGCAGGGGTCGGGGGGTGATCCCGCGACGACACTGCCCTGCCGGGTGGGCTGAGGCCCGATCCGGCGGACGACTTCCGCGCTCGGGGCGGACCGGGTGGGCCGGCGGTGCGTGCCCACCCGGTCCGCGAGCCGCGACCCGGTACGGGGGGAACCGGGCGCGGAGGGAGTGCGGCTGCGGTGACCCTCGGCAGGACAACGTTGTCGAGTGGTCTGGGCAGGACTCTATCGTTTCAACAGGCAACCAAGTCAAGCCGGTTGAGGTCGGCTCGGTCACAAGGACCGCGCCGACCTCGTCCCGGCGTCAGGACAGCAGCTCCACCTCCGCGAGTGTCGCCGTGTCGTCGAGGGCCAGTCGGTAGTGGGGGTATGACTTCGGGGAGGGGATCGAGAAGGCCCGGGTCTGGCGGTCCCAGGCGAAGGGTTCGCCGGAGCGCTTGTCGAGGGTCCTCCAGGCGGTGCCGTCGGTGGAGGCCTGGAGGGCCCAGCCCGTGGGGGCCTCGGTGCGGTCGGCCGAGGTCAGGGTGTACTGGACCGCCTTGGTGCGGGCCGGGACCGGGAGCGGCACCGTCCGCACGGACGCCTTCGTCGACGACGTGTTGTCGAAGAGCTCGCCGTCACCCTCGACGGCGTCCGAGCGCGGGGACGGCACCTTGTCGTCCTTCGTGATCGACACCGGCGCCGCGCTCTCACCCTTGCCCCACCTCGAGGGCTTCGGACCCATGTCGAACTCCAGCACCCCGCCCTTCGCGATCAGCGAGTGGGGGAGCGACGTCTTCGTCCACGCCTTGCCGTTGACCTTCAGACCCCGCACGTACACGTTCCGCGCGCTGTTCTTCGGGGCCTCGACCACCAGGTCCCGCCCGTTCTCCAGGTGGACCGTGGCCTTGGTGAACAGCGGCGAGCCGACGGCGTACTCGCCGCCGCCCATCACCAGCGGATAGAAGCCGAGCGCGGAGAACAGATACCAGGCGGACTGCTCGCCGTTGTCCTCGTCCCCGTGGTAGCCCTGCCCGATCGAGCTGCCGGTGTAGAGCCGGGACAGCACCTCGCGGACCTTCTCCTGCGCCTTCCACGGCTGTCCGGCGGCGTCGTACATGTAGATCGCGTGGTGGGCGACCTGGTTGGAGTGGCCGTACATGCCCATGCGTACGTCACGGGCCTCGGTCATCTCGTGGATGACTCCGCCGTAGGAGCCGCTGAGGTCGGGGGAGGCCGTCTCCGGGGTGGAGAAGTAGGTGTCCAGCTTCTTGGCCAGCCCGCTCCGGCCACCGTACAGGTTGGCCAGGCCCTTGCTGTCCTGCGGCGCGGTGAAGGCGTAGCCCCAGCCGTTGGTCTCGGTGTAGTCGTGGCCCCAGACGCGGGGGTCGTACGTCGAGGAGTCGAGCCGCCAGGCGCCGTCGCCGTCCCGGCCCTGGAAGAACCCGGCGTCCTTGTCGAACAACTCCACATAGTTCCGGGCCCTGTTGAGGAAGTACGCCGACTCCTCCCGGTAGCGCTGCTCGCCCGTCTTCCGGTACAGGGCCTGGCCCATGCGCGCGATGCCGTAGTCGTTGAGGTAGCCCTCCAGCGCCCAGGACAGGCCCTCGTGGGTGTCGGTGCTGGTGTAGCCGAGGAAGGGCGAGGTGGCCATGCCCTTGCGGCCGACGCCCGCCGACGGCGGCACGACCGTGGCGTTCTTCAGGGCCGCCTCGTACGCCGACTCCGCGTCGAAGCCGACGCCCTTCACGTATGCGTCGGCGAACGCCACGTCCGACGAGGTGCCCGTCATCAGGTCCGCGTAGCCGGGGGAGGACCAGCGGGAGGTCCAGCCGCCGTCCTTGTACTGCTGCACGAAACCGTCGACCATCTCACCCGCTTGACGAGGCGTCAGGAGTGAGTAGGCGGGCCAGGTGGTCCGATAGGTGTCCCAGAAGCCGTTGTTGACGTACACCTTGCCGTCGACGATCTTCGCGCCCGTGTGGGTCGGGGTGTCCTGGCCGGTCATGGGGGAGAACGGCGAGGCGTACCGGTACGTCGAACCGACCTTCTCGAAGCCGGAGTTGGGGTAGAGGTACAGCCGGTAGAGGTTGGAGTACAGCGTCGTGAGCTGGTCGGGGGTGGCGCCCTCGACCTCCACCTTCCCCAGGACGCGGTCCCACTGCGCCCGCGCCCGGTCCTTCACGGTCTCGAAGGAGGTGCCGTCCGGGATCTCCTGGCGCAGGTTGTCCTTCGCCTGGTCGAGGCTGATGAGGGAGGTGGCGAGGCGGAGGGTCACCGTGCGGTCCGCGCCCGCGTCGAAGCGGAGGTGGCCCTTCACGCCGGTCGAGCCGCCGTCGGTGACCGGCGCGTCGAAGATCCCGTACACGAAGAGGCGGGTCGCGCCCGTCGACAGCCCGGACTTCACATCCGAGTAGCCCGTCACGACCCCCGCGTCCTTGTCCAGGGTCAGCCCCGCCTGGTCCGTCACGTTGTCGAAGATCACGCTCGCGTCGTCACCGGGGTAGGTGAAGCGCAGTACCGCCGCGTGGTCCGTCGGCGCCATCTCCGCCTTGACGCCGTTCTCGAAGCGCACCCCGTAGTAGTACGGCCGGGCCGTCTCGTTCTCGTGCCGGAACGCCAACGCCCGTGCCGTACGGCTCAGTTCGGGGGTGCCGGTGGAGGCCGAGGGCATCACCTGGAAGGTCTGCCGGTCACCCATCCAGGGGCTCGGCTCATGACTCGCGCTGAACGCCTGGAGGGTCGGCAGGTTGTCCGCGTTGTTGGCCCGCGCGTAGTCGTACAGCCAGCTGAGCGATCCGGCGTTGGTCACCGGCGTCCAGAAGTTGAAGCCATGGGGGACCGCTGTCGCGGGGAAGTTGTTGCCCCGGGAGAAGCCGCCGCTGGAGTTGGTGCCCCTCGTGGTGAGCGCGTAGTCGGAGAGGTGGGCCTTCGGCCGCTCGGGCGCGCGCACCCGCAGTGTCACGTCGTCGAGCCAGCCGCGGAACCTCGCCGGGCCCTTCGGGGAGTCGTACGCCACCAGGATCCGGTCGACGGTCCTCCCGGCCGCGACCGACCCGATCCGTGAGACCACGTCGTTCCACTGGTTGACGTAGAGCACCTTCGCCGCGCCCTGTCCGCGCGGCGACAGCGGGAATCCGTGCTGGTCCACCGCCCGCAGCCCACTGAGTGATGTGCCGTCGGTGAAGACCAGGTCGACCGACACGTGCGTGGCGTCGTAGTCCAGGTCGCCGTCCGCCATCGAGGGGAAGATCCGGTAGGCCAGCTCGGTGTCCCGCCCGACGGCCACGTTCACGTCGAAGACCTTGTTGTACGAGTACGCCCGCCCGTCCGCCGTGTGTCTGCCCGCGTATCTCAGGGCCCGCCCGCCGGTGAAGCCCGCGCCCGCCTTCGCGGTCGCCGAACCGCTCGGGCCCCGGTCGACCAGCGACAGCATGTCCCTCGGCACGGGCGCCTGCCCGCCGCCCGTCGAGAACTGCACATCGGCCAGCTGGGTGATCATCGAGGCGCCGTTGTTCCTGGTGATGTCGAGCCGGAAGTGCCGGTACTCGGCCACCGCGTCGGCCGGGATGTCGTACGACTTCGTCCGGAACCGCTCCTCGAAGGTCTCCCCGGTGCGCGTGTCGAGGGTCCGCCACTCCTTTCCGTCGGTGGAGCCCTGGAGGGCCCAGTCCCTCGGGTCGCGCGTCTCGAAGTCGTTCGCCGAGGTCAGCGCGTACGTCACCACCTTGGCCGGCTTGTCGAGGTCGAACTCAGTCCAGCCCGTGGACTGGAAGGTGAGCCACTTGGTGCCGGGCTCGCCGTCGACGAGGTTCTCCTTCACCTCGCCGCCGCTCGTGTTCTCGCCGCTCGCCCGGACGTCGGTGACGTGGTCGGTGATGTTGCCGGGGATGCCGGTGGTGTAGCCGCCGTCGACGCCGGACGTCCGTGGGGAGCCGTCCGGTGCCGTGTCGACCGTGCTGAGCCAGTCCGGAGCCGGGTCGTCCGGTTCGAACGAGGAGCCGAACTCCCGCTGGCCGGCCGCCGGTCGGTCCGGTAACGCGACAGCCGCCCCCTGCGAGGCCACCACCAGCGCGAACGCGGCCGCTCCGAGCGCTGCCGTGGAACCCCATCCGTGCCGCATCGGCGAGCACCCTCCCTACGTCCGTCGGATTGCATTCGATCAAGAAATGATCAGAGATGGACAACGTTGTCGACCGCGTAACGCAGGGACCAGTAGGGGTTCAAGTGGTGGGTGATGTCAAGGGTGTTGAGTGCGCCATCCGGGTCGAATGGCGGGGAATTTCCGGTCAGGTGGCGCAAGGGCGCTCATATTTCCGAGAGGTCTCAACTCGGAAAAGACCCAGGGCGAACCTTGCATTCGATCTTGCCCCCCTGGCGGGAAGTGGACTATACCTGTCGGCGTCCGCCTCGTGGTCGCACCACTGCGGACAGGCGCTACCTGGGGGGAATTACCGGTGGTCGCGGACGTGTCCGCGCGCCGACCGCCGTCTTGCCCCTGTTGAATCCTCACGCACGACCCCAGCTTGAACCGACCGCGGTGCCGGGAGGATCCGGTTCACCGCCTGAGTCCTGGAGAAGGCGAGGACTTGAGCATGGGATCCACTACCGCTGAGAACGGCAACGGCCCTGAGGGCGTCGGCAGCACCGCACCCGGAGGCCTGGGGCGCCGCGATCTGATCAAGCGTTCCGCGGCGCTCGGCCTGATCACCGTCCCCACGATGGGCTTCCTCTCGGCCTGCGCCAGCAGCGGCGGAGGCGGCGACGAGGAGAAGGCCGAGGCGGGCGAGAAGACCGCCAAGAACCCGCTCGGCGTCAACAACAGCGCGCAGATGGAGTTCGTGCTGTTCGACGGTGGCTTCGGCAAGGAGTACGCCGAGGACGCGGTGAAGATCTACGAGAAGAACTTCCCCGACGCGAGCGTGAAGTTCTCCGCCACCCAGAAGATCCAGTCCACGCTCCAGCCCCGCTTCAACCAGGGCACCCCGCCGGACCTGATCGACAACTCCGGCGCCGAGCAGATGGACATGGGCGTCCTGGTCGGCAAGAAGCAGCTCGCCGACCTCACCCCGCTCCTCGACGCCCCGTCCTACGACGACCCGGACAAGAAGGTCCGCGACACCCTGCGCCCGGGCATCGTGGAGATGGGCCAGTTCGACGGCGACCCCGTGTGGATCATGTACTACGCCTACACGGTGTACGGCGTCTGGTACTCGCGGAAGGCCCTGGACTCGCTCGACGAGCAGTACCCGGAGACCTGGGACCAGATGCTCGCGGTCTGCGAGAAGGCCAAGAAGAAGGGCATGGCGGGCTGGACGTACGCGGGCAAGTACCCGTACTACATCCCCTTCTCGCTCTACCCGATGATCGGCAAGGTCGGCGGCCGTGAGGTCCTCGACGCCATCGACAACCTTGAGCCGAACGCTTGGAAGCACCCGGCGGTCAAGGCCTGCTTCGACGCCTACTACGAGCTCTACGCCAAGGGCTACATCCTCAAGGGCACCCCGGGCCTGGACCACATCCAGTCGCAGACCGCCTGGGCCGAGGGCAAGGCGCTGTTCATCCCGAACGGCTCCTGGGTGGAGAACGAGTCCGCGAAGGTCATCCCGGCCGACTTCGACCTGGCCGTCTCCGCGCCCACGGGCCTGGACTCCTCCGACAAGATGCCCTTCGGCACCATCTGGGCCTCCGGCGGCGAGCCCTTCATCGTCCCGGCCAAGGCGAAGAACGGCGCCGGCGGCATGGAGCAGCTGCGCATCATGCTCAGCGAGGCGTCCTCCAAAAACTTCACCAGCAAGGTCAAGTCGCTGACCGCGT
Source organism: Streptomyces sp. NPDC002787 (assembly GCF_053592095.1). Lineage (NCBI taxonomy): Bacteria > Bacillati > Actinomycetota > Actinomycetes > Kitasatosporales > Streptomycetaceae > Streptomyces > Streptomyces sp. NPDC002787. The sequence goes on along the minus strand of NZ_JBSFVC010000018.1, from coordinate 94,080 downwards.
ACAACGGCGGCACCGACGGCATCACCCTCACCCCCGGTCTCCAGTCCGGTGTCGCGGCCCTGGAGAAGGCCGGCGACAACGTGGTGAACCCGCGGATCCAGGACTGGTACGTGCAGCTGCAGAAGGAGCAGATCGGTGTGGCGGGCCTCGGCGAGATGATGGCCGGCCGGCTCACCCCGGCGGAGGCCATCAACAAGATCCAGGCCTTCGCCGACGCGGCCGCCAAGGACTCGTCGATCAAGCACTACAAGCACCAGTGAGCAAGCGTCACCAGGGCCTGCCCGGCGCGCACCACCCGGGCGGGCCCTGGCGGCTGGATCGGCGCGCAGATCGGGGTCGGTGGTAATGCAGCACGGCAAGTACCGGTTCATCGTGGGCTTCCTGGCGGTGCCCCTGGGGATCTACACACTTTTCGTCATCTGGCCGTTCATCCAGTCCATCTACTACTCGTTCACGGACTGGACCGGCCTGAGCCCCGAATTCAAGATGGTCGGCTTCGCCAATTACGAACGGATGCTCGACGACGAGATCTTCTGGAAATCGTTGCAGCACAGCCTTCTGTTCGCTTTGGTACTGCCGGTACTGACGATCGGCCTGGCGCTGTTCTTCGCCTTCATGATCAATGTGGGCGGACGGCATCGCAGGGGCGGGCCGGTGGTCACCGGCGTCCGCGGCTCGTCCTTCTACAAGATCGTCTATTTCTTTCCGCAGGTGCTCTCGATCGCGATCGTGGCGCTGCTGTTCGCCTTCGCCTACAACCCGGACAGCGGTGCCATCAACTCGATCCTGCGCGGTGTCGGGCTCGACAACGTCCAGCCACTGTGGCTGGGCGATCCGGACCTCGCCCTGTGGTCCGTCATGGCCGTCCTCGTCTGGTCCACGGTCGGTTTCTTCGTGGTCCTCTTCTCGGCGGGCATGGCCTCCATCCCGACGGAGATGTACGAGGCCGCGCTGCTCGACGGCGCCGGCCGCGCCACCACGTTCTTCCGGATCACCCTGCCCCTGCTGTGGGACACGGTGCAGTCCGGCTGGATCTACGTGGGCATCCTCGCCCTCGGCGCCGAGTCGTTCGCGGTCGTGCAGATCATGACGACCGGGCCCGGCGGCCCGGACTACTCGACCACCGTCATGGTCCTGTACGTGTACCAGAAGGCGTTCCGTGACGGGCAGGCCGCCTACGCCACCACGATCGGCGTCGCCCTGCTCGTCGTCACCCTGGCCTTCGCCGCCGTGGTGATGCGCCTGGGCCGACGCGAGCGGCTGGAGTACTGATGAAGACCACCGACACCCCTGCCCCCGTACCGGCCGAGTCCGGTGCCCCCGTCGCCAAGGTCGACCGTCCGGCCGGGCCGCCCCGGAAGGAGAGGAAGGAGGGCGTCACCCTCAACGTCTTCTCGCACGGGATCCTGGTCATCTGGGCGATCATGGTCGTGATGCCGCTGCTCTGGGCGGTGATGACGTCCTTCAAGGACGACCGCTCCATCTTCTCCTCGCCCTGGTCGCTGCCGGACAAGCTGCACTTCGACAACTGGTCACGGGCCTGGACCGAGGCCAACATGAGCGACTACTTCCTCAACACCATCCTGGTGGTGGGGGGTTCGCTCATCGGCACGCTGGTGCTCGGGTCGATGGCGGCGTACGTACTGGCCCGCTTCGACTTCCCGGGCAACCGCTTCATCTACTTCCTGTTCATCGGAGGCATGAGCTTCCCGATCATGCTGGCGCTGGTCCCGCTGTTCTACGTCGTGAACAACATGGGCCTGCTGAACACCATCCACGGCCTGATCCTGGTCTACATCGCGTACTCGCTGCCGTTCACGGTGTTCTTCCTGGCCTCGTTCTTCCGCACGCTGCCGACCTCGGTGGCGGAGGCGGCGTTCGTCGACGGTGCCTCGCACACGAGGACGTTCTTCCAGATCATGCTGCCCATGGCCAAGCCCGGCCTGATCAGCGTCGGCATCTTCAACTTCCTCGGCCAGTGGAACCAGTACATGCTGCCCACGGTCCTCAACACCGACCCCGACAAGCGCGTCCTCACCCAGGGCCTGGTCCAGCTGGCCGTCAGCCAGGGATACAAGGGGGACTGGTCCGGCCTCTTCGCCGGCCTGGTGATGGCGATGCTGCCGGTGCTCGCCGCGTACATCGTCTTCCAGCGGCAGGTGGTGCAGGGGCTGACCGCGGGGGCGCTGAAGTAACGCTGCGGAATCAGACACATGCATGCCGTTTTGCCCGGGCGGGAGCGGCACGCTCAGTGCGCGCACAGGTACCGAAACAGTTCAACCTCTTGACGGGAGGCGACCCGAACGGCTCAGCTTAGAGTTCACTAGTTGGACATAGACGGGGCCTCGCCGCCGCGGCCCCGTGCGCAGGAGGTCGTCGTGGAGACTCCGGGGTCGCAGTCGTCGCTGCACCGAGCAAATCTCGAGCGCGTCGTGCGGGCCGTGCGTCTCGCCGGGTCGCTGACGCAGGCGGAGATCGCCAGGACGACCGGCCTGTCCGCGGCCACGGTGTCCAACATCGTGCGCGAACTCAAGGACGGGGGGACCGTCGAGGTCACGCCCACGTCGGCGGGTGGCCGCCGGGCCCGCGCGGTCTCGCTCAGCGGGGACGCCGGGATCGTGATCGGCGTGGACTTCGGGCACACGCATTTGCGCGTCGCGATCGGGAACCTCGCCCATCAGGTGCTGGCCGAGGAGTCCGAGCCGCTGGACGTGGACGCCTCCTCCGCCCAGGGCTTCGACCGCGCGGAGCAGCTGGTCACCCGGCTGGTCGAGGCCACCGGCGTCGACCGTACGAAGATCGCCGGCGTGGGCCTCGGCGTGCCCGGCCCGATCGACGGGGAGTCCGGGACGCTCGGTTCCACCGCCATCCTGCCGGGCTGGACCGGCACCAAGCCCGCCGCCGAGATGCGCGACCGCCTCGGCGTCCCGGTGCACGTGGACAACGACGCCAACCTAGGCGCCCTCGGTGAGCTGGTCTGGGGCAGTGGCCGTGGGGTGCGGGACCTGGCGTACATCAAGGTGTCCAGCGGCGTTGGTGCCGGACTGGTGATCGATGGCACGATCTACAGAGGCCCGGGTGGCACAGCGGGAGAAATCGGGCATATTACTCTTGATGAATCCGGCCCCGTCTGCCGTTGCGGCAACCGGGGCTGCCTGGAGACCTTCGCCGCCGCGCGCTACGTACTGCCGCTCCTCCAGTCCAGCCACGGCACCGACCTCACCATGGAAGGGGTCGTCCGGCTGGCGAGGGACGGGGACCCGGGCTGTCGTCGGGTGATCGCCGACGTCGGCCGACACATCGGAAGTGGAGTCGCCAACCTTTGCAATCTGTTGAACCCGAGCCGCGTGGTTCTCGGCGGCGATCTCGCCGAGGCCGGAGAGCTGGTGCTCGGGCCCATAAGGGAGTCGGTCGGCCGGTACGCGATCCCGAGTGCCGCACGTCAACTCTCGGTGTTGCCAGGGGCGCTTGGTGGCCGTGCCGAGGTCCTCGGGGCTCTGGCCCTGGCCCTCAGTGAGATGGGTGATTCAACCCTTTTGGACGGGACCCTCACCGCAGCGACCCCCGCCTTCACTTAGAGAACGAAACACGCCGTTGCCAACCCGTTAAGGATTTACTTCTTGACGTCGCACGTGTGGCCGAGTTGACTTCCAGCCACCTCGGCCGCAGTGCTGCGGCCCGTGTCAGGGAGGCACAACCCAAATGAACGCAACGATGCGTAGAGTCGCGATCGGCGCCACCGCGGTTTCGCTGGCGCTGTCCGTGGCCGCCTGCGGCAAGGCCGGCGACGACAACGACTCGGACAGCGGTAGCGGCAGCGGCTCGGACAGCAAGACCATCGGTCTGCTCCTGCCCGACAACGTCACCGCGCGCTACGAGAAGTTCGACAGGCCGTACTTCGAGGACAAGGTCGAGGAACTCTGCGCCGACTGCACGGTCGAGTACGCGAACGCCGCGGCCGACCCGACCAAGCAGGCCCAGCAGATGAGCACCATGGTGACCAAGGGCGTCAAGGTCATCGTCGTCTCCGCCCAGGACTCCGCCGCCATCAAGTCCTCCATCCAGTCCGCGGTGGACAAGGGTGTCAAGGTCGTCGCGTACGACCGCCTCGCCCAGGGCCCGGTCTCGGCCTACGTCTCCTTCGACAACGTCAAGGTCGGTGAGCTCCAGGGCCAGGCCCTCCTCGACGCGCTCGGCGACAAGGCGACCGCCAAGTCCAAGGTCGTCATGATCAACGGCGACGACGCCGACCCGAACGCCGGCCAGTTCAAGGAAGGCGCCCACAAGGTCCTCGACGGCAAGGTCGACATCGCCTACGAGCAGTCCGGCCTGTGGAAGGACACCGTCGCTGCCCAGAAGATGTCCGCGGCGATCACCCAGCTGGGCGCCAAGAACATCGCCGGCGTCTACGCCGCCAACGACGGCATGGCCGGTGGCATCGCCAACACCCTCAAGGGTGCGAAGATCAGCAACATCCCGCTGACCGGCCAGGACGCCGAGCTCGCGGCCATCCAGCGGATCGTCCTGGGCACCCAGTCCTCCACGGTCTACAAGGCCTACAAGCCCGAGGCCGACACCGCCGCCGAGATCGCGGTCAACCTGCTGGAGGGCAAGGACATCAAGTCCCTGGCCGACACCGAGGTGACCAGCGGCTCCGGCGACAAGGTCCAGGCGAAGCTGCTGACCCCGGTGTCCGTCACCAAGGAGAACATCAAGGACACGGTCGTCAAGGACGGCCTGTACAAGGTCGCCGACATCTGCACGGCCGAGTACGCCAAGGCCTGCAAGGAGGCCGGTCTCGAGTAGTCACTCGAGTCGCGACCGCTCCGCGGTCCCGTAGAACCTGTCCGGCGCCCGCCCCACCTTCAGACCCCGCTTCCGGGGCGGGCGCCGGACGGAACCGTCGTCGAGCGCGGCGGATCTACGCATGTTCCCCTGTAAGTCTTGTGCGTCACGCACATTCCTCCGCGCCTGATCCCAAGCGCGGCATCCCCGCCGGTCAGGCGGCGAAGGAGATGGTTCACGATGTCCGCTACGCCCGTGCTGGCGTTGCGCGGAGTCTCCAAGCGATTCGGTGCGGTGCAGGCACTCACCGACGTCGATCTGGAGGTCCACGCCGGAGAAGTGGTCGCCCTGGTGGGCGACAACGGCGCAGGTAAGTCCACCCTGGTCAAGACGATCGCGGGTGTCCACCCCATCGATGAGGGCGTCATCGAGTGGCAGGGCAGCCCCGTCAAGATCAACAAGCCGCACGACGCCCAGGGACTCGGCGTCGCGACCGTCTACCAGGACCTCGCGCTCTGCGACAACCTCGACGTCGTCGGCAACCTCTACCTCGGCCGCGAACTGCTGCACCGGGGCGTCATCGACGAGGTGACGATGGAGAAGAACTCCCGCGAGCTGCTGTCCACGCTCTCCATCCGGATCCCGAGCGTGCGCATCCCGATCGCGAGCCTCTCCGGCGGTCAGCGCCAGGTCGTCGCCATCGCCCGCGCCCTCATCGGCGACCCCAAGCTCGTCATCCTGGACGAGCCCACCGCCGCCCTCGGCGTCGAGCAGACCGCGCAGGTCCTCGACCTGGTCGAGCGGCTGCGCGAACGCGACCTCGCCGTCATCCTCATCAGCCACAACATGGCCGACGTGAAGGCGGTCGCGGACACCGTCGCCGTCCTGCGCCTGGGCAAGAACAACGGCTCCTTCGCTGTGAAGGACACCAGCCACGAAGAGATCATCGCCGCGATCACGGGTGCCACGGACAACGCCGTGACCCGTCGTGCGGGGCGGCGCACCGCGGAGGCGGCACAGTGAGCGACACGTCGAAGACCGTGAAGAGCGGCGCCGAGAAGGCCGGTGTCGTGGAGGGCCAGACCACCGTCGCGCCCGCCGACGACCCGACGGCCGCCCCGGTGACCGTGGTCGACCCCCGGCTGCTGATCCGTGAAGAGGGCTTCAAGGGCTACCTCACGGAGTTCAAGCGCAAGGTGAAGGGCGGCGAGCTGGGCTCGCTGCCGGTGGTCATCGGCCTGATCGTCATCTGGACGATCTTCCAGCTGCAGAACGACCGCTTCCTGAGCGCCGACAACCTCTCGAACATCAGCTACTTCCTGTCGGCCACCGGCATGCTGGCCATCGGCCTGGTGTTCGTCCTGCTGCTCGGTGAGATCGATCTGTCGGTGGGTTCGGTCAGTGGTCTGGCCTCCACCCTGTTCGCCGTGTTCGTGGTGAACCACGGCATGAACTCCTGGTTGTCACTGATCCTCGCGATCCTCACCGGCATCGCCATCGGCGCGCTGCACGGCTGGTTCTTCGCCAGGATCGGCGTACCCGCGTTCGTCGTCACCCTGGCCGGCTTCCTCGGCTGGAACGGCCTGATGCTGTGGCTGCTGGGCGACAGCGGCACCATCAACATCCCGTCCGAGACGGGTCCGGTCCATCTGCTCGGCCAGAGCTCCTTCTTCATGGACCAGGCCATCATCGGCGCGTACATCCTGGCCGGCCTTGCCGTCGTGCTCTCCCTCGTCGGCAACTTCAACGAGCAGCGCCGCCGCCGGGCCGCCGGGGTGCCGTTCCGGCCGACCAGCGAGATCCTGCTGCGTGTGGGCGCCCTGGCCCTCGCGTCCTTCGCCGCGGCCGCCGTGCTCAACAACTCGGCCGGTGTCTCCAACGCGCTGGTGATCTTCCTGGCGGCACTGGTCGTCGTGGACTTCGTGCTGCGTCGTACGACCTACGGCCGCAAGGTGTTCGCGGTCGGCGGCGGCATCGAGGCCGCGCGCCGGGCCGGTATCAACGTGCCGCTCATCCGGATCACCGTGTTCGCCATCTCCGGTGGCTTCGCGGCGATCGGCGGCATGTTCTTCGCCGGTCAGACCGCGAGTGCGACGCTGTCCGCCGGTGGCGGCAACACGCTGATGCTCGCGATCGCCGCGGCGGTCATCGGCGGTACGAGCCTCTTCGGTGGGCGTGGATCGGTGTGGTCGGCGCTGCTGGGTATGTTGGTGATCCAGTCGATCCAGACCGGTCTTGACCTGCTGAACATGAACACGTCGATCCAGTACATGATCACGGGCTCGGTGCTTCTCGGTGCCGTGGTCATCGACTCCGTCTCCCGTAAGAGCCAGAAGGCGGCGGGTCGCGCGTAGCGGTCTGGCCAAGGAGCGCCGTCGGGGCGGGGTTCGTTCTGCGGCTGCCGGCCCGTCGTGGCTGGTCGCGCCCCGCGGCGGAGCCGCATATGTAACAGCCCCGCGTCCCTCCGGTGCGCGCGCGGTGCCCGGTGCCAACAAGGCGCCGGGCACTTCTCCTTGTGGTCGGACGTTTCGTTCCGGGGCGTTTGTGCAGGATGGTCTACGGCCGTTCGCGTGACGCAGGACCCACCTGCCCGGCGGTTGGCCGTGTGCGCGAAAGATTAGACTTCGACGAGCCCGGCAACGCTCGAACAGCACTATGCAAGGAGGCACGGGTGCCGCTGCTGACCCGCATCAGGGGACCGCGCGATCTGGACCGGCTCAGCCTGGAGCAGCTGGACCAGCTGGCGGAGGAGATCCGGACCTTCCTCGTGGAGGCGGTGTCAAAGACCGGCGGTCACCTCGGCCCGAACCTCGGCGTCGTCGAACTCACCATCGCGCTGCACCGCGTCTTCGACTCGCCGAAGGACAAGGTGCTCTGGGACACGGGCCACCAGTCCTATGTGCACAAGCTGCTCACCGGTCGTCAGGACTTCTCCAAGCTGAAGATGAAGGGTGGCCTGTCCGGCTACCCCTCGCAGGCCGAGTCCGAGCACGACGTCATCGAGAACAGCCACGCTTCGACGGTCCTGGGGTGGGCCGACGGACTCGCGAAGGCCAACCAGGTGCTGAAACGCGACGACCACGTGGTCGCCGTCATCGGCGACGGCGCGCTCACCGGTGGTATGGCCTGGGAGGCGCTCAACAACATCGCGGACGCCAAGGACCGGCCCCTGGTCATCGTCGTCAACGACAACGAGCGCTCGTACGCGCCGACCATCGGCGGCCTCGCCAACCACCTGGCCACCCTGCGGACCACCGACGGCTACGAGCGGTTCCTGGCCCGGGGCAAGGACCTGCTGGAGCGGACGCCCGTCGTCGGCCGGCCCCTCTACGAGACGCTGCACGGCGCCAAGAAGGGGCTGAAGGACTTCATCGCCCCGCAGGGCATGTTCGAGGACCTGGGGCTCAAGTACGTCGGACCGATCGACGGGCACGACCTCGAGGCCCTGGAGTCCGCGCTGTCCCGCGCCAAGCGGTTCGGCGGACCGGTCATCGTGCACTGCCTCACCGAGAAGGGCCGTGGCTACCAGCCCGCCCTCCAGGACGAGGCGGACCGCTTCCACGGCATCGGCCCCATCCACCCCGACACGGGCCTGCCGGTCAAGGCTTCGGGTGCCGACTGGACCTCCGTCTTCGGTGACGAGATGGTCGAGCTCGGCAAGGAGCGCGAGGACATCGTGGCGATCACCGCGGCGATGCTCCAGCCGGTCGGTCTGAAGAAGTTCGCGGACACCTTCCCGGACCGGATCTACGACGTCGGCATCGCCGAGCAGCACGGCGCCGTCAGCGCGGCCGGCCTGGCGACCGGCGGACTGCACCCCGTCTTCGCGGTGTACGCCACCTTCCTCAACCGCGCCTTCGACCAGGTGCTGATGGACGTGGCCCTGCACAAGTGCGGCGTCACGTTCGTGCTCGACCGGGCCGGAGTCACCGGCACCGACGGCGCCTCGCACAACGGCATGTGGGACATGTCGATCCTCCAGGTCGTGCCGGGGCTCAGGCTCGCCGCGCCGCGCGACGCCGACCAGGTGCGCGCCCAGTTGCGCGAGGCCGTCGAGGTGACGGACGCGCCGACCGTGGTGCGCTTCTCCAAGGGCGCCGTCGGCCCCGCCGTACCGGCCGTGCGTCGCGTCGGAGGCATGGACGTGCTGCGGGAGCCGGGCACCGACAGCCCGGACGTGCTCCTCGTCTCCGTCGGCGCCCTCGCGCCGATGTGCCTGGAGATCGCCGGCCTGCTCGACAAGCAGGGGATCACCACGACCGTCGTCGACCCGCGCTGGGTCAAGCCGGTCGACGAGCACATGGCGCCGCTCGCCGGCAAGCACCGGGTGGTCGTCACCGTCGAGGACAACTCCCGCGTCGGCGGCGTCGGCTCGGCCGTCGCCCAGGCGCTGCGCGACGCCGGCGTCGATATCCCGCTGCGCGACTTCGGCATCCCGCCGCGCTTCCTCGACCACGCCTCCCGCGCCGAGGTCCTGGCGGAGATCGGGCTCACCGCGCCCGACATCGCCCGCCAGGTCACCGGGCTGGTCTCCAAGCTGGACGGCCTGCCCCACCCCCGGCTCCGCTCGAACGGGAGGACCACCATCGCCGACGCCGCCGCAGAGGTGGAGCCCGCGCGCGACTGACGTACGACGTGGGCCGTTCGGGCCGGTCTCGCCATCCTTTACGGTGGTGAGACCGGCCCGTTCGCGTGAAACCGCTCGCGCCGGGGCATACGCTCCACGCCCCCTCTCGATCATGTCGAGGACGACAAGCGTGGGAGGTCCGCCTGTGAGCAGCACACTCTTCCGGACGAAGAAGGTCGAGCAGTCCATCCTCGATACCGAGGAACCAGAGCACGCGCTCAAGAAATCCCTGTCCGCGCTGGATCTGACGGTCTTCGGCGTCGGTGTCATCATCGGCACCGGCATCTTCGTCCTCACCGGCACGGTGGCCAAGAACAACGCCGGTCCCTCCGTGGCCCTCGCTTTCATCGTGGCCGGCGTCGTCTGCGCTCTGGCCGCCCTGTGCTACGCGGAATTCGCCTCCACGGTCCCGGTCGCCGGGTCCGCGTACACCTTCTCGTACGCCTCCCTCGGGGAGCTGCCCGCCTGGATCATCGGCTGGGACCTCGTCCTGGAGTTCGCGCTGGGGACGGCGGTGGTGGCTGTCGGCTGGTCGGGCTACATCCATTCGCTGATGGAGAACGCGGGCTGGGAGCTGCCCGCTGCGCTCGGCACCAGGGACGGGGCCGACGGCTTCGGGTTCGACATCCTCGCGGCCCTGCTCGTCCTGGTGCTCACCGCCATCCTCGTGCTCGGCACGAAGCTCTCCGCGCGGGTCACCTCCCTCGTCGTCGCCATCAAGGTGACGGTCGTCCTCACCGTGATCATCGCGGGCGCCTTCTTCGTCAACGGCGACAACTACGACCCGTTCGTCCCCAGGGCGCAGGAGGTGCCGGCCGGCGACAGTCTCCAGTCCCCGCTGATCCAGCTGATCTTCGGCTGGGCGCCCTCCAACTTCGGTGTGATGGGCATCTTCACGGCCGCCTCCGTGGTCTTCTTCGCGTTCATCGGCTTCGACGTCGTCGCCACGGCCGCCGAGGAGACGAAGAACCCGCAGCGGGACATGCCCCGGGGCATCCTCGGCTCGCTCATCATCTGCACCACGCTGTACGTGTTGGTGTCCATCGTCGTCACCGGCATGCAGCACTACACCGATCTGTCGGTGACCGCGCCGCTCGCCGACGCCTTCAAGGCCACCGGGCACCCGTGGTTCGCGGGATTCATCAGCTTCGGCGCCGCCGTCGGTCTGACGACCGTGTGCATGATCCTGCTGCTCGGTCAGACCCGGGTCTTCTTCGCGATGAGCCGCGACGGACTGCTGCCGCGCTTCTTCTCCCGAGTCCACCCCCGGTTCAAGACCCCGCACCGGCCGACCATCCTGCTGGGTGTGGTCATCGCGATCCTCGCGGGCTTCACCCCGCTGAGCGAGCTGGCCGAGCTGGTGAACATCGGCACGCTGTTCGCGTTCGTGGTCGTCGCGATCGGCGTCATCATCCTCCGTAGGACCCGCCCCGACCTGCACCGGGCGTTCCGCACGCCGTGGGTGCCGTTGATCCCGATCCTGTCGGTGTGCGCCTCGCTGTGGCTGATGCTCAACCTCCCCACCGAGACCTGGCTCCGCTTCGCCGCCTGGATGGCCCTCGGCTTCGTCGTCTACTTCGTCTACGGCCGCTCGCACAGCCGCCTCGGACGCCACGAGGAGAACACCGTGGACGATGTCGCCAGGCCGCCGGGCCACGGCGCCCCGTAGCCGAACACCGGCAAGCCGCTTCCGGCGCCGCCGGAGCGAAGTGGGGCCGGTCAGGACCCGTCGCGCACCGTGCGTGGGCCGGCCACATCGGCTCCCAACTCGCCTACCCTGCGCCGTAGTTCGCGATCGGCGGTGATGACGAGGCAGGGGCGGTCCCGGCCCTCCTCGGCGACCAGTTCGACGATGCGGTCGTCGCCGCTGCGGGGGGCCGCGTCGACCCGTACGCCGGGGACCGGCTCCACACCGCGGGCGGCGCCCTCCACGACCATGACGAGTTCGAGGGGCTCGTCGCGGCCGGGGACCCCGTCCCGGGCGAGCCGGTCGCGCAGGCGTTCCGCCGCACCGCGCCGGTCGCGCCACCAGCCGTCGGGAACGGAGCCGATGACGTTGGCGGCGTCGACGATCACGAGCAGGGGGTCGTCCATGGGGACAGGGTCGCATGCCCGGCCGCCACTCCATATTGGCGAAACGTTCATCCTATGATGGGGTCCGCTCGGCCTTCCGCGTTCCTGTGCGAGAAGGCGGCCGGGAGCCGCGCCGAGCGTCATGGAAAGGGCAGGTCACGTCATGCGGACCAGATCCGGGCGCGCCGCTGCCCAGGGGGCGGCGGCCGGCACCTCTACGAACGGCGGGGGCGAGCGGCACAGGGCAGAGGCCACCCTCGCCGGTTCCTGGCTCGTCCTCGGCAAGGACGGCAGGCTCACCGCGTACGCCCGCGGGCGTACGGGGCTGCTGCGCTGGACGCAGACACGGCCCGGCGGTCCTCAGTGGACCGGTCCGGATCTCTTCCCCGTGGCCGATCTGACCGACCTCCACATCGTGCAGGGCGCCGACACCTATGTGCACTTCCTCGGCCGCCGGGAGGTCGCGAGGGCCGACGGTCCGCCCGCCGTGGACATCGTGCACGCCATCCAGTACCAGACCGGCAGGCCGGTCAGTGAGTGGCGTTCGCTGGGCAACCCGCACAAGGACCCGGTGAAGGCCGCGCGCTTCGGGATGCCGACCGGGGGAGTCAGCTCCAACGGCAGCGTCCACGTCTTCGCGCGCAACGCCGGTGGGGGCGTCATGCTCCGGCGGGAGCAGGCCGGCGGCAAGTGGGGTCCGTGGACCGACCTCAAGGGCAGCCTGGTGCAGGACCCGGTGACCGTGGTCGCGTACGCCGGCGGCCGGGTCGAGGCGATGGTCGGCGGTCAGAACCTCGTCATGCGCTGGACGCAGGACAAGCCCGACGGGAACTTCAGCCAGACGCCCACCATTCCGGTCGCGGTGGTCCGGGGCAGCGTGGTGGGCCTCGAGACCGGCCCCGACCGGGCCACGTACTACTGGACCGACCCGGCGAGCGGGGGCCTCGTCGCCCACCGCCCGGGCGGCTGGGTGATCCCGTTGGGCGGGGCGCCGGCCGAGGACCCGGTCGCCGTGCTGCGGGTGCCGCTCGACGGGTACGACTGCACGGTGCTGGCCCATCGCGACATCGAGGGGCAGGTCATGCTCGCCGCGTGCGGAACGGAGAACGAGCAGGCCGGTGTGTGGTGGTCGCCGACCGGTGAACGCTGCGTGGGGGCGCCGGCGCTGGCGCGGGATGTGTACGGGCGGGTGGTGCTCGGGATGATCGGGGCCGACGGCGCGCTGCGGATCGCTTCACAGAACGGGGAGGGTGGGCTGGCGTTGGCGCCGTCGGTTCTTGTCTGACGACGGACGCCCGGGGCGGCTGCTGCCGCCTATGCGTCTGCCGCGGCAGCTGGTTCGTCGGGTGCGGGTTGTGCGTGGTTGCTCGCGCAGTTCCCCGCGCCCCTGACGGGGCGCGCCACCTTACGAGGTGCCGCCGGTCGCCGGGGACTTCTTCGCCGAGTCCGGGATCTCCTTGTCCTGGCGCAACGCCTTCCACAGCGTGGTCGCCTGGGGCTCGGCCGCCACCACTCGGTTGGGGTCGGTCCTGTCGTACTCGACCGGGAGCATGATCGTCTCCATGGCGGCGGGGTCGACGCCGTTCATGCTGCGGGCGAAGTCGGACAGCGCGGTGAGGGAGTCGAGTTCGGAGTCGGTGGTCAGTGACGCGGTGAGACTGTCGGCGATCTTGTAGGCCTTGGTGGGGCTGCCGAGGAGGTCCTGCTTCTTGATCTCGCTCAGTAGGGCGATCATGAACTGCTGCTGGAGACCGATGCGGCCGAGGTCGCTGCCGTCGCCGACGCCGTGCCGGGTGCGGACGAACGCGAGGGACTGGGTGCCGTCGAGCGTGTGGGTGCCCGCCTCCAGGTCGAGGCCGCTGGACTTGTCGTGGATGGCCTCGTCGACGGTGACCGTCACGCCGCCTATCGCGTCGACGAGCCCCTTGAAGCCGGCGAAGTCGATCTCCACGAAGTGGTCCATCCGGATCCCGGACATCTGCTCCACGGTCTTCACCACACAGGCCGGGCCGGCCAGCGAGTAGACCGAGTTGAACATCACACGCTTCGCGGAAGCGACGGTGGTGCCGTCCGCCTTGGTGCACTCGGGCCGGGTCACCAGGGTGTCGCGGGGGATGCTGATGGCGACGGCCTCGGTGCGGCCCTCGGGTATGTGCATCACCAGCGCGGTGTCGGAGCGGGCCCCGGAGACGTCGCCCGTGCCGAGGTCGGCGTTGGCTCCGGAGCGTGAGTCGGAGCCCAGGACCAGGATGTTCTGCCCCGAGGTCGGCAGCTTCTCCGGGCGGTCGTCGCCGATCGCCCGGTCGAGGTCGACGCCGTCGATGTTGCCGTTCAGGTCGCTGTACAGCCAGTATCCGGTGCCGCCCGCGGCCAGCACCAGGACGACGAGGCTCAGCGCGATCCAGCGCCCCACACGGCGCTTGCGCTGCGGCTTGGCCCGCCGGCTCGATGGCGCGCGCCTGGATCTCGGGGTCTGTTCCGGCTCCGTCAGGGCGTGCGTCATGCCTCGGTGTCCTCTCGCTGCGTGGCTCGATGCCGTGGGTGTGAATCGGGGAGGGCACGAGTGGGGGAGAGGCCGGGCCCACGCGACTGTTCCATACGTCGCAATGTGTCCGAACTATAGACCGAGCTTTGGAGGGCTTCGGAGGCGCCTGGTTCATTCGCCCGTTACCGGGAGTTCGCTGGGGATGGCGCTCGCTGTGTGTTTTCTGTCATTTTCGCCTGCTGTTGACAGTTGGCTGATTTGCTCGTGATGATGTGCCAGACCTGTGCAAGGTTAAAGCTTTTATGTGAAGAAAGCCGACAACGGTGTCGGTGGGCAAGTGGTCACGGTTCGAGCCGGGGGGCACGAAGGCGAGTGGCCAGTGGGGGTTCTCGCCGTCGGCGTCCGGCCGGGGCGGGAAGAGGGAGGGGGTTGCGGTGCTGGTGAGCGCTTCGGCCCGTGAGAGGCAGTCGGCGTGACAACCGTTTCGGAGCCCGCCGTCCAGCGGACGCCGGGTGGATCGAGCCATTCCCGACGGGCTCCCGCCACCGCCGCACCGCACACTTCCGGCCATACGCCGAACCCCGCGGTCGCCGCCGAGCGCGGTGACGTGTACGTCGAACCCGGGCTGACGCCGCTGGCGGCCCGTGAGGCCAACCGCAGCGCCCTCACCTCGCTGCTCGACGTGGCCGGTGTGCCGTACTTCGCCGTGCGCGGCACCTCCGACCACGGCACCGTCGTCGCCGTCGCCGAGCAGGACCGCGAGCGGGTGCTCGGCGCGGTCTTCCGGGGCCTCGGCCAGTACCCCGGCCACCTGAGCGTGATCGACCCCGACGCGCCCCGGCCCGCCCGCCCCGTCTCCTCCCGCGACCCGAAGGCCTGGCGCGGGGTCTCCACCGCCCGGGTGCTCCAGATCAGCTGGTACCGCACCGACCCCGGCCGGCATCTGCTGCTCGGCCACGAGTACGGCTGCGCCGTCGAGTTCTGGCAGCCCCACGGCGACCACCTCGTCGCGCCCCGCGCCAACCGGGCCACCTGGGCCGTCGTCGCCCACGGCGTGAACGTGTACGGCGCCGCCCGGCTGTTCAGCCGCTTCGTGTCGGACTGGACCCCGCAGCACCTCGCGCCGGCGCTCGCCACCCGCCCGGAGTTCCTGGTCAACTGCGCGGACGACATCGACTTCCCCGTCGACGCCGTCTACACCTGGGTCGACGGCGACGACCCGGCGTGGCAGCGGCGCAAGGCGCAGGCGAAGGGCGAGGTCTACCACGCGGAGTCGGCGAGCGACGCCCGCTTCATCAGCCGCGACGAACTGCGGTACTCCGTACGGTCCCTGCATCTGTTCGCGCCCTGGATCCGCACCATCTACATCGTCACCGACGACCAGGTCCCGGCCTGGCTGCGCGAGGACGTCCCCGGCCTGCGGATCGCGAGCCACCGCGAGATCTTCCGCGACCCGGCGGACCTGCCGACCTTCAACTCGCACTCGATCGAGAGCCAGCTCCACCACATCGAGGGTCTCGCCGAGCACTTCCTGTACTTCAACGACGACATGTTCATGGGCCGCCCGGTCGCCCCGCACGCCTTCTTCACCCCCTCCGGCACCGCCCGCTACTTCCCCTCCCGCAACCGCATCCCGCAGGGCCCGGTCGTCGAGACGGACACCCCGGTCGACGCGGCCTGCAAGAACAACCGCGCCCTTCTGCTGAAACGATTCGGCAAGGTCATCACCCAGCCGATGGAGCACATCCCGTACGCCCTGCGCCGCTCGGCGATGGAAGAGGCCGAACGGGACTTCCCGGAGGCCTGGGCGCGTACGTCGGCCAGCCGGTTCCGCGCGATGACGGATCTGTCGCCGACCTCGTCGTTCGCGCTCTACTACGCGGCGCTCACCGGGCGCGCCCAGCCCGGCTCGATGCCCTTCACCTATCTCCAGCTGGCCGTCCCCGACCTCGCGGACCGGCTGGCCCGGCTGCTCGACGGCAGGAACCAGGACAGCTTCTGCCTCAACGACGCCTTCTCGACCCCCGAGGACATCGAGGCCCAGCAGGAGCTCCTGGACGGGTTCCTCAACGCGTACTTCCCCACCCCGAGCCCCTACGAGCGATGAGCGGCGCCCCACGGGGCCCGCTCCGACGAGGAGCGGACCTCCCACCCGATGAATGGCCCCTACAAGCGATGAGACGGAGTTCATGACGTGTCCGAACCGACGTCGTTGAGCTCCGCGGCCCACGTCTACAAACGCCTCGTCCCCCAGCCGGTCCGTACCGTCGCCGCGACCACCGTCCCCGGCCGCGTACGCCGCAAGGTCAAGGGCTCGCTCGCCCGCGCCCTCGGCCGGCGCGAGGCCCGCCTGCACCGGCGTGCCCTGCGGCGCGTCCGCAAGGCGGAGTTCGGGCACTCCGAGCGCCGGACCCAGGCGCACGACGGCCGGATCGGACATGTGCACACCGGGCTGACCGTCGACCTCGCCCGCCGCCTCGACCACAACCTGGTCACCCACGCCCTCGACGCCGCCGACATCCCCTGGTTCGCGGTCCCCGCGCTCGACGACCGGCGGATCTGCCTGGCCGTGGAACAGCGCGACAAGGGCGAGGTGCGCAGGGCGCTCCGCGCGTTGCTGGAGGAGCACACCGGTTACGTGGTGTCCGTCTCGCCCGCGAACAGCGAGACCCACGACGTTCCGGGCAGCCATGTGAAGGCCTGGAAGCACTTCGGCAGGGCCCGGGTGATCCGCCTGACCTGGCTGCGCACCGACCCCACCGAGAACCTGTGGGTCGGCGAGGACCAGGGCGTCGAGATCGAGTTCTGGACGGTCAACACCGATCTCCCCCAGGAGCGGGTCGTCGGTCCGCGCCCCAACCGGGTCCAGCGGGCCGTGCCCAGCGACGCCCTGGGCATCGAGATCGGCCTCGACCGGCTCTCCGGGTACCTCGACATCGACGGCGCCATGGAGCCGACGATCACCCTGGAGAACTTCGACATCGCCCGCCTGGAGGAGATCGTCTTCCCGGTCGACGCGGTCCTGCTCCACCAGCACGCCACGCCCTGGGGGGAGGAACTCCTGCGCGCCGCGCTGCGCTCGCTGCACCAGTACGCGCCCTGGACCGACGTCGTCCACGTGGTCGCCCAGGCCCCCGTACCGGAGTGGCTCCGGGCCGACGAGCGGCTCAGCATCGTGCCCGCCCGCCCCGGCGCCGAGTGGCGGCTCCACCAACTGCCCGACATCGCCGACCACTTCCTCCTGCTGCGCCCCGGAGCGCTGCTCGGCCGCCCCGTGAGGGCCTTCGACTACTTCACCCCGCACGGGGTGACCCGCCCGCGCCGCGGCCCGTGGACCGCGCGGGAGTCCTTCGCCCCCTGGACCCGGTCCGCCTACGCGACGACCGGCCGCGTCACCGCGCACGGCTACGCCGAGGGCCCCCAGCCCTACAGCTGCCAGACCCTGTCCCGCCTCGCGGAGTCGGGCGCCGAACCCCTGCCCCTGCCCGACGTCCAGACGGCGCCCACGGTCACCGGCACCCACCCCATGGACGGTCTCATCCACCACTTCGGTGCGGTGGCCGGACTCGCCGACCCCTCCGGCGAGACGACCGTGGTCCTCCACGCCGCGCTGCCCGGGCTCGACAACCACCTGGAGCGGCTGCTCGTGCGCCGGGACAGTCAGCAGATCCAGTTCACCGGCCTGGGGACGCCGCAGGCCCTCGGCCAAGGCGGCACCGAGGCCGTACTGCACTTCCTGCGCCGTTACTTCCCCGTCCCGAGCGTCTTCGAGCACGGGGGCCCCGAGGAGCCGGACAACCAGTCGTGAGTATGGGCAATCCCGAGGCGTCCGCCCTGGTCGGGGCGTACCGCGGCCTCGTCCCCACGGGGCTGCGACGCCGGATCGCGCGCCGTGTACCCCTGCGGCTGCGCATGGCGCTCAAGCGGCTCCTGCGCCATCTCCAGTCGTTCACACTCGGCTCCCGGCTGCTCCGCGCGGCCCGGGCCCGCCGCCGCTGGCCGCACCTGTTCCGCGAGGGCGAGCGGCTGGCCGCGCTGGCCGGGCCCGGGGCACAGATCGCCCTCGTACGCCCCACCGTCTCGCCCCTCGGGCTGCGTGAGGCCAACCTCGAACTGGTGGTGACGCTGCTGGAGGAGGCGGGCGTCGACTACTTCGCGATCCGCGGCAACTCCGACTTCCGCTCCTGCCTCGCGGTCGCCGAGGCCGACCGCGACCGGGTCCGCGAGGTCCTGGAGCGCTGCTCCGAGAGCGGGCCCGTCCATGTGACGGCCTGCCGGGGCGACGCCGCCGCCGGCCGTACCGTGCTGTGCGGCTCGAAGCGCGGACGGCGCATCGCGGGGGAGGCCCGGGTGCTGCGCGTCGGCATGCTGTGGAGCGACCCGGCCGGCTCCCTGGTCCTCGGTCTGGAGCACGGCTGCGACATCGAGTTCTGGCGGCCCGAGGACGGGCGCCTGGTCGCCCCGCGCCCCAACCGCGTCACCGAGGACGTCTCACCCGCCGAGCCCCGCGTCACCGTGCCCATCAGCAGGCTCACCGGCTTCGCCGCCCTGCACACCCGCCGCACCCGCTCGGTCCGCACCATCGCGCCCTGCGCAGACGCCCTGCCCGAGGACGTCCGCTTCCCCGTCGACGTCGTCTACACCTGGGTCGACGGCGACGACCCCGCCTGGCAACGGCGGCGCGCCGGGTACGGGCACTCCGGCTACCACACCGAGTCCGCGAACGCCGCCCGCTACATCAGCCGCGACGAACTGCGCTACTCGCTGCGCGCCCTGGAGCAGAACGCCCCCTGGGTCCGCCACATCTACGTCGTCACCGACCGCCAGCGCCCGGCCTGGATCGTCGACCGGCACCCCCGCATCACGGTCGTCGACCACTCCGAGATCTTCGACGACCCGAGCGCGCTGCCCACCTTCAACTCCCACGCCATCGAGAGCCGGCTGCACCACATCCCCGGCCTCGCCGAGCACTTCCTCTACTTCAACGACGACATGTTCCTAGGCCGCCCCGTCACCCCGCAGGACTTCTTCCTCTCCAACGGCATGACCCGTACGTTCCTCTCGCCCTCCCAGGTCCCCCGGTGGGAGCGCACCCTCGGCGACCGCCCCGTCGACGCGGCCGGCAAGAACAACCGCCGGCTCCTGCTGGACAACTTCGGCTCGGCCATCGTGCAGAAGATCCGGCACGCCCCGTACGCCCTGCGCCGCAGCGTTCTCCACGAGATCGAGCGGGAGTTCGCGGACGCCCACCGGGCGACCTCGCACAGCCGGTTCCGCAGCGCCGACGACATCTCGATCCCGTCGTCGCTGTACCACTACTACGCGTACTTCACCGGCCGGGCCGTGCCCTCCGACATCAGCTTCGCCTACCTCGACCTGGCCAGACCCGAGATCCAGCGGCGGCTCGGCATCCTGCTGGCCCGCCGCGACCGGCAGGCGTTCTGCATCAACGACACCCTCTCCGACGGACATGACATCGCCCGCCAGACGGCGATGCTCGGCCGGTTCCTGGACGCCTACTACCCCGTGCCGAGTCCCTTCGAGCGGAAGGAGCGTGAGGTCCGGTGAAGATCTCCTTCCTGATCAACAACATCTACGGCATCGGGGGCACCAACCGCACGGTCATCAACCTCGCCGAGGCACTCGCCGTCCACCACGAGGTCGAGATCGTCTCGGTGTTCCGCCGCGCGACCGCCACCAAGTTCGAGATCTCGCCGAGGATCACCGTCCGCGCCCTGGTCGACCTGCGGCCCGGCTCCGGCGACCGGGGCGCCGCCGGGAGCGACGAACCCAGCGAAGTGGTGCCGCGCCAGGAGGAGTTCTTCGCGCAGTACAGCAGATTCACCGACCAGCGCATCATCCGGGAGCTGAAGAAGACGGACGCGGACGTCGTCGTCGGCACCCGCCCCAGCCTCAACCTCTTCGTCGCCGCCCACACCCGCGACGGCGCCCTGCGCGTGGCCCAGGAACACATGACCCACCTGGCCATCCCGCCCGCCGTCCGCGCCGAGATGGCCCGCGTCTACCCACGGCTCGACGGCATCACGACCGTCACCGAGGCCGACGCCCGCTCCTTCATGGAGCACACCCCGATCCCCGGCCTCACCGTGGTCGGCATCCCCAACAGCGTGCCCCAGCCCGCCGTACCGCCCTCCGACTGCACCCACAAGGTCGTCGTCAGCGCCGGCCGCATGCACCACATCAAGCGGTACGACCTGCTGATCCGCGCCTTCGGCATGCTCGCCGAGGAGTTCCCCGACTGGCAGCTGCGCATCTACGGCGACGGCGGCGAGGCCGGGAAACTGCGCGCCCTCGTCACCGAACTCGGCCTGGCGGGCCGGGCGCTGCTCATGGGCGGCTTCTCACCCATCGAGTCGGAGTGGGCCAAGGGCTCCATCGCCGCCGTGACGTCGAGCGCGGAGTCCTTCGGCATGACCCTGGTCGAGGCCATGCGCTGCGGCCTGCCGGTGGTGTCGACCGACTGCCCCGTCGGCCCCCGCGAGATCCTGGCCGACGGCGAGGACGGCCTGCTGGTGGCCAACGGCGACGTGGACGCCATCGCCTGGGGACTGCGGCGCCTGATGGCCGACGAGAACCTGCGCCGGGCCATGGGCACCGCCGCGCTGCGCAACTCCACCCGCTACGACCCCGCCGCCGTGGCCGCCCGCTACGTCGAGCTCTTCGAGGACGCGGCCCGCCGCCGGGCCGCCAGGACGAAGGGGTACCGGGCGCCCGCCGGGCCCCGGAAGAAGGCCGAGGCCCTGACCGCCGTACCCCCGGCGTCCCTCGGCGCGGCCACCGTCGACGTGACGGCGGACGACGCGGGCTGGCTGCGCTTCGCCGCCGATGGTCCCGCCGAGGGCCGCCACCGCTGGCAGTTCGTCCTCCGCCACAAGCCCTCCGACGGCGACCGCCTGCCCGACCTCCCGCTGCGCACCGTACGCAAACCGCTCGACAACGGCGGCACCCGCTACACGGCCGCGATCACCCCCTCCGCCCTCGACCACCTCGGCGACGGACGCTGGCAGGTGACCATGCGCGCCCCGAAGACGGGCGCCGTCCACATGAAGGCCGGCATCCGCGACACCCGGGCCCTCATCGACGCCCGGGACCGGCTGATCGCGAGGCCGCCGACCGGGCCCGTCGGCTGGAACCTCCCTTACGCGCAGCCGGGCGGCCGCCTCATGCTGCGCAGCGTCCTCCGCCAGGACCACGCCGAATGCGTCGGCGTGGAGGTGACCGACACCGGCATCGCCCTGGAGGGCGTCCTCTGCGGGAAGCGGCTGCTGAAGCCCGGCGCGCTCTTCGTCGTGAGCCGCCGTGGCCGCCACTCGACGAACTTCACGGTGCCCGTGCACCTGTTGGGCAGCCGCCGCTTCAAGGCCGAGGCGCCCGTGCGGCGGGTGGTCGACCACCGGCTGGAGCGCTGGGAGGACTGGGACTGGTGGCTGCAGCCCGACCCGGCCGACCGGAGCAGGATCCGCGTCTGTCATCTGCTGGAGGACTTCCCCGACGTCAAGGGCGCCTTCGCCTACCCGCCCGTGCCCCTCGTGGGCGACGAACCCTCGGAGTACGCCGTGATCCACCCGGCGCGCCCGGTGTGGGTGCGTCCCTACTGCTCGGCCTCCGGGGCCATGGCCATGAACGTCGTCGACCGCTAGGACGGATGAGAGATGAACCGGACGATCTTCGTGCTCGGGGACTCCGTCCCCGCCCCGCGCACCGACGAGGAAGCGCCCATGGCGGGCTGGGGCCAGAAGATCGAGGAGCTGCTGCTCGGCCCGATCGAGGTCGCCAACTACGCCCGCTCCGCCATGACCAGCCGCAAGTACTTCACCGAACGCTTCCCGGCGATGCTCAACCGCATGAAGCGCGGTGACGTCGTGCTCATCGGCTTCGGCTGCGTGGACCACATGATCCACAACGGGACGCGGTACGTCCCGATCCCCGAGTACAAGGAACTCCTCCGGCTGTTCGTCACCTACGTGCACCAGGAGGGCGGTGTCCCCGTCCTCGTCACCCCCATGGCCCGGTACGCCTTCTCCGGCACCGGCGAGGTCCTCAACACCCTCGGCGACCACCCCCGCGCCATGATCGAGGTCGCCGGTGAACTCGGCGCCCCGCTGGTCGACCTGACCGGCCGCACCATGGAACTGTGGGCCGAGATCGGCCCGATGCGGCTGCGCCAGTACTTCTGCTGGGTCGACGCCGCCGACCACCCCGGCCACCCCGACGGCAGCATCGACTCCACCCACCTCAACCACACCGGCGCCTTCGAGGTCGCCCGTATCGTCGTCGCGGGCCTGTGCAACCTCGGCGTGCTCGACAAGTCCGAGGTGAACGTCCAGGCGCTCATGGAGCCGCCGACCATGCCCCCGGTCTCCGGCGAGTTCACCGTCCAGGCCCCGGAATCCGCGCTGCACTACGCCCAGCGCAGCGGCGAGGTACCGGTCATCAGCAAGCCCGCCCCGGGCGGCCTCTCCGGCCCGATGGTCAAGTTCACCGGCGTCGCCGCGCCCGGCACGGACTACCTTCTCTTCTTCGAGAACGGCCAGTACCTCGGCGGTACGGGCGTCGGCGGCACCGGCCAGTGGCTCTGGCGCCGCTCGGTCAACTGGTCCGGCGGCGAGCACGCCGTGCAGTGCGTCGGACTGCGCGGCGACGGCTGCACACCGGTCCTGGAACACCACTTCACCGTACGCACCGAGGTCCCGGTCCCGCTGATCACGGCACCCGCCGAGGGCGCCTTCGCCGGG
Organism: Streptomyces sp. NPDC002787; assembly: GCF_053592095.1. Taxonomy (NCBI): domain Bacteria; kingdom Bacillati; phylum Actinomycetota; class Actinomycetes; order Kitasatosporales; family Streptomycetaceae; genus Streptomyces; species Streptomyces sp. NPDC002787. The sequence goes on along the minus strand of NZ_JBSFVC010000018.1, from coordinate 71,354 downwards.
CCCCGGCCGCGCTTCGCCGGCACGGTGGAGCAGGGCGTCACCAAGGTGGTCCTGCTGGAACGCGGCGTCCTCATCGGCGCGACCGGGGTGAACGAGAACGGCGAGTGGTCCTTCACCCACGCCCACCCCTGGCGCTCCGGCACCCACACCATCGAGGTCGTCGCCCTCTTCGGCGCCACCGAATCCCCGGCCGCCGCACGGACGTTCAGGGTCGTCGGCATCCCCGAGAACAGCCCCCTCAGGATGTCCGGGACCTCCCGGCACGACTGCGCCGACGCCGTCTGCGAGCACCGGCCGTTCACGGGTGACTGGTAGGGGCGGCGGCCGGGTGCTCCTGGGAGCGGTGGCCTGCGGGCTCGCCGTGCTCCTGGGGGTACTCGTGGCACCGCGCGACGACGGCCGGGGCGGCGAGGGCCGGAGCGAGGGCCGGGCCGTCGCGGCTCCCACGGCGAAGACCCGGGAGCTACGGGTCGTCCACTACAACCTGTGCGGCGCGGCGGCCGTCTGCCCGTGGAACTCCGGCGGCACGGGTCCCGGCACCTCGATCCCGCGCCTGGTGGAGCGGGCGGCGCGCATCGAGGCGGACATCGTCACCGTCAACGAGATCTGCCTCACCCAGTACGCGGAACTCAAGCGCCGACTCACCGCCGCGGGCTGGCAGGTGGACGGCACCTACGCCTCCTCCCAGGACAACGTGCCCGCCTGCGGCAGCACCGGCGCCTTCGGCTCGGCCGTCCTCAGCCGGGAGGACGTCCCCGACGACCGGCAGGAGTACCACCGCTTCACCGACACGGGCGGTGAGACCTACACGGGCGGCGGCCGTACGGTCGAGGTCCGCCGTGGACTCCTGTGCGCCCACACGTCGTTCGGGGGGCGCTCCCTCATCGCGTGCACGGCCCACACGAACGCGAAGGCCCCCGGGCAGCTGCGGGAGATCCGGGACCGGACCGCCGAACTCCCGGAGGACCCCCCCGTGATCGTCGCCGGTGACCTCAACCTGCCGCCGGACGCGCCCGCCATCTCGTATCTCACCGGCCGTTTCGCGGAGGCGGACGGGGCCGAGCCCGAGCCCACCGCCGACGGCCGGAAGATCGACTACGTCTTCGCCGACCGCCGCCACTTCACGGTCGTGGACGGCGACGCCGAGCGGTACGCCGAGTCGGACCACGCCCTGCTGACGGGGAGGTTCAGGCTCAAGGACGCCGGCACATGAGAAGAGGGCCCCCGCCCGGAGGCGGAGGCCCTCATCCGTGTCCGTGGTTACGCGGGGACCGAGGCCACCCCGGCCTCCAGGAACTTCTTGCCGTTCACCCGCTCGCTGACGCCCTCACGGTCCAGGTACGGCGTGATGCCGCCCAGGTGGAAGGGCCAGCCGGCGCCGGTGATCAGGCAGAGGTCGATGTCCTGCGCCTCGGCGACGACACCCTCGTCGAGCATGAGCCCGATCTCCTGGGCGACGGCGTCGAGCACGCGGGCCCGCACCTGCTCCTCGGTCAGGACGACATCGCCCTGCTTGAGGAGCGCGGCGACCTCGGGGTCCAGTTCCGGCTTGCCGGAGTCGTACACGTAGAAGCCGCGCTTGCCGGCCTTGACGACGGCCGCGAGGTTCGGGGAGACCGTGAAGCGGTCCGGGAAGGCCCGGTTGAGGGTCTCCGAGACGTGCAGACCGATGGCCGGGCCGACCAGCTCAAGGAGCACCAGCGGCGACATCGGCAGACCCAGCGGCTCGACCGCCTTCTCCGCCACGGCCACCGGCGTGCCCTCGTCGATGACGTTCTGGATCTCGCCCATGAAGCGGGTCAGGATGCGGTTGACGACGAACGCCGGGGCGTCCTTCACCAGCACCGCGGTCTTCTTCAGCTTCTTGGCGACGGCGAAGGCCGTGGCCAGGGAAGCATCGTCCGTCTGCTCGCCGCGCACGATCTCGAGGAGCGGCAGGATCGCGACCGGGTTGAAGAAGTGGAAGCCGACGACCCGCTCGGGGTTCTTCAGCTTCGACGCCATCTCGGTGACCGACAGCGAGGAGGTGTTGGTGGCGAGGATCGCGTGCGCCGGGGCGACGGCCTCGACCTCCGCGAACACCTGCTGCTTGACACCGATCTCCTCGAACACGGCCTCGATGACGAAGTCCGCGTCCGCGAAGCCCTCGGCCTTGTCCAGGACACCCGTGACCAGGGCCTTGAGGCGGTTGGCCTTGTCCTGGTTGATACGGCCCTTGAGCAGCAGCTTGTCGATCTCGGCGTGGACGTAGCCCACACCCTTGTCGACGCGCTCCTGGTCGATGTCGGTCAGCACGACCGGCACCTCCAGGCGGCGCAGGAAGAGCAGGGCCAGCTGGGAGGCCATGAGACCGGCGCCGACGACACCGACCTTGGTGACCGGACGGGCCAGCGACTTGTCCGGGGCGCCGGCGGGGCGCTTGCCGCGCTTCTGCACCAGGTTGAAGGCGTAGATACCGGCGCGCAGCTCGCCACCCATGATCAGGTCGGCGAGGGCGACGTCCTCGGCGTCGAAGCCCTGCTGGAGGTCGCCGTTCTTCGCGGCGGCGATGATGTCCAGCGCGCGGTACGCGGCCGGGGCCGCCCCGTGCACCTTGCTGTCCGCGATGAACCGGCCCTTGGCGACGGCCTGGTCCCAGGCCTCACCGCGGTCGATCGCCGGGCGGTCGATGACGATCTCGCCCTTGAGGACGGACGCCGTCCAGATCAGCGACTGCTCCAGGAAGTCGGCGCCCTCGAAGATGGCGTCGGCGATCCCGAGGTCGTAGACCTGCTCGCCCTTGAGCTGCTTGTTCTGGTTGAGGCTGTTCTCGATGATGACCGAGACGGCCTTGTCGGCGCCGATCAGGTTCGGCAGGATCGTGCAGCCGCCCCAGCCCGGGACCAGGCCCAGGAACACCTCGGGGAGCGAGAACGCCGGGAGGGCCGCGGAGACGGTCCGGTAGGAGCAGTGCAGACCGACCTCGACGCCACCGCCCATCGCGGCACCGTTGTAGTACGCGAAGGTCGGGACGGCGAGGGCGGACAGCCGCTTGAAGACCTCGTGGCCGCCCTTGCCGATGGCGAGCGCGTGCTCGTGCTCCTTGAGCAGCTCGACACCCTTGAGGTCGGCGCCGACGGCGAAGATGAACGGCTTGCCGGTGACACCGACACCGACGATCTCGCCGGCCGCGGCCTCCTTCTCGACCTGGTCGATGGCGGTGTTCAGGTTCGCCAGCGACGCGGGGCCGAAGGTGGTCGGCTTGGTGTGGTCGAAGCCGTTGTCGAGCGTGATGAGCGCGAAGCGCCCCGCGCCGAACGGCAGGTCGAGGTGGCGTACGTGCGCGGACGTCACGACCTCGTCGGGGAACAGTTCGGCCGCGCCCTTGAGAAGATCGGCGGTGGTGCTCACTTGTCGCCTCCGGCGTCCTTGTGGTGCGGGTTCTCCCAGATCACCGTGGCGCCCATGCCGAAGCCGACGCACATGGTGGTGAGGCCGTAACGGACCTCGGGCTGCTCCTCGAACTGGCGGGCCAGCTGCGTCATGAGACGCACACCCGACGAGGCCAGCGGGTGACCGAACGCGATCGCGCCGCCGTACTGGTTGACGCGCGCGTCGTCGTCGGCGATGCCGTAGTGCTCCAGGAAGGCGAGCACCTGGACGGCGAAGGCCTCGTTGATCTCGAACAGGCCGATGTCGTCGATGGACAGCGCCGCCTGGGCGAGTGCCTTCTCCGTCGCCGGGATCGGGCCGTAGCCCATGACCTCCGGCTCTACACCCGCGAAGGAGTACGAGACGAGACGCATCTTGACCGGCAGGTTGTTCTCGCGGGCGAAGTCCTCGCTCGCGATGAGCGAGGCGGTCGCGCCGTCGTTCAGGCCGGCCGCGTTACCGGCGGTGACCCGCCCGTGGACACGGAAGGGGGTCTTGAGGCCGGACAGGTTCTCCAGGGTCGTCCCCGGCCGCATCGGCTCGTCGGCGGTGACCAGGCCCCAGCCGGTCTCGCCGGCCTCGGCGTTGGTGCGGCGCACCGAGATCGGCACCAGGTCGGCCTGGATCTTGCCGTTGGCGTACGCCTTGGCGGCCTTCTCCTGCGAGCGCACGGCGTACTCGTCGGCGCGCTGCTTGGTGATCGTCGGGTACCGGTCGTGCAGGTTCTCGGCGGTCATGCCCATGAACAGGGCGGACTCGTCGACCAGCTTCTCGCTGACGAACCGGGGGTTCGGGTCCACGCCCTCACCCATCGGGTGGCGGCCCATGTGCTCGACACCACCGGCGATGGCCACGTCGTACGCGCCGAAGGCGACGGAACCGGCGACCGAGGTGACGGCGGTCAGGGCGCCGGCGCACATACGGTCGATGGAGTAGCCGGGCACCGACTGCGGCAGACCGGCGAGGATGCCCGCCGTACGGCCGATGGTGAGTCCCTGGTCACCGATCTGCGTGGTCGCGGCGATGGCGACCTCGTCGATCTTCGCGGGCTCCAGACCGGGGTTGCGGCGCAGCAGCTCCCGGATCGCCTTCACGACGAGGTCGTCGGCGCGGGTCTCGTGGTAGATGCCCTTCGGGCCCGCCTTGCCGAACGGGGTGCGGACGCCGTCGACGAAGACGACTTCCTTGACGGTACGAGGCACGATGGCTCTCCTCCAGAGGTGCGGGACGGCACTGCTGCGATACGCAACCGCTGAGCGGGCGCTCAGCCCCATGCTACTTACGAGTAACAGCGCTGCCCACCCCTGGGCGGGGGAGCGGCGAAGGTCACATCGGGTTCAGATGTTACCGCCGGTTACGTGCGTTCCGGCGTGACCGTGCCGCCCATGCCTCCCCCGCCTGGCTGACGGCGGCCGACACCAGCCCGCCGTCCCGCACGCGAAGCGTCAGCGACCGGTCCACCCACAGGCGCCGCCGCTCGTGACAGAGCGGCTTCTCCCGGCTGTCACCGTCGATCGCGGCCCAGGACGCCACCAAGAGCCATCGGAAACGGCCTAGGCGCCCTTGACCTTCGCCACCGCGGCCATCGCCCCCACCAGCACCGGCGTCACCAACTCCACCTGCCAAGGCCGAGCCCCGTACCCCGCGAGCGCCGCACTCACCGCCTCCGCGTCCAACGACTTCGGCGGCTCCCAGCACAGCCGCCTAACCGTGTCGGGGGTGATCAGGTTCTCCTGAGGCATGGTGAGCTGCTCGGCAAGAGCGCTCACCCCGGCCCGCGCGGCCGACAACCGAGCCGCGGCGGCCGGGTCCTTGTCGGCCCACGCCTTCGGCGGCGGCGGCCCCGTCACCGGCTGCCCATGCGCGGGCAGCGCGGAGTCGGGAAGGACCCTGGCCCGATCCACGGCGGCCTGCCACTGCTCCAGCTGCCGCCGCCCCATCCGATGCCCGAACCCGTTCAGCGCGGCCAGCGCGTGCGCGTTCGGCGGCAGCGCGAGCGCGGCCTCCACGATCGCCGCGTCGCTCAGCACCTTCCCGGGCGACACGTCCCGCCGTTGCGCGATCCGGTCCCGCGCCTCCCACAGCTCCCGTACGACCGCCATCTGCCGCCGACGCCGTACCTTGTGCATCCCGGACGTACGCCGCCAGGGGTCCTTGCGCGGTTCGGCGGGCGGCGCGGACGCGATCGCGTCGAACTCCTGCCGCGCCCACTCCAGCTTCCCCTGCCGGTCCAGCTCCTTCTCCAGGGCGTCCCGCAGGTCCACGAGGAGTTCCACGTCGAGCGCCGCGTACCGCAGCCACGGCTCGGGCAGCGGGCGGGTGGACCAGTCGACCGCGGAGTGGCCCTTCTCGAGGACGTAGCCGAGGACGCCCTCGACCATCGCGCCGAGGCCGACCCGGGGGAACCCGGCGAGGCGCCCGGCCAGCTCGGTGTCGAAGATCCGGGTCGGGACCATGTCTATCTCGCGCAGACAGGGCAGGTCCTGGGTGGCCGCGTGGAGCACCCACTCCACTCCGGAGAGCGCCTCGCCCAGGCCGGAGAGGTCGGGGCAGGCGACGGGGTCGATGAGCGCGGTGCCCGCGCCCTCGCGGCGCAGCTGGACCAGATAGGCCCGCTGGCCATAGCGGTATCCGGACGCGCGTTCGGCGTCCACGGCGACGGGGCCGGAGCCGGCGGCGAACGCGGCGATCACCGCGGCGAGCGCGGACTCGTCGGCGATCACGGGCGGAATGCCGTCTCGGGGCTCCAGCAAAGGGATCGGCGCCCCCGCTTCAGAAGATCCGCCGTCGTCCGGAGGGGCGCCTCCGGTGGTTCGCAGGGTCCTGTCTGCTGCGGTCTCTTGGGCGTCGGTCACCTGTCAAGGGTATCTGTGTATGGACATGGCCCGCCGACGGAACGTTCCGTCGACGGGCCTTTGAGGGGCGTAAACCAGTCATGTGTCACACGTGTCAGTGAATGTTCCCGGCGAACCGGGAGAGGCCCGGCATCTGCGAATGATCCTGACCCCTTCCTGCCTCGGCGCCCTCGGGTCCGCCCAACGGTCGGGCCCTGGCGTCAGTGGATGATCCCGGTGCGCAGGGCCACCGCCACCATTCCGGCGCGGTCACCGGTGCCGAGCTTGCGCGCGATGCGGGCCAAGTGGCTCTTGACCGTGAGCGCGGACAGGCCCATCGAGACGCCGATCGCCTTGTTCGACTGCCCCTCCGCGACCAGGCGCAGCACCTCGACCTCGCGGCCCGACAGCTCCCGGTATCCGCCCGGGTGGCTCGGGGCACCCGGGGGGCGACGGTGCATACGGGCAGCGGAGCCGATGGGGGCGGCGCCGGGGCGGGCGGGCAGTCCGATGTTGGTACGGGTGCCGGTGACGACGTATCCCTTCACACCGCCCGCGAGGGCGTTGCGTACGGCGCCGATGTCGTCGGCGGCGGAGAGGGCGAGGCCGTTGGGCCACCCCGCCGCGCGGGTCTCGGAGAGGAGGGTCAGGCCGGAACCGTCCGGCAGGTGGACGTCTGCGACGCAGATGTCACGGGGGTTGCCGACGCGGGGACGGGCCTCGGCGATGGACGAGGCCTCGATGACATCGCGGACACCGAGGGCCCACAGATGGCGGGTCACGGTGGACCGGACCCGGGGATCGGCCACCACCACCATCGCGGTCGGCTTGTTCGGACGGTAGGCGACCAGGCTTGCGGGCTGCTCGAGGAGAACGGACACCAGGCCTCCTGGGTGCGGGACGGGGGGGCCGGCTCGCTGGGCTCGTGGGGTCGAAGCCGGGACGAACCGTGCTTTCAAGGTCACAGAGGTCTTCGGCATCAAACCTCTGCTCCTTTAGAGAATGATCACGATTTGGTGAGTAACAATCCGTGCAATTCGGACACGTCTTCGATCATTCGAAGACCGAACGGTGTCGCTTCGCGTCGATACGCGGCCGAAAGTGGCCGTATCGACAAAGTGATGGTTTCGATCGGCGTGGCGACGAGCACGAAAAAGGACCGCACGCCCACGGCGTACGGTCCTCGGTTCTCGTTTCTTGTTCTCGGTCCTCGGTCCTTGGTCCTGCGGGGTGTTCAGCGGGACTGCGGGCCCCGCCGCTGCGGCAACGTCACGACAGCCGCATCACCCGGGTCCACCGCCGGAGGCAGCCCCGCGATCTGGGCCAGCAGATCGCACCAGGACGCGAGATGCGAAGCCGTGTCCGGAACCCCGCCCAGCGTCTCCCTCGGGGTCCATGACGCCCTGATCTCGATCTGCGACGCCGCCGGCCGCGTCGCCAGCCCGCCGAAGTAGTGCGAGCTCGCCCGCGTCACCGTGCCGCTCGGATCGCCGTACGACAGCCCACGGGACTGCAGCGCACCGGTCAGCCACGACCAGCACACCTCCGGCAGCAGGGGATCCGCCGCCATCTCCGGCTCCAGCTCCGCCCGGACCAGGGTCACCAGCCGGAACGTGCCCTGCCAGGCGTCGTGCCCCGCCGGGTCGTGCAGCAGGACGAGCCGGCCGTCCGCCAGATCCTCGTCGCCGTCGACGACCGCGGCCTCCAGGGCGTACGCGTACGGGGCGAGCCGCTGGGGCGGCTTGGTCGGCTCGACCTCGATCTCCGGCCTCAGCCGTGTGGCCCGCAGCGCTTCCACGGCGGAGCGGAACGGCACCGGTGCCGCCTCCATCGCATCGCGCTCCCCCTCTTTCGCGTCGTCCATCCCGCCAGCGCCGTCCGACAGTCGTCCCTGAGCCGCAGCCATGCCGGAACATTAAGGGGAACGGGGCCTCGGCGCAGGGCAAGACACCCGTGCGCTGGGTCACGGTCGGATCGCGCTCAGCGAACGCGAGCCCCGCCCCCGGCCACACGTGGTGGCCGGAAAAGTGCGGTCCGGGGTTGTCCACAGCCCGGGCCGTCACTGTCAAGCGGGCGTGCGAGACTTTGCCTCGTGAGTGCCAACGCCAGCCCCTCGGGCCACCAGCCGACCGCCACGTACAACTCCGCCTTCCTGAAGGCGTGCAGGCGCGAGCCCGTGCCGCACACACCGGTGTGGTTCATGCGGCAGGCCGGGCGCTCGCTGCCGGAGTACCTGAAGGTGCGCGAGGGCATCCCGATGCTGGAATCGTGCATGCGGCCCGAACTGGTCACGGAGATCACCCTCCAGCCGGTCCGCCGGCACCACGTGGACGCGGCGATCTACTTCAGCGACATCGTCGTCCCCCTCAAGGCCATCGGCATCGACCTCGACATCAAGCCCGGCGTCGGCCCGGTCGTCGAGGAACCGATCCGCAGCCGCGCCGACCTCGCCCAGCTGCGCGACCTGACCCCGGAGGACGTCTCCTACGTCACCGAGGCGATCGGGCTGCTCACCGCCGAGCTCGGCGAGACCCCCCTCATCGGCTTCGCCGGCGCCCCCTTCACCCTCGCCAGCTACCTCGTCGAGGGCGGCCCGTCCCGCACGTACGAGAACGCCAAGGCGATGATGTACGGCGACCCGGAGCTGTGGGCCGACCTGCTCGACTGCCTCGCCGACATCACGGCCGCGTTCCTCAAGGTCCAGATCGAGGCGGGCGCCTCCGCCGTCCAGCTCTTCGACTCCTGGGCCGGCGCCCTCGCCCCGGCGGACTACCGCCGCTCGGTGCTGCCCGCCTCCGCGAAGGTCTTCGACGCCGTCGCCGGGTACGGCGTCCCGCGCATCCACTTCGGCGTCGGCACCGGTGAGCTGCTGGGCCTCATGGGTGAGGCCGGCGCGGACGTCGTCGGCGTCGACTGGCGCGTCCCGCTCGACGAGGCCGCCCGCCGCGTCGGCCCCGGCAAGGCGCTCCAGGGCAACCTCGACCCGACCGTCCTGTTCGCCGGCACGGAGGCCGTCGAGACCAAGACCCGCGAGGTCCTCGACACGGCCGCGGGCCTGGAGGGCCACATCTTCAACCTCGGCCACGGCGTCATGCCCAGCACGAACCCGGACGCGCTGACCCGCCTCGTGGAGTACGTCCACACGCAGACCGCGCGTTAGGGGGGCGCAACCGCCGACGGCGCCCGGGGCGGCCGGGCACGCACCGCTCAGGACGCCGCCGCCGGCTTCGGAGGGTGGGTTACGGCAGCGTGGTCCACTTCTGGTTGTTCTGGCCGTTGCAGGTCCACAGGATGGCCGGGGTCCCGTTGACGGTTCCTGCCTGTTCGGCGTCCAGGCACAGCCCGGCGTTGACGTTGCGGATCGACCCGTCGGCCTGCCTGGTCCACTTCTGGTTGTTCTGGCCGTTGCAGGGCCAGATGATGACCCGTGTGCCGTTGGTGGTGCCCTGGTTGGAGGCGTCCAGGCACTTGTCGCCGTAGACGCGGATCTCGCCTCCGGCCCAGGTGGTCCAGAGCTGGTTGGCGGCGGTGTGGCAGTCCCAGAGCAGTGTCGTCGTCCCGGCCGCGGTGGCGGCGCGGTCCACGTCCAGGCAGCGGCCGGACCCGGTACCGCGCAGGCGTGCGGTGGTGGCGGCCAGCGGGCTGCCGCCGCTCATCTTGAACACGGCGACACCATGCGCCGGGACGCTCGCCGAGATCTGGCCGGACGTGCTCGACGTAGCGCCGGTCCACAGGTCGGTGAGGGTGAACGGCCCGCCGGTGAGGCCGACTTGCGCGGCCGTGGCGGTGATGGTCGTGGCGCTCCCTCCCCGGTTGAACAGACCCACGGCGACCGAGCCGTCGGACAGGGGCTTGGCGAACACCTCGGTGGCGCCGTCGTCGCGCACCCTGCGCCCGCCCGCGCCCAGCGAGTCCTGGTTCACCGCCAGCAGGCGGGGGTTGCGCAGGATCGCGCTCACGTCGGCGGACATGGTGCGGATGTCGTTGCCGGCCATGAGGGGTGCCGAGAGCAGCGCCCACAGGGCGAAGTGGGAGCGGGACTCGGTCAGTGACAGACCGGGACGGCCGACTACCAGCATGTCGGGGTCGTTCCAGTGGCCCGGGCCCGACTGGGCGGCCAGGGGCGCGGTGACGTCCAGGACGTTGCCGACGCCCATGGGGTAGCTGTTGGTGTTGCCGTTCTGCCAGATGTCGAGCAGGTCCTCGGTCGTCCGCCACAGGTCGGCGACCTCACCCCAGTCGTACTTGTCGCCGGTGGGGGCGTGGAAGCTGTTGGGATTGATGCTGTAGACGATCGGGCGGCCGGTGGCGCGCAGGGCGTCGCGCATGATGGTGAACTGTGCGATCTGTTCGTCGAGGGTGCCGTTGCCGGAGCACCAGTCGTACTTGAGGTAGTCGACGCCCCAGGAGGCGAACGCGGCGGCGTCCTGGGCCTCGTGGCCCTTGCTGCCGGTGGAGCCGGGGTAGGTGCCCACGCCCTGAGCGCACGTTTTCTCGTTGGGTGCCTGGTAGATGCCGAACTTCAGGCCCTTGCTGTGGATGTAGTCCCCGAGCGCCTTCATGCCGCTGGGGAACTTGGTCGGGTTGGCCCGGAGGTTGCCCGCCGCGTCACGCTGGGGGTCGAACCAGCAGTCGTCGACGACGACGTACTGGTAGCCCGCGTCCTTCATGCCCGAGGACACCATCGCGTCGGCGGCCTGGCGCACCTGGGCCTCGGTGATCCCGCACCCGAAGCTGTTCCAACTGTTCCAGCCCAGTGGAGGGGTGAGCGCGGGGCTGCCCGGTGCGGCCTCGGCGGTCGTGCCGGCGGAGGCGGTGACGCAGGCGGTGAGCGTCAGTGCCGTGGCTGCGAGGAGACGCAGCAGTCGTTTGTGCAGGTGAACCATGGGGGGTCCTTCCTGGGAGGCGGCCGAAGCCGCCTCCCGGCCTGAAGGTACGGTCACGTGCTTGTGATCATGCGTGTGCGGGTCAGCGCTGCAGGGTGAGGACACCCGGCCGGTACGGCCACTTCAAGTAGTCGGTGCCGCTCGCGGTGGCGCCCCTGCCCTGGTAGAGGAACTGCAGGTTGCAGGGGTCGATGGTCTTGGTCTGGTCGGGGTTGTTGCGGACCAGGTCACCGTGGCTGATGTCGTTGGTCCAGGTGGCACCGCTGTTGGCCTTGCCCGCGAAGGGGCTGCTCTCGCTGCCGGCCTGCACGGTCCACGGACCGTTCAGGCTGGAGGCGGTGAACGAGCGGAAGTAGCGGCCGTTCGCGCCCCGCGCCTCGACGATCATGAGGTACTGGTTCTGGCCCTGGACCTTGTAGACCTCCGGCGCCTCGAACACTCTGTCCGCGGTGTCGCTCAGGACCGTCGTGTACGACGAGCCGAAGTTGCCCGGGAAGTTCGCGAGCGGCATGGTCGACTTGTAGATCTTGCCGTTGTCACCGGCGAAGAACAGGTGCATGTTCTGGTCGTCGGCGATCAGGGTCTGGTCGATCGGGCCCGTGGGGGAGTTGTCGGTGCTGGGCAGGGTGCCGGTGAACAGCGGCTGCGGCGCGGACCAGCTGTTGGGGTTGGTGGGGTCGGTCGACGTGCGGTAGTTGAAGGGCCAGCCGCCGGCCCACTGGGAGGCCATCACCCAGATGTTCTTGGGCGCGAAGTAGATCAGCGTGGGCGCCACCGCGCCCTGGCTCATGGCGGTCTGGGGGGCGGTCGCCATGTCCGACCAGTTCGTGAAGGAGCCGAAGCCCATCGAGCGCCAGTTGCTGCCGTCGGAGTACGTCCCGTAGACCAGGTGCTTGCCGTTGTGCGTCACGGTGGTGAAGTCCTTCAGCGCGGCCCACCCGTTGGCCGGCTGCGCCAGTGCACCCGTCGAGGTCCACCGGTAGGTCGACGGAAGAGAACACGTGCCGCTCGGCGGTGCGGACAGGCCGGTCCACTTCTGGTTGCTGCCGCCGTTGCACGTCGAGATCTCCACCGCCGTGCCGTTGGCCGTACCGGAGCCCGTGGCGGTCAGGCAGAGCCCGGACTGCACGCCGACGACCGTGCCGTCGGTGTTCACCCGCCACTGCTGGTTCGCACCGCCGTTACAGGCCCAGATCACCGGCCGGGTCCCGGGTGTGGTGGCCTGGCCCGGAACATCCAGGCACTTGTTGCCGTACACGGTCAACTGGTTGTTGTCCGTCAGTGTCCACTGCTGGTTGGTCCCGCCCCAGCAGTCCCAGAGTTGCAGGTTTGTGCCGTCGGTCTGGCTGGCGCCCGGCACATCCAGGCACCGGCCGGAACCGACGCCGCGCAAGGCGCCGCTGGTGGCCGCCTGAGCCGGGTTGGCGACGAGCGTCGCCGCCGATGCGACCAGGGCCGCGAGCGCCACGGCGAGATGTCTGCGGCTGAAGGTACGTCTGAGCATGGGGACCTCATTCCTTGGGTGAGCGGTTCCGGCCGGCCCCGTCAAAAGGCCGACCGGAGGTGATGTGCTGCGACCAGCCCCCAGGCGTTCGTTATTTCGAACGATGGTCGAAGCATCGGTTAGATGGAAGGGCGGAGAGCGACGAGAACCTGGTGGTGCGAAGGGCTCAGTTCCTCACGATGCGCCACCGGTTGTCGGCGGTGCCGTCGTCCGAGTCCTGGACCGCGAACGCACCGACAGCGGTGGAGTCGTTCGCGATGGCGAGCAACTTGCCGCTGTTCTCGTTGCGGATCTTGTAGGTCCCGTCTCCCTGGTCGAGCAGCGTCCATCGGTGGTCGGCGGTGCCGGTGTCCGACCACTGCAGGACGGTCGCGTCGTCAGCCGTGGACATGTTCAGGACGCCGAGCACCTTGCCGCTGTGGGCGTTGCGGAAGCGGACCGCGTTTCCGTCGGTGATCATGTACCAGTCGTGGTCGGCGGTGCCGTTGTCCGACCACTGCAGAGCGCGGCCACCGTCGGCCGTGGACATGTTCTGGATGCCCAGCAGGAGACCGCTGGCCACGTTGACGAGACGGACGCTGCCACTGGTGTTCCAGTAGACGGTGTAGTTGTGGCCGTGCGCGTCGTGGAACGGGCCCAGGTTCACGGTGGAGCCGTTGGCGGTGGCGGTGAAGGCGAGGGAACTGCTGCTGGTGCGTGTGATCGAGGACGTGTTCAGCGTCGGCGGAGAGCTGAGCGAGGAGTTGCCGTAGTTGCCGGACAGGACCACCGGGCCGTAGGTGATCGCGGCGACGTTCGCGTTGTCGTTGGCCGCTCGCATGACGATCCGCATGGGCAGGCGGACGGTGACCGTGTCGCCGGAGGTCCAGGAGCGGGTCAGGGTGGCGTAGCTGCCGGGGTTGGTGGCGATGTTCTGCTGCGTGCCGTTGACGCTGATGGTGGCCCCGGTGGTCCAGCTCGGGATGCGGATGCGCATCGCCCAGGTGCCGCTGACGTTGCCGGTGACCTGCAGGGTGGTGGTGTCGCTGACGGGATAGGTCGTGGTCTGGGTGACCGTGATTCCGCGCTCCGACCAGTTGAGCACCGAGGGCACGAACATGTTGACGATCAACGTGTTGTCACTGCGGTAGTAGATGGAGTCCATCAGCCTGGTGTGCATCTCCAGGCCGGTGCCCTGACAGCACCAGAAGGTGCCGTAGTCGGTGCTCCAGGTGCCGCCGCCCCACGCCGGGCCCACACCGCGTCGGCCGCCCGGGTTGAGCGAGGTGAAGTAGGTGACGTGGCCGTGGTCGTCGGCCGGGTTCTGCTGGCCGATCATGTGGTTCAGCCACGCCCGCTCGTAGTAGTCGAACAGCGCGGCCCTGTTCGGGTCCAGCGCGAACAACTCCCGGGTGAGAAGGAGCATGTTGAAGGTGTTGCAGCTCTCGCACGTGTCCTTGTTCAGGAAACCGGCGATGGCGTTCGGGGCGCGGAAGTGCTCCGCCTGGCTGTTGCCGCCGATGGCATAGGTGTGCGCGTTGACGGTGATGTTCCAGGCGTTGGTGGCGATGTCCCGGTAGCGGGTGGTGCCGGTGGCCTTGTACTCCCGGGCGGCACCGATCCACTTGGGTACCTGGGTGTTGGCGTGCAGTCCGTTGAGCCGGTCCTGGTTGGCCGCCAGGGGGTCGAACACCGCGGCGTGGTCGAACCGCCGGGCGACGGTGAGCCACCGCGCGTCGCCCGTCTGCTGGTAGAGATCGGTCAGCACGGTGTTCATGCCGCCGAACTCGGTCTGCAGCATGGTCTGCATCTGCTGGCTGGTCAGCCGGCCGGTGCGCCAGTCGACCCATCCCGCCAGGGCGAGCAGCACGTCACGGGCCTGTGTGCTGCCGATGTGGCGCCAGACGTCCAGCAGGCCGACGAGGGTCTTGTGGATGGTGTAGTACGGCACGTTGCCGTTGCTCAGGGTCCGCTGCTCGAGAGCGGTGAAGTCGGACTCGGGGTAACCGGAGAGGTACCCGGCGTTGAAACCGGCGGCGCTGTTGTTGGCCTGGCACTTGGCCAGTTCCGCGACCATGTGGGTGGCCTTGTCCCGGCAGACGGTGTCCCCGGTCACGGCGTACAGCTGTGCCCATGCCGAGAGGAAGTGCCCTTGGACGTGGGTGCGGAAGGGGAAGTCCGGCGCGTCCCAGCCGCCCGTCGCGGCCGCGCCGTTGGTGGACAGCCGGTGGTTGGCGCGGAAGTTGTACAGCAGCCGGTCGACATCGACGAACCGCAGGTAGTTCCGCGTACGGTTCTGGTTGTCCAGCCACCGGCTCGCGGTGAACCGGACCTGGCCGAATTCGAAGGGGTGCGCGGAGACCCCGATGTCGGCCCTTGCGGGAGGGACGACCGCCGCGTGGGCGGGAGATGCGCCGATGAAGGATCCGGTGGCAGAGGCGGCGGCGGTGGCCCCGGCTATTTGCAGGAGGCGCCGTCTGCTGACGGAGGAGGCCATCTTGCACCTTTCGGTGGGAAGGAGCGATTGCTCGGTCGTTGGTCTGTTGGCTCACATGGCCGACGGGCGACGACAGCCTGGGGTCCGTGGGGGTCTCGGTCCCCTCAGTCCGCTCCACAAATACATGGGATGGATTAGCGGGTACGAACGTTGCCCGTGTCTAGTCGTGCGACACGAAATACTCGGCCACTTCCCGATGTGTGTCCGGAAGGCGCCCTGGCGCCGAGCCAAACATTGGATGTGCCGAGGTCGCTGTCGGTGTACGCCTGCGACAGAATGATCAGGGAGTGGCCGTCGCAGCGGCCGTGGAGGTCGCGGAGGCCCGCGCCGCCGCGGGTGGGGTCCGCGACGGCACGGCGGGGTGGGCCGGACAGGTCAGGCCCAGGGACTGACCACCGTGAAGGAGCTGTCGGCTCGGAAGGTGTCGGTGTTCTGGTAGAGGTCCACGCGCAGCGCGTAGTCGTAGTGGCGGAGGTAGCGGCCGGGGTAGTTGTACGACTCCAGGCTGATGGATCCGGATGTGCTGCCGGGACGGGCGCAGTACGTGGCGTCCTTGTTGAAGACGGCCGTGCCGTTGCTCGCGTCGAAGCGGACCCGGTAGTCCCAGTGGCGGAGATAGCGGCCGGCGGAGTCACGGAAGGAGTAGCAGTTGGCGTCCGCGAGGCCGGGCACGACGGTGAAGGTCGCGCTCTGCTTGACGGCGGTGCTGCTGGAGGCGCTCACCGGGTCGATGTAGCCGAGGCTGTCGGAGCGCACCACGGCGGACCGTCCGGGGAAGTTGACCGACTGCAGTGACCTGGTGGTGTTGGTGGGCAGGGTGACACCGCCGGAGACCGTCTCCTTCAGCACGGTGGCGTGGCGTATGAAGCCGGTCAGCCCGGGCACCTCGGTGGGCGTGGTCCAGGTGACGAAGTTGTCGTAGCTGTCGCTGTACCAGTACTTCCCGGCGCGGTAGCCGTCGTAGTAGATGCGCCAGCCTCCGTTGTCGAGCTGGACCAGGGCCGGGCCCTCGACCCAGTCGCCGAAGCCGGCCCAGTTGCCCGTCTTCCGCATCGTGTACGGGCCGGTGAGGCTGGAGGCGGTGGCGTACTCGATGTACTTCGTCGTCTCGTTCTTGGTGAACGCGTGGTACGTGGAGCCGATCTTGACGACGAAGGTGTCGATGTAGTTCGGGCCGATGCCGGAGAGCTGGGTGGGGGCCGACCAGGTGGTCAGCGCGGAGTTGGTCGCCGTGATCTTCCAGGCGGTGAAGTGGGTGGCGGTGCTCGCCGACGTCAGCGACATGATGACGTTGACGCTGCCGTCGCTGTCGACGAACCACTCCGGCGCCCAGGTGCGGGTCAACCCGCTGATCGGGAGGGTGTAGTTGTACAGGAACGTCCAGTTCACCCGGTCGGTGCTCCGAGCGAAACCGATGGTGTTCCCGGTCCAGTTGGTGGTGTAGGTGATGTAGTAGAAGCCGTCCGTGTGCTTGAAGATGCTGGGGTCCCGGATGAGACCGGACGGCGGGGTGTAGGCGGGGCCCTTCCGCAGGGTGAATCCGGTGGCGTCCGGCGAGTCGTACACGTACATGTTCGACTCGCTGCTGTTGGTGAACGCGGTCATCGTGTACCGCGTGGCCTGCCCGGCCGGTGGGGCGGCGGCCGTGGCGGTGCCCTGAAGGGCGGGGAAGCCCAGGAGGACCAGCAGCGGGCCCAGTAGGGCGCAGAGCGTTCTTGTGGTTCTGTTCAACTCTTCCTCCGGGCTCGGCCAGTCCCGCTTGGCCGCTCGCCGTGTGGGGACGCGTTGGTCGAAATGTCGAACAATGTGCGGAACTTCGAGCAGAAGATAGATTTGTGCCAGGGTTCCGTCAATGTTTCCGACGGTTTCCGTTCTGGTGCGGCTCGCGCCGCCCGGTTGAGACCCCGGGGGCGGGAGTGGCAACCCCCGCCCCGCGTGAGCGGCCTGGCTGTCTCGTTCAGCGGCATCAGGAGACGGTGAACATCTGGTGGTCGGCGCCGTCGAACGGGCGTTGCTCCAGCTGGTCGCCCTGGGCGCTGCCCGCGGTGAGGTAGAGACCGCTGTGGCGGTTGAGGAGCCGGATGCGGCCGTTGCCCGCGTCCTCCGCCAGCCATTCGTCGTTGGTGTTCGCGTTGGCTTCGTACGGGTACTGGACGGCCTTCGCGCCCGCGTCGCGGGAGGCCCACCGGGTGACGACGTCCTTGCCACTCGCCTGGTTGACGATCCGCGTGTATCCGTCGCCGAGGGGCACGAACACGAAGCGCTGGTTGGTGCCGCCGGTGCCGGGCCAGCGGATGATCGCGGCGTCGTTCGCGAGGCTTCCGCTCTTCACGTCGAGTACGTGGCTGCTGCCGGAGACGGTCACCGTGCGGTTCCCGGTCGGGATGACCGGGACCTTGGTCAGCTTGACCACATGGCCGCCGTTGGCCACCGCCGGGACGCTCAGCGTGTCACCGGCCTGGATGACCTTGCTGGTGCGGGTCAGGCCGTCGGAGCCGTCGGTGGTGATCTCCGCGTGCCAGGTACCGGAGCCGAGGAAGGTGGTCGGGTAGCTGATGGTGGTGGCGCCGCCGCGCCTGAGGGCCCCGACGAACCACCGGTCGCCGTCGCGGCGCGCGATGACCCCTCCGGTGAGCGGGTCGCCCGAGACGTACTTCGTCTCGTCCCACGCGGTCGGCAGCATGCGCAGCCACCGCTGTGCCTCGGGCCGGGCCTGGTAGTCCGGGATGCGGCTGCCGGGCAGCATGATGCCGCTGTCCAGGAGTACACCGAGGGCGAGTTCGGCGGCGTCGCTGTTCGGGTTGCGCTGCTGGAAGCTCATCGGCGAGTAGTCGGCGGGGCCCAGTACACCGCGGGTGAACGGCAGTGCGGCCACGTGTCCGATGTCCCGGCCGCCAGGGTATTCCTCGCCCCGGACGGCCTCATTGGTCAGCACGTGCGGCCAGGTGCGGTGGACACCGACGGACAGGCGCGAGCCGTGCAGGTCGACCATCAGTCTGTAGCGTGCGGTGTCGGCCAGGGCCGCGTCGTACCACTGCTGACGGGCCCGGGTCTCGGAACCCATGAAGTCCATCTTGACGCCGACGGCACCCCACCCGGTGATCTTGGTGAACTCGGCGTCCCGCTCGGCGGCGGTGTCCAGGTCCTGCCAGTGATACCAGAGCATGATCCGCACGCCGCGCTCCCGGGCGTAGGTCACGAGCTCGGGAATGATCGCCTGGTTGGCCTTCCACCCGTCGTCCACGAGGAGATAGGGCCAGCCCTGCGAGGAGGCGTAGTCGGCCCACTGCTTGAGCTTGGTCAGGTCGCGCTGGGTTTCGAACATGCCGTCCAGCCACGGCCACGCGGCGATACCCGGCTTGATCCACGAGGTGTCGGAGATCTTCGAGGCGGGCGCGACGTCGTCGACCAGCGTGGACTCGACGACCGTCGCCGTGCTGCCGATGGTGGCGGTGCGCCAGGCCGTGGTGAACGCGCCGGACCGCGCGATCTGCGCGTCGGCCAGCGCGACGGTGAACCGGCCGGTGCCCTGGGTGTGGGTGAACCAGCCACCCGAATAGCCACCGTCCACACCGGACTCGGCCAGCAGCACCCGCGCGCCGTTGGTCTGCTGGGCCAACATGCCCATGTCGTAGGAGCCCGCCGGGACGTCGGTGACCGTAGAGGTCACATAACCCCTCTCGTGATCGGGGCTGAACACCTGCCGGGACAGCTGGGCGTCGGTCGGCAGCTCGAACGACGTCGCCTCTCTCAGCACCGTCGCCCCCGACGGCAGCTCGTAGCGCAGGGCCATACCGTCCGCGGACGTGCGGACGTGCACGGTGAGCTGCGCGGAGCCCTTCGCGAACACCAGTCTCGTCTCGGTCGCGGACCGCGTCCGGTCGCGGGACTTCCCCGCTTTGACCTCGTAGTCGTACGAGACGGGCGTATCCGTGCGACGGACGAACTCCAGTCCGGTGGTGTAGTCGACCTGGCTGGTCACCAGCCCGATCGGAGCGGGTATCAGGGCTTGGCGGCAGTTCCAGGTCGCACCGAGCGTGAGGGCGCCGTTCGCGTCCAGCGCCACGGTGGCGCGCACGCCGTCACAGCCGGTCTGTGCGACACCGGGCTGGACCGAGGTCCAGCTCCCCGGTGTGGCGGCGGATGCGGGCACCGCGGTGAGCGAGCCCACGCCGGCGAGGACGGCCACGGCCGTACCGGCGACTTGAATCCCGCTTCGTTGGAGGAGTTTCATGCGGCCCTTCCGGGTGGTTGGAGATGGTCCGCCGCGTATCGCTCGCGTCGAGAGTCGGAGGGAGATTGCCTTTTCATCCCATCACTGTCAAGGGATAACACCGCAAATCCCGGAATTGCCGCGTGATTTGGGCCTACGATCCGACCTTTTATGGGATGTCTGGCGGAGGGTATCGCTCATGCCCAGGGGCTGACCGCCGTGGTGCTGGAGGACGTCACCGGGTCGATGAAGCCGCGACTGTCGGACCGCGCGACGGCATGGCGGCAGGGGAAGTTGACCGACCGGAGCGAGCGGGTGGTGTTGGCCGGCAGGGTGGTGTCCTCCGGTGACCGGGCCGACGCTTTCCAGGGGGAGCGGTGAAGGCGTCGGGTTCCCTGCCGGAGTCGGGTCAGTTCGTCACGCGGAAGGTGGCGTCGCCGCGTGCTGTCGCGGTGGTGATGGGGTCGAGGCGGAGTTGGTAGGCGTAGTGGCGGATGTAGCGGTCGGGGTGGTTGTAGGACTGGAAGGAGGACCAGGTGGAGTCGGCGAGGCCGGCGACCTGGCGGAAGGTGGCGTCGGCGGCGAACTGGGCGGTGCCGTCGTTGCGGACCAGTTGGAAGTCGTTGTTGGCGTGCCGCAGGAAGTGGCCGCGGTAGTTCACCGACTCGAAGGAGACGGTGCCGGAGCCCGCAAGGCCGGGCCGCAGCCGGAACTGTGCGTCCGGGCCGGTGATGTTCTGGTCGATGCGCACATCGAAGTTGGCGTGCCGCACGTACCGGTCCTGGAAGTTGAACGACTGGAGCCGCTTGGCCGGGATGTCGCTCCAGCGTGCGAGCACGCGGGTCTCCTCGGCGGCCGTGAGGGGCAGGATCGAGCCGTGGCGCTTCTTGGTGCCGCCCATGTTGTAGCTGCCGGACGCCGGAAGCTGGTAGGTGCCGGGGGCGGAGGGGTTGGTCGTCGTCACCGGCATGTAACCGCGTCCGGAGGCGTACTGGTCGAGGTAGAGCGCCCACTCGTCGCGGTCGCGGAACTTCATCCACATCGGGCCCTCGACCTGGGCACCGGTCAGGCCGATGCCGGAGAGGTTGCCGAGGTTCGTCCACGTCCCGAGGATCGAGTTGCTGCCTTCGAGGGTGATCTGGCCGTCACCTGAGGCCCGTACGTAGCGGTAGTTGCCGACGCCGGCCGGCACCTCGACGATCTGGGTGTCGATGAGTTCCTGGGTACCGGGGCGGTCGATGTAGATCTGCGGGGTGGTGATGGTGCGGAAGTCGCTGGTGCGGGCGTAGAAGATGCGGTGCTTCGTCTTGCCGTTGAGGGGCACGTTCGTCGCCCAGTACAGGACGTAGTCGTTGGTCTCGGAGTCCCAGATCGCCTCCGGCGCCCAGGCGTTGCGTCCGTCGGGGATGGCTCCGGCGACGTTGAGCAGCCACGGCTCCGACCAGTTGATCAGGTCCGTCGACTCCCACACCACCAGGTTGCGGCTGCCGTTGTTGATGGAGTCCGCCCACGACTGCCCGCAGCTGATGCACAGGTCGGTCGCGATGATCCAGTACTTGCTGCCGTCGGGGGATCTCACCAGTGCGGGGTCACGCACCCCCTTCGTGCCGACCGTGGAGCGAAGGGCTGTTCCGCCGCCGTTGAGATCGGTCCAGTTCAGGCCGTCCGTGCTGTACGAGAAGTAGATCTGCTGGCCGTTCGACCCCTCTCCGATGAAGTGCGTCATCAGGTAGCCCGGGTCGGCGGCGGCCGCCCGGTCCGGCGTGATCAAGGCTTGGGAGGCGAAGAGCAGGCACGCGGCGAGGAGTATCGCCGACAGCCGGGCGCGAAGCGCGGACATGTTCATCTCCTGTCGTTCTGCGAAGGCCGCCACCGGGCGGGGAGCGCACGATTGTGGGATCGCGGGGGGCGAAGCTCCGTGTCCGTGTTGGCGGGACACGACCCGATGCCGCGCGACGCGGAAGAGCCGACTGAGTCCGGGGGGCGGGGTGTCTTCCGTGTGCGGTGCGCTTCGCCGTGGCGACGGCGGGACTGGGCACACGATGCCGGCGCGTCCTTGGCGACAGCTTGTAGGTGAGGGCACGGTTGTCGCCCGAGCGGGGGCGGTAGTGGTGCGAGGCCGACTGGGCGGTTGTCGATCGGAGTGCGCGTGGGCGCGGTGCGGCGAGACGGTCTGTTGCTTCTCTCTGCGCCTGTGAGGCGGCTCTTCGCCTGTGCCGCTTTGGCGTCCTTCCCGGCGTCCCTTCTTGAGCATTGACCGATATGCCGAACGGTGTTCGTGGGGTCGGGCAGACGTTAAGTGGGGGAAACAGAAGGCGTCAATACCTCCGGCAGCGTTACCCCGGGGAACTGAAGGGGCTGGTCGCGGTCGGCGAAAGTGGCAGGGAACAGCCTGGCGGGGCAGGCGGGGCTCTACCCCGCCGGTGCCGTTCGGACGGCGCGGCCCCCGGGACCGCTGTTCTGTCCGCCGCGGTGGTCGAGCAGTGTCGGAGCACGGTCGGGCGGGCCCCACCCGTCACTCCTCGGCTGTCATGCCCCACGGGAGGGCTTCCCGCGAACGCAGGTGCGCTTTCAGCCACTGCTCGGTGTTGCTGACATGCAGCAGCGCGGCGGCCTTGCTGAGGGAAGCGTCGCGGACGGACAGTGCCCGGAAGATCGCCTCGTGCTCGGCGAGGGTCCGGCCCGAGGCCTGGGTGTCGACCAGACCGCGCCAGATGCGGGCGCGCAGCGTACGCCCGGAGATGCTCTCCAGGAGCGTGAGCAGAGATTCGTTGCCCGTGGCCGAGATGACGGCGCGGTGGAAGGCGGCGTCGTGGACGTTGAGCCGCTCCACGTCGTCACGGGCCTCGCGCATGGCCTCCAGATGCCGCTCGACCTCGGCGAGCTGCTCGTCGGAGATACGGGTGGCGGCCAGCGCGGTGGCGACCGGTTCCAGGAGCCGCCGTACCTCCATGAGGTCCTGCAGCGCGGCGGAATCACCCTGCAGCAGTTCCACCGCACCGCCGAGCCCCTCCAGGAGCAGGCTCGGCTGCAGGCTGGTCACATAGGTGCCGTCGCCCCGCCGGACCTCCAGGACCCGGGCGACGGCCAACGCCTTCACGGCCTCCCGGGCGAGGTTGCGGGAGAGGCCGAGCTGGGCGGCCAGCTCCGGTTCCGGCGGGAGCTTCGAGCCCGGCGGCAGCGCTCCGCTGCGGATCAGCTCCCGGATCTGCGCTATCGCCTTGTCCGTCAGAGACACCGCGCGCTCCTTCCGGACCCGTTCGCCGCGGGCACGTCCGACCTGATGAGCCCCCGGGCGCGGAGATCGTCCCAGAGACTTTCGGGGATGTGCTGACGGTGGAGTTCCACGTTCCGTCCGACCTGTTCCGCGGTCCGCATACCAAGGGTGACGTTGATGATATCGGGATGGCTGTACGGAAAGGCGACCGCTGCCGCGGGCAACGTCGTACCGTGCGCCGCGCAGACCTCGGCGATCGTCCGAGCGCGGGCCACCAGGGCCGGGGGAGCCTCCTGGTAGTCGTACCTCATGCCCTCGGCGGGACGGTCGCGGGAGAGCAGTCCCGAGTTGAACACGCCGACGGCCACCACGCTCTTGCCGAGTTCCCGCGCGGCGGGCAGGACGTCGTCCAGCGCCGACTGGTCGAGGAGGGTGTAGCGGCCGGCGAGCATCACCACGTCGGCGGCCGTCTCGCGCAGGAAGCGGGCGAGCATGGCGGACTGGTTCATGCCGGCGCCGATCGCGCCGATCACCCCTTGGTCGCGCAGTTCCGCCAGGGCCGGCATGGCCTCCTCGGCCGCCTGCTTCCAGTGGTCGTCGGGATCGTGCAGGTAGACGACGTCCAGGCGGTCCAGTCCCGTACGTTCCAGCGTGTCCTCGATGGACCGCAGGACCCCGTCCCGGCTGAAGTCCCACTGCCTGCGCAGGTCGTCCCGCACGACGAAGCCCTCGTCGTCGGTGCCCCGCGGGTGCTCGTTGGGGACGAGCAGACGGCCGACCTTGGAGGAGACGACGTACGTGTCACGCGGCCGGTCACGCAGAGCCGCGCCCAGGCGCCGCTCGGAGAGGCCGAGGCCGTAGTGCGGTGCGGTGTCGAAGTACCGGATGCCCGCCGCCCAGGCCGCCTCGACCGCGGCCTGCGCCTCGTGCGCCGGGGTGACTCTGTAGAGGTTGCCGATGACGGAGGCCCCGAAGCCGAGTTCGGTGAGCTCGACGTGAGTGCCCCCGATCCTCCGGCACCCCATGCTTCGCTGTGTCAACTGATCTCCCTGAAGAAGCGGGGACGGCGTGACCGCCACATGCCTGTCACCGTCTGACCGCGGCCGAGCCGCCCGCCATGAGCGCCTCCACCTCGGCGAGCGAGGCCATGGACACGTCGCCGGGGGTGGTCATGGTGAGGGCGCCGTGCGCGGTCCCGTAGGCCAGGGCGCGGTCCAGTCCGGCGACGTCGAGGTCCGCCACGGGCCTGGCACCCGCCGCCGGTCCGCCCTCGTCACCGCCGTCGGTCAGCAGTCCGTAGATCAGGCCGGCCGCGAAGCCGTCACCTGAGCCGATGCGGTCCAGGACGTGCAAGCCGGACATCTCCGGGCCGCGGACGAACCCGGTACGGGCCGACCAGGCGGCCGAGGACCAGTCGTTGACCCCGGCGGAGGGCACTTTCCGCAGGGCCGTCGCGAGCACCTCGGCCCGGGGCAGGAACCCGGCCACCTCGACGAGGGCGTCCCGCACCTCGTCCGCCTCGACGCGTACCGCTCCCGGGTACGGTCCGGCGAGGCCCAGGGCGCCCACCACGACGTCGGCGTGCGGGGCGAGGCGCAGGTCGACCTCGCGGGCCCGGTCCGCGCCGCCCCGGCCGTCCCAGAGACTGGGGCGGTAGTTGGGGTCGTAGGAGACCGTCACGCCGTGCCGCCGCGCGGCCGCCATGGCCTCGTCCGCGACGTCCACGGTGGTGTCCGACAGACCGGCGAAGATGCCGCCGGTGTGGAACCAGCGCGGACCCGAGGAGAAGACCGCGTCCCAGTCGACGTCCCCCTTGCGCAACCGCGAGACGGCCGTGCCCGCGCGGTCGCTGACGCCCAGCGCGCCCCGGATGCCGAAGCCGCGCTCGACGAAGTTGAGGCCGTTGCGCGCGCTGCGGCCCATGCCGTCCGCGGGCACCCAGCGGATCAGCGAGGTGTCGACGCCCCCCTGGAGGATCAGGTCCTCGACCAGCCGGCCCACCGCGTTGTCGGCGAGCGCGGTCACGACGGCCGTACGCAGGCCGAAGCAGCGACGCAGTGCGCGTACGACGTTGTACTCACCCCCGCCCTCCCAGACCTGGAAGGTGCGGGCGGTGCGGATTCTGCCCTCGCCCGGGTCGAAGCGGAGCATCACCTCGCCGAGGGCCATCACGTCGGTCACGTCGCGCTCCCGTGCACGGCCTCGGCGGTCAGCCTGCGGATCTCCACGTAGTCGTCCCGCTCGAGATGGGCAGGGGTGGCCATCCAGCTGCCGCCGACGGCGAGGACCGCCGGGACGGCGAGGTAGGAGGGCAGGCGCGGGGCGTCGATGCCACCCGTCGGCACGAACCGTGCCCGGGGGAAGGGTGCCGCGAGGGCGCGCAGCATCGGGATGCCGCCGAGCGGTTCGGCCGGGAAGAGCTTGACGGTGTCGAGGCCGGCCCGCAGGGCGCGCATCAGCTCGGTGGCGGTGGCGATGCCGGGCACCACGGGCACTCCCAGCTCGCGGCACCTGGCGACGACGTCCTCGTCGAAGCCGGGGGAGACGACGAAACGGGCCCCGGCCGCCACCGCACGGTCCACCTGCTCGGGCGTGAGGACCGTACCGGCGCCGACGGCCAGGCCGCCGTGGGCGGCCATCGTCTTGAGTACCTGCTCGGCGTCGGGGGTGCGGAAGGTGACCTCGGCGCACCGGGCGCCGCCCGCCGCGAGCGCGTCGGCCAGCGGACCGGCGGTCGCGGCCAAGGGCACGGTCAGCACCGGCATCACGCGGGCGCCGGCCAGCACCGTGGCCAGGTCGGTGCCGGTCATCGGCCGAGCCATCCGCCGTCGACGGGCAGTACGGCGCCGTGCACGTAGGCGGAGGCGTCCGAGGCGAGGAACACGGTGGCGCCCGCGAGGTCGTCGGCGCTGCCCCAGTGCCCGGCCGGAATACGGTCCAGGATCGCCTTGCTGCGGACGGGGTCGTCCCGTAGGGCCTGGGTGTTGTCGGTGGCGATGTAGCCGGGCGCGATGGCGTTGACGTTCACTCCGCGCGGGGCCCACTCGTTGGCCAGGGCCTTGGTCAGGCCGGCGATGCCGTGCTTGGCGGCGGTGTAACCGGGCACGGTGATCCCGCCCTGGAAGCTGAGCAGCGACGCCGTGAAGATGATCTTCCCCCGGCCGCGCGCCACCATCGCCGCGCCCACCGCCCGGCTGAGGGCGAACTGCGCGGTGAGATTGACCTGGAGGACCAGGTCCCAGTCGGTGTCGGTGTGCTCGGCGGCCGGGGCGCGGCGGATGGTGCCCGCGTTGTTGACGAGGATGTCCACCGGCCGCTCGCGCGCGGCGAGGTCCGCGCCCAGTGCCCGTACGGCGTCCGGGTCGGCCAGGTCGGTGCGGATGCCCTCGAAGGCGCGCCCGGCGGCGACGACGTCCTTCTCCACGTCGCTGCCGGTCTCCTCCAGTGAGGCGCTCACCCCGATGACGTCCGCTCCGGCCTCGGCGAGCGCGCGGGCCATGGCCCGGCCGATGCCGCGGCGGGCGCCGGTGACGACGGCGAGCCTGCCGGTCAGGTCGAAGGCGTTCACTGGGCGGCTCCCTGGGAGTCGTCGGTGCAGTCCACGAGGATCTTCATCACGTCGCCGCCGCCCTCCAGGGCCTCGAAGGCCGCGGGCGCCTCGGTGAGCGGCACGACCTTGCTGATGAGCCGCTCGGCCGGAACGGTGCCGTCGGCCACCAGGGTCACCGCCCGTTCGAAGTCGGCACGGTCGTACAACCGGGCGCCCACGAGGGTGAGTTCACGCCAGAAGAAGCGGTGCAGGTTCACCTCGCGGGGCCGTGGGTGGATGGCGACCAGGCACAACCGGCCGCGCACGCCGAGAACCTCGACGGCGGTGTTCACTCCGCCTTGCGCGCCGGAGACCTCGAAGGCGACGTCCGCGCCGGCGTCGCCGGTCCACTGGCGGACCAGCTCGGGCAGGTCATCGGCGGCCGGGTCCCAGGTGGTCAGCCCCAACTCCTCGGCGAGCAGCCGCCGGTGGGAGCTGAGCTCGACCACCCGGACGTCGGCTCCGGCGGCCCGGGCGACCAGGGCGATGAGGATGCCGACGGGTCCGCCGCCGACCACGACGGCCTTCTCGTCCTCGGCGATCTGGGCGCGGCCGACGTCGTGCACCGCGACCGCGGTGGGCTCCACGAGGGCGGCCCGGTCCAGGGGGAGGGAGTCGGGCAGCCGCACTAGGGTCGTGGCGGGTACGGTCCAGCGCTGCTGCATCGCGCCGGGGGAGTCGATGCCGATGAAGTCCAGTTGCTGGCAGATGTGCTGGTGGCCGGCCTGGCAGGCCGGGCAGGTGTCGTCCCAGCGCAGCGGCATCACGGTGACCGCGTCACCGGGCGACCAGCCCTCCACTCCCGCACCGACCCGCACGATCCGGCCGGACATCTCGTGCCCGAGGACGGCGGGGGCGGCGACCCGGGCGTCCATGTCGCCGTGGAAGATGTGCAGGTCGGTGCCGCAGATACCGACGTAGGCGGGGGCGATCTCCACCTCGCCGGGGCCGGGGGGCGGGCTCTCGGCGGGCGAGGTGTCCAGGGTGCGGGCGGCGAGGTAGCGGACTGCGAGTGTCATCGTGTTCTCAGGGTCCCTTCAGCGCGGACGCCGATGGTGAGCAGCAGGTTGGCGTAGGTGCGGATGTCGGCGGTGACGATGGCGAGAGCCAGGTCGGGGGAGCGGGCGGCGTCGTAGAACTCGAAGCGGCCGAGGGTCTCGACGGGGACGGGCGCCAGCATCGAGCGGTACTCGGCGATGGCCGGCGGCTCCGGCTCACCCTCGGGCGGCACCATCACGTGTGCCGACTCGACGGGCAGTGCGCGCAGCAGGACGTCGAGCACGGTGCTGACGTCCAGCAGGCCCGGCGCCAGGTTGAGATGGACGGTCCTGGCGCGGTCGCCGGTGGCGGTGCTCGCCGGGTAGTGGCCGTCGGCGAGCAGGACCCGGGCTCCGTGCCCGGCGCCCGCCAGGGCTTCGAGGATGCCCGGGTGCAGGAGTTCGGTCAGCAGCATGGAGTGCCCTCCTTCCTTAGTGCGGGATCGAGGCGGTAGAACGTGGTGGCGGTACCGGCGAGGACCGCCTCGGTCTCGGCGGCGGAGCAGCCGGCCAGGAGTTCCTCGACGGTGGCGGCCCAGCGGTTCCAGCCGCCGGCGAGGACGCAGACCGGCCAGTCGGAGCCGAACATCAGCCGGTCGGCGCCGAAAGCGTCCAGCAGGACCTCCCACACCGGCCGGATGTCGTCGACGGTCCACTTCTCGTGGTCGGCCTCGGTGACCAGGCCCGACACCTTGCACCGCACCTGGGGATGCGCGGCCAGCCGCCGCACGCCCCGCTCCCAGTCGTCCAGGTCCCGCCGCGCGATGGGTGGTTTGCCGGCGTGGTCGAGGACCAGGGGAAGGCCGGGGAGGCGTTCGGCCAGGCGGGTCGCCTGGGGGAACTGGTGGCCGCGGATCAGCACGTCGTATCCGAGGCCGCGTTCACCCACCGCCCGCAGACCCCGTTCCACGGACGGCCGTTGCAGCCATGCCGGATCCTCTTCGCCCTGGACGAGATGCCGTAGGGCCCGCAGGTACGTTCCGCCGGGTCCGGCGCGCAGTGCGTCGAGTACGTCACCGATCGCCGGGGACGTGAGGTCCGCCCAGCCGACGACCGCGCCGATGAGCGGGTCACTGCCGGCGAGCGCGAGGAACTCGCGCGTCTCGTCGACCGACGTCACGCACTGGACGAGCACCGTGCGCTCCAGCCGCCGGCCCGCGACGGCCGCGGTCGCCGCCGTGCGCAGGTCGGCGGTGCCGAACGTACGGCGGATGGGCTCGTGGCCGGGCTCGTCCAGCCAGGACTGCGGCCGGATGCCCAGGTCCCACACATGGTGGTGGGCGTCGACGAGGCCCTGGACGTCAGACACGGGCCGTCCAGACGGGGCCGTCGGGGTAGACGTACTCCTTGAGCGACGCGGGGTGCATCTGCGCGCTGAGTCCGGGCAGTTGGGGCGCCCGGTAGTGGCCGTCGGCGATGCGGACCGGGTCCACGAAGTGCTCGTGCAGATGGTCGACGTACTCGATGACGCGGTCCTCGGTCGAGCCGGAGACGGCGACGTAGTCGAACATCGACAGGTGCTGGACCATCTCGCACAGGCCCACGCCGCCCGCGTGCGGGCAGACCGGCACACCGAACTTCGCGGCGAGCAGCAGGATCGCGATGTTCTCGTTGACGCCGCCGACCCGCGCGGAGTCGATCTGGACGATGTCCACCGCTCCGGCCTGGAGGAGCTGCTTGAACACGACCCGGTTGGCGATGTGCTCACCGGTGGCGACCTTGATGGGGCTGACGGCCTTGCGGACGGCGGCGTGGCCGAGGATGTCGTCGGGGGAGGTCGGCTCCTCGATCCAGTACGGGTCGTAGGGGGCCAGGGCGCGCATCCAGTCGATCGCCTCCTGGACGTCCCACCGCTGGTTGGCGTCCACCGCGACGCGGATGCCGTCGCCGACGGTCTCCCGGGCGGTGCGCATCCGCCGTACGTCGTCCTCCAGGTCCGCCCCGACCTTCAGCTTGATCTGGGTGAAGCCGTCGGCGACGGCCTCGCGCGCCAGGCGGGCCAGCTTCTCGTCGGAGTAACCGAGCCAGCCGGGGGTCGTGGTGTAGGCGGGGTAGCCCCGTTCCAGCAGCCGGGCGATCCGCTCCTCGCGGCCGGGCTCGGCGCGGCGCAGGATCCGCAGGGCCTCCTCGGGGGTGAGGGCGTCGCTGAGCCAGCGGAAGTCGACCTGCGCGACCAGTTCCTCGGGCGACATCTCGCCGAGGAAGCGCCACACGGGCTTCCCGGCCCGCTTGGCGGCGAGGTCCCAGGCCGCGTTGACGACGGCTCCGGTGGCCATGTGGATGGCGCCCTTCTCCGGGCCCAGCCAGCGCAGTTGGGGATCATGCACGAGGGAGCGGGAGAAGGCCCCGAGGTCGGCGCAGACCTCCTCGACGGACAGGCCGACCACGTGCGGGGCGAGGGCCGCGATGGCGGCGGCCTGTACGTCGTTGCCGCGGCCGGTGGTGAAGGCGAGGGCGTGGCCCTCCAGTCCGTCACCGGCGTCGGTGCGCAGGACGACATAGGCGGCGGAGTAGTCGGGTTCGGGGTTCATGGCGTCCGAACCGTCGAGGTGTTCGGAGGTGGGAAACCGCACGTCCAGGACGTCCAGGGCGATGATGCGGGCGGATGAGGGCACGGTGGAGGACATGGCGGCAACTCCTGTGAGCGGCAAGGGGGAATCGGTCCCCTCGCGAGAGACGTGAACGCGGCGGAGGTCGGGCGGCCGGCGACGGCCGCCCGGGTCACTCCTGGACCTTGCCGCCGGTGATGCGGGAGATGGCGAGGGCGACCAGGATGATCAGGCCGTTGAGGGCGCCGATCCACTGGGCGGGGACGCCCGCCAGCGTGAGCACGTTCTGGATCATGAAGAGCAGCAGGATGCCGCAGAACGCGCCGAACATGGTCCCCTTGCCGCCGTTGAGGCTGATCCCGCCGATGACGGCGGCGGCGAAGACGGTGAAGATGTAGCCGTTGCCCTGCGCGGACGCCACTGAGGCGAGGCGTCCGGAGAGCATCAGCCCGGCGAGCGCGGCGAGCAGGCTGCCGGTGACGATGACGATCCACAGCACCCGGTCGGTGCGGATGCCCGCCGCCTTCGCCGCGTCGACGTTGCCGCCGATGGCGTACAGGGAACGGCCGAAGCTGGTCCAGCCGAGGACGACGATGGCGACCGCGAACAGGGTGAGGCAGAGCCAGATGGAGGCGGGGATCCCGAACCACTGGGCGGTGCCCAGGTAGAGCATCGACTCCGGCAGCTGGAAGAAGGTCTGGCCACCGGATATACCGGTGAGGACACCGCGCAGCACGATCAGCATGCCGAGGGTGACGATGAAGCCGTTGAGGCCGAAGCGGATGATCAGCAGGGCGTTGATCACCCCGACGAGTGCGCCCACGGCGAGGGTGAGGGGCACGGCCCAGGCGCCGGGGAGCAGTCCGAGCCCGTGGCCCGCGCCGGTCGGCACCACCAGCCAGGCCGCGACGCCGGGCGCGAGGCCCATGGTGGACTCCAGCGACAGGTCCATCTTCTTGACGATCAGGACCATCGTCTGGGCGAGGACCAGCAGGGCCATCTCGGACATCGTCTGGAGGACGTTGACCAGGTTGTCGGCCTGGAGGAAGACCGGGTTGACGATCTGGCCGACGATCGCGATGACCACGATGGCCGGTACCAGCGCGAGGTCGCGCATCCTGGCCAGAGGGACCCGGCCGCCGAACAGGGCCGTCCGCCGGGCCCGCGGCCGGGTGGCCTGGGCCGGGGCGGTGTCCGCGAGGACGGTTTCAGGCATGCAGGTCCACTCCTTCCATCGCGGCCACGAGTTCGTGGTCGTGCCAGCCGCGAGCGATCTCTGAGGTCACACGGCCCTGGAACATCACCAGGACCCGGTCGCACATGCGCAGGTCGTCGAGTTCGTCGGAGGCGATGAGCACCCCCGTGCCGGTCCCCGCGGTCTCCTCGACCTTGCCGAGGAGGAACTCCTTGGAGCGCACGTCCACGCCCGCGGTCGGATTGATCAGCACCAGCAGCTGCGGGTCGTCGGCCAGGGCCCGCGCCATGACGACCTTCTGCTGGTTGCCCCCGGACAGCGCGGAGACCGGCAGTTCGGGCCCCGGGGTCTTGATCGCCAGCTTCGCGATCATGCTCTCGGCGAGCCGGTCACGGCGGCCGCGGTTCAGGAACCCGCCCTGGCCCAGACGCCTGGGCACGGACAGGGTGGCGTTGTCCGCGATCGACATGTCCGGCACGAAGCCCTGGTGGTGCCGGTCCTGGGGGACGAACCCGGCGCCGGCGGCGAGCGCCGCGGGCACACTGCCCGGTCGGGGCCGCCTCCCGGCGATCTCCACCTCGCCCGCCGCTGCCGCCCGGAGCCCGACGACGGTCTCGGCGACCTCGGTACGCCCGCTCCCGGCGGCGCCCGCCAGCCCGACGATCTCCCCGGCGCCCACCTGGAAGGTCACGTCACCGTAAGCGCCGTCACTGCCCAGCGCCCGCACGGACAGCGCGGGTGTGGCGGTGCGGTCGAGGGTGCTCGACCGCGCCTGCAGCCGGTCGATCGCCGCCTCGCCGGTCATCGCGGCGACCAGCTCGGTGCGGGGAAGCTCCGCGACCGGCGCGGTCACGATGTGCCGGGCGTCCCGGAACACCGTCACCATGTCGCAGATCTCGTAGACCTCCTGGAGATGGTGGCTGATGAACAGAAGGGTCACACCCTGGCGTTGCAGGTCGCGGATGCGGTCGAAGAGCCGGTTGATGGCGGCCCCGTCGAGCTGGGCGGTCGGCTCGTCGAGGATGATGAACCGCGCCCCGAAGGACAGCGCCCGGGCGATCTCCACGAACTGCCGCTGCTCGACGGTCAGATCGCCGGCCGGGGTCTGCGGGTCGACCTCCACCGACCAGGTCGACAGCAGCTCCTGCGCCCGGCGGCGCACACCCTGCCAGCTGATGAGCCGGCTGCGGCCATGGTCGTGCCGGTTCAGGAAGAGATTCTCGGCGACGGTCAGAGTGGGGATGATCGTCGACTTCTGGTAGACGCAGGCCACGCGCCGGCGCCAGGCGTCGCGGTCCGCGAGTCGTGGTGCGGGGCTGCCGCCGAAGGTGACCGTTCCCTCGTCGGGGGCCTGCAGGCCGGTGAGGACCGACACGAGCGTCGACTTGCCGGCTCCGTTGCGGCCGACGAGCGCGTGGGTCTCGCCGGGCCTGATGGTGATCCGGGCGCCATCGAGGGCCACCGTCGGACCGAATCGTTTGACTATGCCCGCCGCCTCGACGACGGGCGGGCCCACCTGGGACCGTCCGTCGTCCGCCGGGGCGGGCGCGGGGCTGACTGCTCGCTCCCCGTCACTCATCACAACCGCCTTGTGTTCGTTAGCCGTTGGGTACCTGGCAGGGCAGGTCAGCCGAGGCTGTTGCCCCACAGGGAGGTGTCGTCGCTCTTGACGCTGGGCACGCCGCCGTAGGTGCCGCCGTCGGCGGTGACGAGCGGGGCGGAGAGCTGGTCCTCCAGCAGACCCTCGCGGACCTGGACGATGGTGCTGTCGTGGTCCGTCTTGCCGGGCTTGAACGTCTTCCCGTCGATCGCGGCCTTGAGGTAGTACAGGGCGTACTTGGCGTAGAGGTCGGCCGGCTGGGAGACCGTGGCGTCGATCTTGCCCTCGGCGATGGACTTGAGCTCCTCGGGAATGCCGTCGTTGGAGACGACGAAGACGTGCTTCTTGTCCTTCGGATCCACCAACATCCCCTTCTGCTTGAGGACTTGCAGCGTTCCGGACAGCGCGAAGCTGGACTGCATGTAGACGCCCTTGATGTCCGGGTGCTGGGTGAGCCGGGTCTGGAGCTTCTGCGCGGCGACCGCGCCGTCCCAGTTGGTGGCCTCGCCGAACACCGTGATGTCCGGGTAGTTCTTCTTCATGCAGTCGTTGAACGCCTCGGTGCGGTCACGGCCGTTGATGGAATCGAGGCCGCCCTGGAGCATCACGACCTTGCCCTTGCCGCCCAGCTTCGTGCCGAGGTACTGGCACGCCTTCTCGCCGTACGCACGGTTGTCCGCGCGCACCACCATGAAGACCTTGCCGCTGTCCGGGCGGGTGTCCACGGTGACGACCGGGATCTTCTTCGCCTCCAGCTGCGCCAGGGTCGGGGCGATGGCGGCGGTGTCCTGCGGGGCCATCGCGAGGCCCTTCACGCCCTGGCTGATGAACGTCTGCGCGTTGGCGGTGAGCTTGGCGACGTCGTTCTGCGAGTTGGTGGTCTTGAGGGAGAGGCCCAGCTCCTTGGCGTACTCCGGCGTGTACTTGATGTACGAGTTCCAGAAGTCGGTGTCGGAGCGCGGGTAGTCGACCCCGACCAGCGGGGTGCCGCTGGACGACTCCTCGGTGGCGGCGGATCCGCCGCAGGCGCTGAGCAGCGCCAGGGCGGACAGAGTGGCGACGGTGGAGCAGAGGGCGTTTCTGAGTCTCATCGGTACTTCCTCGCGCTGGTCCCGAAGCGGGGGATTGTTTCGGAGATGCGACTGCTGTGTGTCGCCCCCGGAGAGATGGGATGTTTATAGACGCTGGTTGATGAGCCGTCTAGAGGAGAACGGGAAGTCTCCTGAAAAAAGGGGTGAGATGATCTAGTGGTGCTCGCCGGGCGGCCTCTTGGGGGATCAATCCATCCCATCAATGATGCGCATCCGTGATGCGCTGACCCTTGCGCTCCTACCCTTTGGGGTCTGTGCCGCGGGCTCAGGTGCCTTTTTGCATGCTGGCGCAGGCCGCCCGGAGCTCGCCCTCCGCTTCTGCGAAACATGGCATGTCTACGGCAGAACGAACAGGTGCTTAGAGGGGTGAACCCGACCAACCCGCTCTCTGCGGTAGCACTTTCATCCTCTTACCTGTTGACACGGGGCGGTTACGTCATCGAACTTCATGCGTAACATCCGGCGCTTCGGAGCCCAGGGGGAGGGCCGCGCCTGAAGGTCTGGAGACCGCACGCCCTCGGGCTGCCGCTCCCAGCCCCCTCACCCCGAACACCACAGCCACCCCGAACAGGGAGTACACCCATGTCGTCAGGAAGACTCTCCCGTCGCGCGCTGCTGGGTGCCGCGGGCGCCGCTGCTGCCGCGACCGCGCTGCCCGTGATCCCCCCGTTGTCGCCCCTGCTGGCGAAGGCCGCCGCCGCGGACCCCCAGACCAATCTGGAGAACCTGGTGAACATGCGGTTCGGCATGTTCAACCACTTCAGCCTGGGCACGTTCACCAACGAGGAGTGGGCCGCCCCCAACCAGAACCCCGCTCTCTTCGCCCCCACCGCCGTGGACTGTGCCCAGTGGGCCTCCGCCGCCGCGGCGGCGAAGATGAGCTACGGCATCCTGACGACCAAGCACCATGACGGCTTCGCACTGTGGCCGAGCGCCTACGGCACCCAGAACGTGGCGAACAGCTCCTACAAGCAGGACGTGGTGAAGGCGTACTGTGACGCCTTCCGCGCGAAGGGGCTGAGGGTCGGGTTCTACTACTCGATATGGGACCGCACCTTCGGCGTCGAGGCGTGGGAGAGCCGGCACAAGGTGTCCGGTCTCGAGATCACCGATGCCATCCAGCCCAGTGACATGACCTTCATGCTCGGTCAGATCACCGAGCTGCTCACCAACTACGGCACCATCGACATGTTCGTCACCGACGGCTACGCCTGGCAGATGGGCCAGCAGGCCGTCTCCTACCAGCGCATCCGCGAGCACGTGAAGTCCCTCCAGCCGGACATCGTCATGATCGACCACGGTGCGCTGTCGGTGCCGTTCCTCGGCGACGCGATCTACTTCGAGGAGCCGCTGGGCGTCTCGGCGCCGGCCGGGAACACCTACGCCGCCACGCAGGGACAGACGATCAGCAACGGTTGGTTCTGGCATCCGGCCACGCCGACCGAGAGCCTGATGAGCAAGGACGCGATCCTGTCCCACCTGGCCGACCTGGAGCCGAAGTACACCTCGTTCATCCTCAACTGCCCGCCCAACCGCAACGGCAGGCTGGACACCAACATCGTCAACCGACTCGCCGAGGTCGGGGCGGCCTGGAGCCCCAACACCTCCAGGCCCCCGCTGCCGACGCAGATGCTGCGCGCCGAGCACCCCGTGACGCCCGTCAGCGCCTACGCCACCGGATTCCGCGACCGGGAGGGACCGCTCAACGCCATCGACGGGTTGAGCGACAGGGGCTACGAGACCTGCTGGTCGACGTGGGGACTGTCCCCGGCCCTGCCTCACTCGATCACGATCGATCTGGGCGGGGTGTGGAGCAACGTCTCCACCCTGGAGTACCTGCCCAAGCAGTGGAACCGCAGCAACACCACCGACGGCGACATCACCTCGTACACCATCTCCACCAGCACCGACGGTACGAATTTCACGCAGGTCGCCACCGGGACCTGGGCCGCCGGCCGAGCCACCAAGGTGGCCGAATGGCCCGCGCGGAACGTGGGTTTCGTGCGGCTCCAGGCCAACGCGGCCACCGGCGGCTACGCCAACATGGGCGGCGTCCACATCGGCGGCCGGACGGCCAAGCCGCTACTGCTGTCGAGAGTCCTGCCGGGCGACGGCACCGTCTACCGCATCGTCAACCGCAAGAGCGGCAAGGTCGCCGACGTGTACGACTTCGGCACCGCCAACGGCACCAACATCCAGCAGTGGCCGTGGCTGAACAACACCGCCCAGAAGTGGACGTTCGCCTCCACCGGAGACGGCTACTACGAGATCAAGAACGTGAACAGCGGCAAGCTGATGGAGGTGGCCGGACTCTCGCGGGTGGACGGCGGGAACGTCGCCATCTACGCGGACCACAACGTTCCCCAGCAGCACTGGGCGGTCACGCCGACCGGCGACGGCTACTACTACCTCACCAACCGGTTCAGCGGACTGTCGCTCAACGTCGACGCGGGCTCGACCGCGGACGGGGCCGACATCAACCAGTTCACCTACAACGGCGGGCCGGAGAAACAGTGGCAGATCATCGCCGTCTGATGCCGTCGACCGGAGAGCCCTCCAGCGTGCCGACGTCTCGCGGGAGCCAGCCCCGCTGATCTCACCAGTCCGACCGCGCCCGCCTGCCGAACAGCAATCCCTGCGGCTCCGGTGGCGGTGGCGTGCCGGGGCGCAGTGGCCAGGCCAGCAGCATGCCCGCGGCGAAGCCGACGACGTGGGCCGCGTACGCCACGGTGCCCGTGTCGGAGACGCCCTCACCCGAGGAGTACACCGCCTGGAGCACGAACCAGGAGCCCAGGACCAGCCAGGCCGGCAGCCGCAGCGGCAGGAAGACCAGGAAGGGCACCAGGACCCAGACCCTGACCTTCGGGTAGAGGACGAGATACGCGCCGAGCACCCCGGCGATCGCCCCGGAGGCGCCGATCAGCGGGTCACCCGAGCCGGGGTTCGCCAGGGCGAAACCGTAGGTGGCCGCATATCCGCAGGCGACGTAGAACAGCGCGAAGCGGACGTGGCCCAGCCGGTCCTCGATGTTGGTGCCGAAGATCAGCAGGAACAACATGTTGCCCAGCAGGTGCAGCCAGCCGCCGTGCAGGAACAGTGCGGTGAGGACGGACAGCGCGGGCGACTTGTCGTAGCCCGGCGGGCCCAGCGCGCAGCCGCCCGAGCGGGTGAGTTCGCCGGTCGGTACCAGCTGGGGCAGCTGATGGCGGATCAACTCCTGTGGAACCGCCGCGTACTGCTCCAGGAACGCCTGCGTGTGGCACAGCCGTGCCAGCTCGCTGTCACCGGGTACGGAACCGGCGAGACCCGGCATGAAGACGAAGACGAAGACACTCACGGCGATCAGCGCGTAGGTCACGTAGGGCGTACGGCGCACGGGGTTCACGTCATGGACGGGGATGACCACACCGGACATCTGCCCTGGATACGGGGCCGGAATCAGGTGTGCCGCACGTAGGCGGGCTTGGGCGCCGGTTCCGGTGAACGTGCGGGACGGGTGGTGCGTATGACTTCTCAACCGCGGATCTACGTGAGGAACAGGCGATGAACGACCGAGTTACTCCTCCGATGCACGCCACCCCCGATGGTGAGGCCGAGATATCGCTGGTGGTGCGGCTGCCATGGGAAGACGTGGTCGCGCTCGGCCAGGAGGCCGGGCGGTTGGCGGCGCGGATGCAGCGGCCGGTGACGCTCGATGAGGCGGTGAGCCATCGGCTGCGGTCGGCTCGACCGGCGGCGGCTCATGCGAAGCCGGCGACGGCGCCCACCGCGCCGCCCGCTGTGACGGCCTCCGCGTCGGTGTCCTCGCTGCCCAGTCGCCCGCCGGCGGAGCAGGCTCGGCAGGTCATCGATCGGATCAACGGAACGTCCGCTGTTTAGGCGGGGTTGTCGGGTCGACGCGGGTTCGCCGTAGGGGTGCTGTGCCAGAGCCCTGGCTGTCAGGCGCCCGACCTCAGCGCCGCCACCGCTTTCCTCGCCGCCACCAGGACCGGGTCCCAGACCGGCGAGAAGGGTGGGGCGTAGCCGAGGTCGAGAGTGGTCATCTGTTCCACCGTCATGCCCGCGGTGAGGGTGACGGCCGCGATGTCCACGCGCTTGCCCGCGCCCTCGCGGCCGACGATCTGGACGCCCAGGAGGCGGCCCGTGCGGCGTTCGGCGAGCATCTTTACCGTCATGGGGGCGGCGCCGGGGTAGTAGCCGGCGCGGCTGGTGGACTCGATGGTGACCGTCACGTACTGGAAACCTGCCCGGTCCGCGTCCTTCTCGCGGAGGCCGGTGCGGGCGATCTCCAGGTCGCAGACCTTGCTGACGGCGGTGCCCACGACGCCGGGGAAAGTGGCATAGCCGCCGCCGATGTTGGCGCCGATGATCTGGCCGTGCTTGTTGGCGTGGGTGCCGAGCGGGATGTGGCGATGGCGGCCGGAGACCAGGTCGAGGACTTCGGCGCAGTCGCCGCCGGCCCAGATGTTCTCGTGGCCCCGGACCCGCAGGGAGAGGTCGGTGAGCAGGCCGCCGTGGTCGCCCAGGGGCAGCCCGGCCGCCTTGGCCAGTGCCGTCTCGGGGCGTACGCCGATGCCCAGGACGACCACGTCCGCCGGGTACTCGGCGTCCTCGGTGACGACCGCGCGGACGCGGCCGTCGTCGCCGGTGCGCAGGGCGGTGACCTCGGCGTCGTTCACCATGGTGATGCCCAGGCCCTCCATGGCCTTGTGCACCAGGCGGCCCATGTCCGGGTCGAGGGTCGACATGGGCTCCTCGCCGCGGTTGACGACCGTGACCTCGTAGCCGCGGTTGATGAGCGCCTCGGCCATCTCCACACCGATGTACCCCGCGCCGACGACCACCGCGCACCGGCCCTCGGTGGCGGTCAGGGTGTCGAGCAGCGCCTGGCCGTCGTCCAGGGTCTGGACGCCGTGCACACCGGGGGCGTCGGCGCCGGGCAGGTCGGGGCGGATCGGGCGGGCCCCGGTCGCGATGACGAGCTTGTCGTACGAAGTCCACGCCTCGGCACCGGAATCGAGGTCACGCGCGCGCACGCGTGCGCCGTCGACGTCGATCTCCACGACCTCCGTACGCATCCGCAGATCGATGTCGCGGGCCCGGTGCTCATCGGGTGAGCGGGCGATGAGCAGATCGCGGTCGGCGACGTCGCCGCCCACCCAGTAGGGGATGCCGCACGCCGAGTAGGACGTGAAGTGGCCCCGCTCGAACGCCACGATCTCCAGTTCGTCGGGGCCCCGCAGCCGGCGTGCCTGCGACGCGGCGGACATGCCCGCCGCGTCGCCTCCGACGACCACCAGGCGTTCCCTCGAACGTTCTTCAGCGCGGCTCATGTTCATGGGAACACGCTACGGGGGCCCCGCATTTCGGCGCCGCCGGCCCGTGCCGCCGATTCGGCCGGCCTCAGTCCTCCTTGTCGGGGTCGGCGGCCGGGAGCGAGCCGGAGGTGCCTGCCGGAGCCGTCGCCGGGGCGGGCCGGCGGGAGTGGACGAAGCGGAACCACACGAGCAGGACGAGGGCCGCGGCCAGGGCGAAGGGGAGGATCGCGGCGAGTGCCATGCCCAGCCAGCGGAACACGGCGACGAACGCGTTCCAGCCGCCCGCCAGCGCGTCCGTGAAGCCGGGCTCGTCGTCCTTGTCGGCCTTCTTCACCGCGGTCTCCGACAGCGAGAGCGTGATGGTGGCCAGGCTCGTGCGGTCCTTCAGGGACTTCTGCTGGGCGAGCAGCGACTCCAGGTCGGCCTGACGGCTGCTCAACTCCCCCTCCAGGGTGACCACATCGCTGAGCTTGGTCGCCCGGTCCATCAGCTCGCGGATGCGGGCGACACTCGCCTGCTGCGTCTTGATGCGGCTGTCCACGTCGACGACCTGGTCGGTGACGTCCTCGGCCTTGGTCTTGCGCTCGATCAGCGTGCCGGTGCCCTCCAGATCGCCGAGGACCTCCTCGTACTTGTCGGTGGGCACGCGCAGGACGACCCGGGTGCGTTCGCGGTCCTCGCCGTCCCGGGTCGTGGACTCGTCACCGACGTACCCGCCCGCGTTCTCCACGGCGGTGCGGGCCTCGTCCAGGGCCTTCGGCACGTCCTTGACCCGCACGGTCAGTGAGGCTGTGCGGATGATGTGGCTCGGATTGATCCGGGGCGGTGCGTCGGCGGCCTTGCCGCCGCTCTGGTCGCTGCCGCTCTCGCCGCTCAGGGCGCCTTCCTGCCGGGCGGTCGTGTCCGCCTTGCTGTCGGCGGCCGTCTCTCCGCCCGAGGCGTCGTCATTGGCGCCGCAGCCCGCGAGCGCCAGGGCGGCGGCGAGGAAGAGGGCGGCCAGGGCCCCTGCGGGCCGCCTCGAACGTCGTACGTGTGTTTCGGCCATTGCGGCGTACCCCCCGAGGGTCGAGACCGGCTTGCTTGTCCTGCTGACGGTCCTTCGACGTGGGAGCGTGCCGGAACGTTGGCCGGAACGGGTCCCGAAGCGGTCACGGTCGGGACTCGGCCGGGCCACGCGGGCGATCTGAGAAGGTGGAACCATGAGCGGATCACGTACGGACGCCGGGCACGCCGCCGGGCACGTCGTTGTCGTCGGGGCCGGGATCGCGGGGCTGGCCGCCGCGCACGGGCTGCTGGACCGGGGTGCCGGAGTGACCGTCCTGGAGGCCTCGGACCGGGTCGGCGGCAAGCTGCTGCCCGGCGAGATCGCGGGCGCACGCGTCGACCTCGGCGCCGAGTCGATGCTGGCCCGCCGCCCCGAGGCGGTCGCCCTCGCCCGAGAGGTCGGTCTCGCCGGCCGGCTCCAGGCGCCCGCCACCGCCACGGCCTCCCTCTGGACGCGGGGCGCCCTGCGGCCCATGCCCAAGGGGCACGTCATGGGTGTCCCCGGCACCGCCGCGGCGCTCTCCGGCGTCCTGTCCGAGGAGGGCCTGGCCCGTATCGAGCGGGACGCCGGCCTGCCGCGCACCGAGGTCGGCGACGACGTGGCGGTGGGGGAGTACGTGGCGGCCCGCCTCGGCCGCGAGGTCGTCG
The DNA here is from genome assembly GCF_053592095.1 of Streptomyces sp. NPDC002787. Lineage (NCBI taxonomy): Bacteria > Bacillati > Actinomycetota > Actinomycetes > Kitasatosporales > Streptomycetaceae > Streptomyces > Streptomyces sp. NPDC002787. The sequence continues at coordinate 30,742 of NZ_JBSFVC010000018.1, read as the reverse complement.
ACCGCCTGGTGGAGCCCCTCCTCGGCGGTGTCTACGCGGGCGACGCGTACCGCATCTCGATGCGCTCGGCCGTCCCGCAGCTCTTCCAGGCCGCCCGGACGCACACCTCCCTCACGGAGGCCGTCCGAGGGATCCAGGAGCGCGCGGCCGCCGCCCAGCAGACCGGGCCGGTCTTCCTGGGCATCGAGGGCGGAGTGGGGCAACTGCCGCTCGCGGTCGCCGAGTCGGTCCGGGCCCGCGGCGCCGAGATCCTCACCGGCACCCCGGTCACGGAGCTGCGACGCGAGGCCGACGGCGGCTGGCGCGTGGGCACCGGGGACCGCGTCCTGCACGCCGACGCCGTCGTCGTGGCCGTCCCCGCCCCCGTCGCCGCCGGCCTCCTCCGGGCCGAGGCCCCCGAGGCCGCCGCCGAGCTGTCCGCCGTCGAGTACGCCTCGATGGCCCTGGTCACCCTCGCCTACCGCCGCGCCGACATCGCCCTGCCCGAGGGCAGCGGCTTCCTGGTGCCGCCCGTGGACGGCCGCACCATCAAGGCGTCCACGTTCTCCTCCCAGAAGTGGGGCTGGATCGCCGACGAGAACCCGGACCTGCTGGTCCTGCGCACCTCGGTCGGCCGGTACGGCGAGACGGCGATCCTGGACCACGACGACGCCCACCTCGTGGACGTGTCGAGGAACGACCTGCGCGAGGCCACCGGCCTGTCCGCCACGCCCCTCGAAACCCGCGTCACCCGCTGGGACGACGGCCTGCCCCAGTACCCGGTCGGCCACCACGCGCGCGTGGCCCGCGTCCGCGAGCACATCGGCAAGCTGCCCGGCCTCGCGGTCTGCGGCGCGGCGTACGACGGCGTCGGCATCCCGGCCTGCGTCGCGAGCGCGACGGCGGCGGTCGACCAGATCCACGGTGACCTGCGCGCAGTGCGGCACCTCACCGCCAACCCGGTGCAAAGCCTCCACGGCGGAGCGGGAGAATAAGAACCATGAGCGACGACGCCCCCACCACCGAGTCCGGCCGGATCCCCAACAAGGGCAAGCTGGCCAAGGACCTCAACGAGGTCATCCGCTACACGCTGTGGTCCGTCTTCCGGCTGAAGGACGTGCTGCCGGAGGACCGCGCCGGTTACGCCGACGAGGTCCAGGAGCTGTTCGACCAGCTCGCCGCGAAGGACGTGACCATCCGCGGTACGTACGACGTGTCGGGCCTGCGCGCCGACGCCGACCTCATGATCTGGTGGCACGCCGAGACCAGCGACCAGCTCCAGGAGGCGTACAACCTCTTCCGCCGCACCAGGCTGGGCCGCGCCCTGACCCCGGTGTGGTCGAACATGGCGCTGCACCGGCCCGCCGAGTTCAACCGCTCGCACATCCCGGCGTTCCTCGCCGACGAGACGCCCCGCGACTACGTCAGCGTCTACCCCTTCGTGCGCTCCTACGACTGGTACCTGCTGCCCGACGAGGACCGCCGCCGTATGCTCGCCGACCACGGCAAGATGGCCCGCGGCTACCCGGACGTCCGCGCCAACACGGTCGCCTCCTTCTCCCTGGGCGACTACGAGTGGATCCTCGCGTTCGAGGCCGACGAGCTCTACCGCATCGTCGACCTCATGCGTCACCTCCGTGCCTCGGAGGCCCGTATGCACGTCCGCGAGGAGGTCCCGTTCTACACGGGCCGCAGGAAGTCGGTGGCCGAGTTGGTGGCGGGCCTGGCCTGAGTCCCGACAGGGGCGCGGGGAACTGCGCGATCAGCCACGACCGACCCGCAGTTCCCCGGCGGCCGCGACGCGCGAGGCGCTCGGCCTCTGCTCGGGCCGCGCCGTACAGGCGGCCCTCCGCTCCGGCAGCCTCCCCTCCAACAGGTAGGCCTCCACGTACGCGTTGACGCACTTGTTGGGCCCGCCCGCGATCCCGTGGTTGCCCGCGTCCCGCTCGGTCACCAGCACCGATCCCCACAGCCGCCGATGCAGCTCGAGCGCCCCCTCGTACGGCGCGGCCGCGTCCCGCTCGGCGGCCAGGATCAGCGTCGGCGGTAGCTCGCCCGGTCCCGTACGCACATCCAGCGGACGCTGACGCGGCCCGGTCCAGTACGCGCACGGCAGGTTCGTCCACGCGTTGTCCCACGTCTCGAAGGGCGCCGTCCGCGCGAGCCGCGTGTTGTCGCGGTCCCAGACCTGCCACTCGGTCGGCCAGGGCCCGTCGTTGCACTCGACGGCCGTGTACACCGCGTGCGTGTTCTCCTGCTCCACGGCCCCCTCCGGGGAGGGCCCGGCGATCTGGACCAGCGGCTTCGGATCGCCCTTCAGATACGCGGAGAGGGCCAGCGCACGCTGCGGCCAGTAGTCGTCGTAGTACGCGGCCTGCAGGAACGTGCTCTGCAGCTGTCCCGGTCCCACCTTGCCCCCGGCCGGTCGAGAGGCCAGCCGGGTCGACGCCCGCTCGTAGCTGCGGAGCACCTTCTCCGAGGTGTCACCCAGCCCGTACACCCTGTGGTGCTTGGCGATCCAGGCGCGGAGGTCGGCCCAGCGCTCCTCGAACGCGGCCGACTGGTCGAGATTGTTCTCGTACCAGATCTGATCGGGATCGGGGTTCACCGCGCCGTCGAAGACCATCCGGCGTACACGCGAGGGGAACAGCGACGCGTACAGCGCCCCGAAGTACGTCCCGTACGACGCTCCCATGAACGTCAGCCGGTGCTCGCCGAGCGCGGCGCGCAGCACGTCCAGGTCGCGGGCGTTGTTGAGCGAGTGGTAGTGCCGCAGCGCGCTCCCGCCCCGCTCGGCGCACCCCCGCGCGTACGCCTTCGCGCGCGCGATCCGCTCCCTCTTGTACGACTCCGAGGGGTGCGTCGGCGCCGGTGAGGGCCCCCGGAGCAGCCGCTGCGGATCCTGGCAGGACAGCGGCGCGGACCGGCCGACCCCGCGCGGGGCGTATCCCACGAGGTCGTACGCGGCGGCGACCCGATTCCACTGGGGGAGGTGGCCGATGAGCGGAAAGGACATCCCGGAGGCCCCGGGCCCACCGGGATTGAACACGAGGGCTCCTTGCCGCTCGACCTTCTTCCCCTTGGCGTCCTTCGCACGGGCCTCGACCCGGCTGACGGTCAGCGCGATCTGCTCGTCGTTCGGACGCGCGTAGTCGAGCGGCACCTCGACCGTCCCGCACTCCACCACGTCCGGCAGCCCCTCCTCAGCCGGACACTTCCCGAACTCGATCCCCTCATCGGCGGCCCGCTCCGCCGCGACGGCGACCGCCCACTCCGCCCGGCCCATGTCACTTCTGGCCGGCGCGGCGCCGAGGGCACTCAGCAACACCGCCCCGACGGTCCCGTAGAGAACGGCAGCCCGCATCGAGAATCCCTTCGAAGCACGACAGTGACAAAAGGGATGGTTCTTATGAAAGGGGTCGAATGTAAAGCACCGTCCAGCAGTGTGTTCGCCGAGGCGCGGGACCGTGGACCATGGCGCTACCGATGTGCGAACGCCGCCCGCACCTCGGGGGACTCCACAGCCCCCACCCCCCAGACGGCCACCGAGACAAGGTCCGCCCCCTCACGCCCGCCCCGCCCCGCCACGGCCCCCAGCACCCGCCGCCCCTCCGGCGACGCCCACCGCGTGTACGGCCGCCCTTCGACCCGCGCGATGACCAGACAGCACAACGTCAGCGCCAGCGGCAGCGCGAACCACAACGCGACCAGCACGCGCTGCTCCGCGAACCCCTGCGAGGGCAGCATCAGCGCCAGCGCCCCCAGCCCGCACACGGCCAGCGCGGCGCCCCGCACCTGTGTGACCGCGTCGGCCACACTCGTCCGCGCCGCGTCCGGCACGGCCAGCCCGGCCGCGACGAGCCGGTCGGAGAGGCGCCGTACGCACTCCGCGCCCGCGGCACTCTGCCGTACGGGCGCTATCCGGGACTGCCCGCCGGGGCCTATCGCTCCGATGACCGAGCGTTCCATCTCGTCCCGGCCGTCCGGGTCCACGACGGTCGCCCAGCCGGTGTGGGCGAGGAGGAGCCGGCGCTGACGGGCCATGGCGACCAGGGTGAGGTCGGCGACGCGGGCGGGGCCGCCGGACAGGAACGCCGCCTCGTACAGGGTGAGCCGGTGGCAGTGATGGGCGTGGGCGGGGTGGGCGTCGGTGTCGGCCGCCGCCGCGCGCAGGGAGGTCAGGCACAGCCGGGCACAGGACACACCGGCGGCGGCCCAGGCCATGAGCAGGAAGAGAACCCAGAACATGGCGTGTTTCTATGCGCCGGCCGGGGGTGTCGGCGCGCGATGTCCGTAATCCGGAGGGAAGGTTCCCGGTCTCTTCCGTTTGTTCGCCGTCGCGGCCCGCAATTGGTCGGGCCGCGCGACCGCGGGGGCCCCGCGAGGGACGGACCGCGAGGGGCTTCACCGCGAGGGGCTTCACCGCGACGGGTGAACGACCGGTCCCGCTAGCCGTCGTCCTCCGCCGGTCCGTTCGCGGCCGGCGGCAGTGGGTAGCGCGGCGACGCGTCGGCGGGGGCCGGGGCGGGCGGCGTCGGCGAGGGGGTCACCGGGATCGGTGAGCCCGGGTCGGCCGACGGGTCCGATGTGGCGGGGGAGTTGGTGAGGGGCGGGGCGCCCGCGGAGGCCGTGTCCCGGGCGATCGCGTCGTAGTCGACGAGCCCGGTGGCCTCCAGGACCCTGATGTGGTCGAGGACGGTGGCGTTGGCGTCGTCGGCGAGGTCGCGGACCAGCGAGTTGCGGGTGGTGGCGCGGACCTGGGCGACGACGGAGAACACCTTGCCGTGCGCCAGGCGCAGGATGTTGGCGAACTCGCGGTCGTACTGCTCGCCCTGGGCCGCCGTCAGTGCGTCCAGCCAGGCCTTCTGCTGATCGGTCGGCTGGTTGGGCAGCGGCAGGGCGAGACGCGCGGCGACGTTGCGGACGCGGGCGTCGAGGAAGGTGTGGCCCTCGATGAGATGGTCCCCGGCGGTCCGTACGGCCGCGGTGGTGCCCTTCGCCTGGGCCTGCTGTCCGGCGGGCAGCTCCCACAGCCCCGCCAGTCTGACCTTGGTGATGAACTCCCGGTCCAGTGCCGACAGCGCACCGTACTGCGTCGTCACGGTCGACGCGTTGAGCACGCTGACGCCGGTGCCGGAGCGGTCCGCGTAGGACCAGATCGGGAAGATCAGCGCGAGGAGTGTCGCCGTCAGTCCGGCGACGATGAGCCCTGTGCCACTGAACAGTCCTCCTCGGCGGTCGGTGGTTCGCATGGTGCCTCCTGCTCGCGGCACCGCACGCTAATGCGCTCGGGTGCTGATTGGCCTTCGATCTGGCATGTTACTGCCCGGTCTACGCCAACTGCCGTATGAGGAGGAATGGTTGAGGAGGGGGCAAAGCGCGTCGGATGGGGTACGCGGAGCGCCGGACAGGTCAGATGAAAGCGGAGCGAAAGGGACGCCAAACCCGTGGGTGGGGCACGGGTTTGTTAATCGCAGCACATCTGGGCGTGAACACCCCGGCTCAGCGGCGTAGCAGCACCCTGCGGGTCGCCCGGGCCAGCCGGGCCGTCGGACGCTGGGAGAGCGGGGCCGGGCCCGAACGCTCCAGCCACCACCGGCGCACCTCGCGCAGGACGTCCGCGTCGGCGGGGCGGCCCGTCAGCAGCACGTGCTCGGCGAAGGAGAGGGCGTCACGCCGGTAGCCGTCGGTCATCGGGTGGCCCTGCGCGTACGCGACGAAGGCCGGCCGGTACGACGAGCCGAGGATCTCCGGGAGCTCCGGGGCCACCTTGGCCACGACGTCCGCCCGCTTGGCCGCGAGGGCCCGCGCCTGGACCCCCAGCCGCACCCGGTCGAACCCCTCGGGTACCGGCGTCCCCGCGACCAGCGCCGACAGCAGCGCGGCCTGCGCGAGCCCGAGCCGCTGCCGTGTGGCGGGCTCGGCCTCCGCGACGGAGACCGACCCGGCGGCGGGGGTCCGCGTGTCAGACCCCCGCACCTCGGCCTTCTCCAGCACCCCCCGGATCGCCCCCAGCTCCCGCTCCAGCTCGCCCGGCTCGGGGAAGTTCTCGTCGCGCTCCAGAAGAACGCCCGGCGGGGACACGCGGGAGGCGAGGTCGGCGAGGACGTCGAGGACCTGCTGGGGGACGGGGTGGGCGTGGCTGTCGTGCCAGACGCCGTCGCGCTCGAAACCGCCCGCGACATGGACGTACGCGATGGCCTCGACCGGCAGCTCGTCGAGCGCCTTCGCGGGGTCCTCGCCCCGGTTGACGTGGTTGGTGTGGAGGTTCGCCACGTCGATGAGGAGCCGGACCCCGGTCCGGTCGACGAGGTCGTAGAGGAACTGTCCCTCCGTCATCTCCTCGCCCGGCCAGTTGATGAGGGCCGCGATGTTCTCCAGGGCGAGCGGCACGGGCAGCGCGTCCTGGGCGATGCGGACGTGCTCGCACAGCACGTCGAGGGCGTCCCGGGTGCGCGGCACCGGCAGCAGGTGCCCGGCCTCCAGCTGCGGCGAAGCGGTGAGGGCGCCCCCCGCCCGTACGAACGCGATGTGCTCGGTGACGAGGGGGGCGCCCAGGGCCTCCGCGCGCTCGGCGAGGGAGCGCAGGCGCTGCTCGTCGGGGCGGTCGGCGCCGCCGAGGCCGAGGGAGACGCCGTGCGGCACGACGGTGACGCCGCGCTCGCGCAGGCGCAGCAGCGACTCGGGGATGTGGCCGGGACAGACGTTCTCGGCGACGACCTCGACCCAGTCGACACCGCCCGCCGGCCCGGCCATGCGCTCGACGGCGTCGGCGATCTCCGGCCGCCAGCCGATGCCCGTTCCCAACTGTGCGATCTGCTCCATCGTCCCCGTCCCCTCCTCGGTCACGTCGGTCACGGCTTCACCAGGACCCTCTGTGTCTCCTTACGACGGACCTGTGTTCCGGCGTGACGGAGTCATGGCCCCGGCAGCCGGGGCCGAACCCCGTGGAGGGGACCTTCAGAGCAACATTTGAGCTTTCGGGCCTCTCGAGCGGTCGGGCTACTGGACCTGCGGCTGACCCTGGTCCTGGTTGATCTCCTCCGGGTCCGGACGGCCGGTGGGGACCGCATTGGACTCGAAGGGCGACGGCTTCGACTGCACATCCGGGTTGGTGGACGGCTCGGCCGGGGGCGCGGCGGGCGGTACCTGGCCGGGGACGGGCGGCGGCGGACCGGTCGGGCTGGCGGTACCGCTGACCGAGTTGTCGGCGATGGTCGCGAAGTCGACCACGCCGGTGCCCTCCAGGATCGTGATGTGGTCCAGCACGGTCTGGTTGGCGTCGGAGGCCAGCTGGCGGATCAGCGTGTTGCGGGTGGAGTTCCGCACGGTGGCGATCGCCGGGAAGATCTTGCCGTGCGCGGCGCGCAACAGGTTCGCCCAGGTCTTGTTGTACTCGGCCTCGGTCTTGGCGGCGGTCATCTGGTCCAGCCAGCCCTGCTGCTCCGCCGTCGGCTGGTTCGGCAGCTCGACGCCCAGCTTCGCCGCGATGATCCGCGACCGCTTGTCGAGGTCGGTGTGGCCCACGATCAGGTGGTCGGCGGCCTCCCTGACGGACTGGCTGCCGCTGCGCTCCAGGGCCTGCTGACCGGCCGGCAGCTCCCACAGACCCGCCAGCCGCACGCGGATGAGCAGGTCGCGGTCGGCGGGGGTGAGCGGCCCCCACTGCGTGGTCACCGTGTCACCGGTGAGCGCGGCCGCGGCTGTGGCGTTGCGGTTGGGGTACGAGTAGAAGATGGGGTAGGCGACCGCGGTGAGCGTGCCGGCGATCGCCAGGGCGACGAGGACTGAGCCCTTGGAGCGTCGCAAATGAGCCTCCCGGAGGAAACCAACTGATCGTTGGGGACTGAACTTTGGCTGAAGTGCGGCTGGTGACCGCGGGTGTGGATGTCGGGGCCGCGCCCGCCGCTCGGGGTGGGCGCCGGGGCCGCGTCAGATCGTGCCGTTGGCGATCGCGTCGAAGTCGACCTGGCCGGTCTTCTCCAGCATCGTGATGTGGTCGAGCACGGTCTGGTTGGTGTCCGAGGCCAGCTGGCGCACCAGGGTGTTCTCGGTCATGTTCCGCACCTGCCCGATGGCCGGGAAGATCTTGCCGTGCGCGGAGCGCAGCAGGTTGGCCCACACCCGGTCGTACTGGTCGTCCGTGGCGTTGTTCATCTGCTGCAGCCAGCCCTGCTGCTGGGCGTTCGGCACGTTCGGAATCTCGACGCCCAGCTGGGCCGCCACGTTCCGCACCCGCTGGTCGAGATCCTTGTGGCCCACGATCAGGTGGTCCGCCGCCTCCTTCACCTCCGGGCTGCTGGAGCGCTGCATCGCCTGCTCGGCGGCGGGCAGCTCCCACAGCCCGGCGAGCCGCACGCGGACGATGAGGTCCCGGTCGGCCGCCGTCAGCGGTCCCCACTGGGTGTTCACCGTGCCGGAGGCCATGTTGGCCTGAGCGGTGCCCGAACGGTCGGCGTAGGACCAGACGGGGAAAGCCAGCGCGCCGACGGTGACGACGAGAGCCAGACTGGCGATGAGCGAGCCGTTGAGACGCCGCAAAGTGATCCTCCCGGGTGATGCCAACTGGTCGTTGGGGCAGTTGCTTGGCCAGTGCAGGGAGATACGTGCGGAGTGGTGGAGTTGTTCAACGAGCTTTGAACGGGCTGAGTACGTCCAGGTCAGGCGGACCCGGCGCAACGCACCCCCACGGACGGTGAATTCGCTAGGGAAGGTTCCGCAGCGGGGCTCCTTCGGCGGCGCACCGGGTGTCGATGCTGTCGGTCAGGGAGCCGAACCTTTCCGCGTCCCCGGCCTGGGCGGCGGCGAACAGCCCCTGGAACGCGGTGGCGAGCCGGTTGTCGTCCGCCAGCAGGGCGAGGTGGACCGCTTCGTAGAGCTGGGCGTCGGTCTCGGCCGGGCTCAGGGAGTCGATGGACCCCAGGAGACCGTCGAACTTCCGGCAGGCGGCAGCCGAGGAAGCGACGGGAGCGCCGTCCGACGGGGACGAGCCGTCGGAGCCGGCGGACGTCCGCTCGGTGGGGCTGACGGCGAGCGCGAACCCCAGCACGAGAGCCACCGGAAGACAGGCCAGGGCGATCGGGTGCTGATGGTGCCCTTGGTGCCCTTGGTGCCGTTGTGTCAGATGCGGGTGGGGGGACGGGGGACGCATGGGTGGCGCGGGCGGTGCGGGGGCTGTGGGGGGTGGCGGCGGTACGGGATGGCGCTCACCCCGTAGCCGCGGCAGGCCGAGTGACACCGCCACCCCCGCCAGTGCGCAGAGGAACCCTCCGACCAGGATCCGCAGCAGCGTGTCGCGTACGAGGGAGAGCGGCAGGTCCAGCGCGCACGGACCCGGGGCGACGGCGAAGGCGTCCGCGCAGCCGGCCAGGACGACCCCGGCGAAGAACACCACGGTCAGCAGGCAGCCGGTCAGGAAGGCGGTCAGCAGGGCGAACGGGACGGCGAGCCGGCCGTGCCGCCGTACCCGTACCGTCACCACCGCGGCGGCGACTCCCTGGAACAGCATCGCGGCGCCGATCTGCCAGTAGGCGAACGCGAGGATGAACCCGTCCTGGCCGCGCACCCCCGGGCTCACGCCCTCGTGCAGCGCCACCCGCTCCAGGAGCTGGAACCACGCGAAGACGCCGGCGGTGGCCGTGCTCGTCGTCAGGACGTGCCGCAACGACCCGGCGTCGCACGGCAGTCGGCGCTTCCCCAGCACGGCGAGGGGGAACAGCCACACGGCCACGAGGGCCATGACGAGCGGCGTCCACTGGGTGAACCGCAGCGTCATGGGATGTTCCACGAGGGCCCACAGCCAGTACGGGCCCACCGGTGCCGCGCCGCTGACCATGCCGTACAGGTCCCGGGCGTACGCGTGGACCGGATCCAGCCCGTCGGCGGTGTCGTACAGCAGCATCCACCCGCTCAGGAGCACCGCGAAGGGAAGCGCGGCGGCGAGCAGCCCGGCCTGCCAGCCCTTTCCGGGCGGGTGCTCCTCGGCCGCGTACCAGACCGCCGCCGACCGGGCGATCCACGCCGACAGGGCCACCGTGAGCGCGCACAGCGCGAGAGACCACAACAGGGCCGCCGGTCCCGGCACGAGGGGCCGGCCCGTCAGGACGATGCCGTTCTGAGGCGCGAGCGGTCCGCCGACGACCAGTCCGAGACCGAGGCCCAGGCCCGGCAGCAGGACCGCCGGGGTGTCACCGCCGAACAGGACGGCGCGCCAGATTCCGAGACCGACCACGGCGAGGGCGGCGGGTGCGCACAGCAGCACGACCGTCCACCGCGCGTCGAGGGCGTCGAGCCGGTTCACCATCAGCCACAGCAGAGTGAGCAGCCCGCCCGCGGCGACCGAGACGGCCAGGCCGGCGGCGAAGCACTCGGTGAAGCCGAGACGGAACAGCTCCCGGGGCCGGACGATCTCGGCCGCCCGCGCGGCCCCGGACGGGTGCGGGGCCAACGGCCCGCGACGCCACCAGGGCACAGGACGGCCGGACCCGGTGCCGACCACGTCCAGCAGCCCCGGTCCCGCACCCCAGCCGGCGGCCCGCACATCGGCGCCGTACTCACGGGTGCGCAGCACGGACGCGCAGGTCACCCAGACGAGGGCGACCAGCACCAGGGCCCGCCAGCCCACCGAGAGGACGTTCGAGGCCGGCGTGCCGATCAGCGCGACGGCGAGCGGCAGCAGTCCCGTGGGCACGAAGGCCAGGGCCAGGGCGACGGTGAGGTAGGTGATGTCGACGTCTTTGTTCCGCAGGTGGGCCAGTTCGTGCAGGACGACGGCACGGGCCTGCCGTGGGGCGCGCCCGAAGGCCCACACCGTGCCCTGGGCCAGTGCCACCCGGTGCCGGCCGCTCCGCCCGAACGCGTACGCGTCCACCTTGCGGTCGTCCAGATCGCTCACCAGGAACTCGGGAGCCCGTGGCAGCCCGGCCTCCTGGCACAGGGAGTGCAACCGCGCCAGCAGCGGGGCCTGATCGGGGTCGTACGGCGACACCGGCTCCAACCGGCCGCGCCGCACCAGGTACTTGGGCAGCAGAAGGTAGATCGCCGTCGCGGTCACCGCCAGCAACAGGAGCCCGCCGAGGACCCACCACGCCTTCTGCCGCTCGTACGGGGCGATGCAGGTCAGGAAGGCCTGGGCGTGGGAGAGGGCATCCGTCCCGGCGCCCTGGTCCGCGTCCGCCGGTGCCGCCGCACAGCGCTGGTAGAGCGCGACGGCCCGGTCGCGGTCGGGCGAGAAGGTGAAGTAGAGCAGGTTGTGGATGAAGACCATCGTCCCCACGAGAGCGGTGACGACGAGGACGAACCGGAACTTGGCGCCGCTGGGCAGCGCGAACGGGTCGGGCGGAGCGGTCGACACCGGGGCCTCCGGCAGGTCACCGGCGTACGCGGGCCGCGCCCGCCAGGGCGTCCGCCAGCAGCCGGGCCTGTGCCTCCCTGAGCTCTGCCCGCAGCAAGGTCCGGTACGCCTCTTCCCGCAGCCACTCCACCTGGGCGGGGGTCAGTGCGCTGTCCGCGTCCGCCTCGCCCGGGCCGTCGGCCGTCTCGGCGCCGTCGGTCCGTCCGAGCAGTCCGCCGAACCATCTCCGGACGGCCGTGCCGCTGCCGTCGGCGAGGTTCGCGGCGAACGCCCCGATGAACGAGGAGAGCGCCCCTTGCACCATCGCGAGGGCGAACGGAGTGAGCAGCACGACGACCTCGGCGCCCCCGGCCCCGATCATGCTCTCCCTCGACCCACCTCCGTCTCCGGCCGCCTTTTCGAGCGTCCCGGCGGGGTCCCGGAAATAGGCCCGGCTGTTCATTCCGAAGAGGACCAGTTCCTCGGGCGCGACCCGTGAGATCACGGCTCGGGCCACATCGCGCACCACGTCTTCGTCCACCACGGTGAATTGATCACTCATGGCCGCCCCCCTTATTTTTCTGTGCGTGGATGTGGATCAGCTGATCTGGCGTACGTAACTCACGCCGTCCAGAAAGAGGGATTCGAATGCGTATCCGTATTCGTATCCGATGTCCGACTGCTGGATGTACCAGCTCTCGTAGGTGATCGGCCCCCCGGGAACGTAAAGGGTCATCCGTGATTCCTCCACGACCGCCGGGCCCTCCAGGACCTGCCTGTTGTTGTAGAGGAGGCTCACGGTTCCGTCGCCGAAGAAGGCGATCTTGTCGATCCGGGCGGAGCCGTCCCCGTCCCCGTCCCATTCGCCCACGAGTTCATCGGGCACCTGCCCGACGACGGCTTCATCGAGGTCTTCCGTCTCGACGGGGTCGGTTGTCTCTGCGGAATCGTCGGTCTCGACAGGGTCGGTTGTCTCTGCGGAATCTTCCGTCTCGACGGGATCGGCTGTCTCTGTGGGGTCTTCGGTCTCTTCGGGGTCCACGGGCTCGCTGATGGGCGGTCGCGGATCGTCGATTCCGGAATCGCCGGATGAATCGTCGCCACCGCATCCGCTGAGGAGTGCGACGAGAAGTGCCGCGACCGCCGAGCCCCTGACCAAGGAAATTCTGATGACGCCCCCCGATACATCGAGCCCGACCCGGGCGGAATGTGATGTGCCCGGTTTCTATTCCACTCGGGGTGGGGTCCACACCTCATTGTCGCAAGCGGTCAGAATTCTTCCGGCTGGTGCGGGCGGACGATCAGAAAGTCATGAAATCAGGCACGGGATGTCTCAAGAACGCAACGCGGGATGGTCCGCGACCACCGTGCAGGAACCCGGGGCGATCTCCGTGAACCCGGCGTCGCGGACCAGCGGCAGGCCGGATCCGGTCAGGGCGGACCAGTCCGCCGGGTCGGCGGTGCGGACGGCGAGGGGGAAGCCGGCGTCCTGCCAGGCCGTGCGGGCCTCGTCGGAGAGGGCCCACCAGGCGAGTTGGGCGCCATGACCGGCCTGGGCCATGGCCTTGCCGGCGGACATGTCGAGGTCCGGGCTCATCCAGATGACCGGGACGGAGAGGTCGGGCCCGGCCGGCGGCTCCGGGTCGTCGAGGTCCGTGCCGGAGACCTGCAGCCGGGCCAGGTCCTTGGGCCAGCCGTCGAGGGGGACCGGCGGGAAGACGCGCACCTCGGCCGACCCGCACGTCACCGTGATGCCCGGCAGCGCCTCGGCCCGGCGCCACTCCGCGCCGCGCGCCCGCCGCACCACCTTGCGGATCCGGGCGTCCTGCCAGTCCCGCATCACCTCGGCCCACTCCCCGTCCCCCAGCGACCGCGCGTCGCTCAGCATCACCAGCACCGCCCGTGCCGCCGTCTCCAGGGCGTCGGTACGCGCCGGGGGCGCGGTCTTCTCGATGCGCACGACCAGGGGCAGCACGAACTGCGGCGCGTCGTCGCGGGAGGTCCGCTCGTGCCGGAAGGGGCTGTCCTCCGCGGAATCCGGGACGGCGGCCGGGGCAGGGGCCTGGGCAGGGGTCGGGTCGCTCGTGGTCACCCGCCCAGTCTGCCAGGCGGAAGATCCGCGTCCGGAAGTCGAGGGAGCGAGGTCGGTGGGTGGGGGACGCGTTCGCCCGGCATGCGGACGTCTTCCCCCCGGCATGCGGACGTCTTCCCCCGGCATGTACTCGCGCGGTTGTACCAAGATGGGGGCATGGAACGTGAGTTGCCGCTGAGGCTGGAGGGGGTCGGTCGCCGTTACGGGTTCCGTGGCTCCTGGGTGCTGCGTGACGTCGACCTGGAGATCGGCCCCGGCGCGCTGATCCGGGTGGAGGGCGCGAACGGCACCGGCAAGTCGACGTTGCTCCGCGTCCTGGCCGGGCTGGACGCGCCCACGGAGGGCAGGGTGAGGGGACGCCCGCGCACGGCGTACGTCCCCGAACGCTTCCCCGCGGCGCTGCCGTTCACCGCCGCCGAGTACCTCACCCACCTCGGTGCCGTCCACGGCCTGGACCGTCCGGCCGCCGCCCGCGCCGCCGACGAGTGGCTGGAGCGCTTCGGGGCGGCCGAGTACGCCCGTACGCCGATGGCGGAGCTCTCCAAGGGCAGCAGCCAGAAGGTCGCCGTCGCCCAAGCCCTGCTCGCCGAACCGGAGTTGCTGGTCCTCGACGAGGCGTGGACCGGCCTGGACGCCGATGCCCGGGAGGAGTTGGAGAGGGTGGTCGTCGAGCGCACGACCGCCGGAGCCGCCGCGGTCTTCGTGGACCATGACCCGCGACGCCTGGCCGGGCTGCCGGACGCGGTGTACGCGGTGGTCGGCGGAGTGCTCAATCTCCTTGCAGTGAAAGGGACTTCTGGGACGGAGGCGGGCGACTCCTCGGCAGCCGTCTCCGCGTCTGTCGTCGTAGAGGGGCGTGGACCGTCCAGCGCTCAAGTACCGGAGGAAGTGCGGAAGTTGGCGACGGCGATCGAGGAAACGGGCTCCGGGGTCCACCGGTTCACCGCCCCGCAGGCCGCCTCGGACGCGCTGCTCAGGGCGTTGCTGGGGGCCCGTCCGCCCTGGCACGTGGTGAGCGTGGGCGAGGCGCCCGAACCGTCCGAACCGTCCGACCCACCGGCATCCGTGGCCCTCACCGATCTGGAACCGGAAGTGGAACCGGAAATGGAAGTGGAAAGCTCCTGATGACCGCCCTCCTCCGCTACCAGGCGGCCCTCCTCGTCCGCTCCCAGCGCTGGCTGCCGCCCGTCATCCTGTACGCGGCGTTCCTCGGCATCGGGGTGCAGAACGGGCAGCCGGTACTCGACTCGCTCGGTTACACGGCCGCCGCATTGCTGCCCGTCTCCGCCTGGCTGATGCGGATCTGCGTCACCAACGAACCACCGGCCGCCCGCAGTTGCACAGGAGCGGCGGCCGGACCCTTCCGGGCGCACCTGGCCTGCGTCCTGGTCGCGTTCGCCGCGGCGGCGCTCCTCGGGACGGTGGCCACCGTCGCCGTCACGATCATCAGCGCCCCCACGAGCACGGACCACCAGACACGCGTCGAGGCGCTCCCGGCGGGCGGTGCCGGACTGCTCGTCGCCCTCGTCTGCGCCCTCCTCGGCACGGCCGTCGGCGCGCTCACGAACTGGCCGCTGCTGCGCTCGCCGGGTCGGGCCGTCCCCGCTCTCCTCCTCGGCGCGCTGCTGGCCCTGGTGGTGGCCGGGTCCCCGGCCCGGGTCGCGGTCACCGCCCTGGTCGACGGCTCGCAGCACGCGACGATCCCGGTGCCCGTGCTGCCCCTGATCGCGGCGGGGCTCATCGCGGCGGCCGCCGCCACCGTGGCCTGCGCCCTGACTACCCGCCGCGCCGTATGAGCGGGCCGCGCCTCAGCCAGAGCAGGCGATCCGCTCCGCCTCCCGCCACTCGCACACCGGGCACAGCGTGATCCCTTTGTGGGACTCCGGGTACTCCGTGGGCTTCCGGCACAGGACGCACTCGGCGAAGGGCGGACCGTCGGCCGTGGTCCGCGCTGCGGTCGCGGCCGATGCGGGCCGGGGTTCCGGGTTCGGGTCGGTGCCGCAGTAGTCGCTCATATGTCCAGCGTAGAACGACTGGCTGAATGGCCTCCTACCGTGCCGTCGCCGCCCCGACCAGCTCCGACACCTTCACGAACCGGAACCCGCGCGCCCGAAGCTTCGGCACGATCTTCCGTACGGCCCTCTCCGTCACCGGCGCGGCACTCCGCGTGCAGTGCATGACCACGACCGATCCCGGCCGTACCCCCTCCAGCACCTCCCGCGCCACGTCGTCGGCGTCCGTCGCGAACGCGTCGCCGCTCACCACGTCCCACTGCACCGCCGTCACCCCGGACGCGCTGAGCGTGCGCAGGGCGCGGCCGTCGTAGCAGCCGCCCGGGAACCGGAAGTACGGCATCGGGTCCGTCACGCCCGCCGCCCGGAACACCCGATAGGCCCGCTCCAGGTCCGCCCGCATGCGCCCCGGCGCCATCGTGGGCAGGCCGGGGCACTTCTCGGTGAAGGCGTAGTGGCTGTACGAGTGGTTCGCGACCTCGAACAGGGGGTCCCGCCCGATGGACCGCGCCTGGATCGGGTACTCCTCGACCCACCGCCCCGTCATGAACACCGTGGCCGGCACCTTCAGCTGCCGCAGAGCGGCGATGAGCTGCGGATTGTCGAACCGTTCGCCCGCAGCGGCCCTCTCCCCCTGGTCCACGGTCATGTCCGCGTCGAAGGTGAGCGCGACGGTCTTGTCGGTACGTGTACGCAGGCCGTGCTCGAACACCGGGGTGAGCCCGGCGGGGCCCGGGGCGAGCGTGGGCGGCCGGGACGACGACACGGCCGTGGGGCGCGCCGTGGCGGTGGCGGTGGCGTTGACGATGCGGGTCGAGGCCTGCGGCGCGCCACAGGCGACGAGGGCGGCACCGAGTGCGCCGAGCACGCAGAGCGTGGGGAGCACGGTGATTCTTCGTACAGGACTGATCACCGCATGAAAGTAAGGGCGGGGGCTCCGCGGTGTGTCCGTTTGGCCGCCGGACCACCTGGAGTCCGACACGAAGTCACCCGCCTGGGCGATGAAGAGGGCCCAGGCGGCGACGTCTTTCTGGTCGTCCTTCTGGTCGTCTTTCTGGTCGGCGATCAGGCGGCCGTCATCGGCGCCACGGCCCCGTCACCGCGAACGTCGTGCCCGGCGTGTAGCAGTTGACGTACATCGTGTGGCCGTCGGGGGAGAAGGTGACTCCCGCGAACTCGCCCCATTCCGGTTCGTCGGGGGTGCCGATGTTCTGGGCGTTGCGGGCCATCGCGTAGACGTGGCCCTGGCGGGTGACGCCGTAGACGTGTTGGGTGCCGTTGCCGTCCTCACAGACCATGAGGCCGCCGGTGGGGGCCAGGCAGATGTTGTCGGGGGATTCGCCGGGGAGCTGGATGTCGGTGTCGGGGCCGAAGACGATCACCAGGGTGAGGGTGCGGTGGTCGGGGTCGTAGCGCCAGATCTGGCCGTAGTGGTCGGCGGCCGAGCCCTCCGCGCTGCGGGCGAAGGAGGAGACGAAGTAGACGCAGCGGTCGCCCCAGTAGCAGCCCTCGAGTTTCTGGGCGTGGGTGATGCCCTGGGGGCCGAAGTCCTGGTGGCGGATGGGGGTTCGGGCCGCGAGGGGGTCGGGGACGTCGATCCATTCGATCCGTTCGAAGCAGGCGCCTGTCTCCTGGATCGAGGAGAGGTCCGGTACGCCCGGTACGCGCATCGCCTGGAGGCGGCCGCCCGCGCGGAGTGAACCGAGGCCTCCCTTGGGCTTGTCGGGGAGGAAGCGGTAGAAGAGGCCGAAGGGTTTCTCGAAGGCGTCCTCCGTCTCGTAGACGACGCCCCGGTGCGGGTCGACCGCGACCGCCTCGTGCTGGAAGCGCCCCATCGCGGTGAGGGGGACGGCTCCCGAGCGGTGCGGGTTCGCCGCGTCGACCTCGAAGACGAAGCCGTGGTCCTTGGTGTAGCCGTTGGTACCGGCCTTGTCCTCGGTCTCCTCGCAGGTGAGCCAGGTGCCCCAGGGGGTGGGGCCGCCCGCGCAGTTGACGGCGGTGCCGGCGATGGCGACGCGTTCGGAGAGGACCTTGCCCCGGGCGTCGAGGGTCAGGGACGTACAGCCGCCCTTGCCCGCCGGGTCGTAGGTGAGGCCCTTGACCGTGGGGACCGGGATACGGCCGTTGTGGCGGTTCTCGTGGTTGCGGACGAGGTGTACGAGGCGAGCACTGCCATGTCTGCCGGGGAAGGCGGACATTCCGTCGTGGTTGCTGGGGACCTGGCCCTCACCGGAGCGGAGGGCGTCGCCCTCGCGGGACAGGACGGTGTAGCGGAAACCTTTCGGCAGGTCGAGCAGGCCGTTCGGGTCGGGGATCAGCGGGCCGTAGCCGGAGTGGCCGAGGTTGCTCTGCGCGGCCGCCGTGCCCGCGAAGAGTTCGGACAGGGCTCCGGTGAACGCGATGCCTGCGATGCCTGTTCCCAGGGCACCGGTACGGGCGAGGGCCTGGCGGCGGGTCACTGACACGGGACAACCTTCCTGTTGGCGGACAGGATGTGACCCGCCTGTGTGTATCACGCGGTTACGGCCGCGTGAACCACGCGCGTAGAGGAGGGGTGGGGGAGTCGTCCCCGCGTCACTCGCTTGGAGGGGGTGGGGAGGGGGGTGCCGGGGACGTCGGACGGGGCCGCGGAGGTGCGGGGTCCGGCGGCGGGCCTGCCTGGGCTCGTTCCAGGAAGCGGAGCAGTTCCACCGGGAAGGGGAGTACGAGGGTGGAGTTCTTCTCGGCGGCCACGGCAACCACCGTTTGCAGCAGGCGGAGTTGCAGGGCGGAGGGGGTGTCGGCCATTTCCTTCGCCGCCTCCGCCAGCTTCCTGGAGGCCTGCAGCTCGGCGTCCGCGTTGATGATGCGGGCGCGGCGTTCGCGGTCGGCCTCGGCCTGACGGGCCATGGAGCGCTTCATCGTCTCCGGGAGGGACACGTCCTTGATCTCCACGCGGTCCACCTGGACGCCCCAGCCGACCGCGGGGCTGTCGATCATCAGCTCCAGGCCCTGGTTCAGCTTCTCGCGGTCGGAGAGGAGGTCGTCCAGGTCGCTCTTGCCGATGATCGAGCGGAGGGAGGTCTGGGCCATCTGGGACACGGCGAACTTGTAGTCCTCGACCGTGATCAGGGCGTTCGCCGCGTCGACGACCTTGAAGTAGACGACCGCGTCGACGCGTACGGTGACGTTGTCGCGGGTGATGCCCTCCTGGGCGGGAACCGGCATCGTCACGATCTGCATGTTCACCTTGCGGATGTGGTCGATGCCGGGGATGACCATGGTGAAGCCCGGGAGCCGGGGGGCGCCCCGTAGGCGGCCGAGGCGGAAGACCACGCCGCGTTCGTACTGTTTGACGACTCGGGCGGCGGCGACGACGTATGCGAGGGCGGTGGCGCCGACCGCTGCGGCGGCTACGACCAGCTCTTCGACCATGACGACCCCCTTCGAGTCGTCCGTCCCTTCAGCGGTGGATTACCACGATATGCCGGTGGTGGTGGCTGGTCGACCTCCGTCGGAGGAGGGGTGGGTCGAGCCGGCCGGCGACGGGCTGGTGCCCCGGTCCTCGGACCGGGGCACCAGGGTTCTACGGATGCGTTCCAGGGTTGTGCGGGCGGGTCAGGGCGCTGGTGACGTCGCCCTTTCCGGTTCCGGGACCGTCATGCGTACCGGTTCCGTGCCTGTCGCGCTGTGGCGGGTCGCCCAGTTCTCGAGGGCGGTGCGGCAGGCGTGGTCGAGGTGGTGGAGGCCGGTGAGGTGGAGCTCCACCGGGCGGTCCTGGGGGAGGGACTCCAGGTTGTCGAGGATCTTCGGGAGGCGGAGGAAGGTCGCGTTGCCCGACAGGTAGGCCTGCACAGGGCCGGCGCCCTTGTCTATGACCTCCAGCTTGATGTGCGAGGCCTCCCAGGCGGTCTTGGCCACGGACAGCGCCAGACCGATCAGTACGCCCTCGAACATGTTCACCGCGACGATCGCGACGGCCGTGGCGACCAGGATCAGCGCCTCGCCCCGGTGCGCGCGCCACAGCGAGGCGACCTCGCGGAACGGGATCAGCTTCCAGCCCGCGTGGACGAGGATGCCGGCCAGGGCGGGAAGCGGGATCAGGGCGAGGGTGCCCGGCAGCAGGGCCACGAAGAGGAGCAGCCACACGCCGTGCAGGACACGGGACGTCTTCGTCTTCGCGCCCGCCTGGAGGTTCGCGGAGCTGCGCACGATCACCGCGGTCATCGGCAGTGCGCCCAGCATCCCGCACACCGTGTTGCCGGCGCCCTGCGCCATCAGCTCCTTGTCGTACTCGGTGCGCGGACCGTCGTGCATCCGGTCCACGGCCGCCGCGCTGAACAGGCTCTCGGCGGAGGCGATCAGCGCGAAGGCGAGGATCGTGCCGAGCAGCGCCACATCGGCGAGCTGGGCGAAGGCGTCCGCGCCCGGGGGCTGGATGACGCCCAGCAGGCCCTTCACCTCGACGTTCGCCACCGGGAGGCTGAAGGCCAGGGTGGCCACGGTGGCCAGGAGGACCGCGGCGAGCGCGCCGGGGACCAGCTGGACCTTCTTCGGCAGCCGCTTCCACAGCACCATCACGGCGATGGTGCCCGCGCCGACCGCGATCGAGGCGAGCGCGGCGGTGCTGCTCACGGCTTCGATGAAGGCGCCGGGCAGGCCCGCGATCTTGTCGATGCCGGAGGCGGGAGCCTTCAGACCGGCCGCCGCGTAGAGCTGGCCGGCGATGATCACGAGGCCGATGCCGGCGAGCATCCCCTCGACGACGGATACGGATATCGCGCGGAACCAACGGCCCAACTTCAGTGCGCCCATGGCGAGTTGAAGCAGACCGGCGCCGAGCACGATCACCCCGAGGGCGGGCAGGCCGAACTGGCGCACCGCCTCGAAGACCAGCACGGTCAGACCGGCCGCCGGGCCGGAGACCTGCAGGCTGCTGCCGGGCATCATGCCGGCGACGAGGCCGCCCACGATGCCGGTGACCAGGCCGAGTTCGGCCGGCACCCCGGAGGCGACGGCGACGCCCACGCACAGCGGCAGCGCGACCAGGAACACGACGAGCGAGGCGCCGAAGTCCTGCCGGAGATGAGGGAACTTGGACGTGACGGGCGTGACGGGTGTGGTGGAGGTCTGGGAATTCATTGCAGACACCTGGCCGCCGCTCAGAGCGTCTCGAACTTGTCGGTGTCCACGCGGTGTTCCCGCACGGCACCGGTGTGGACCTCGTAGTACCAGCCGCGCAGCCGCAGTCGGCCGTCCGCGAGGCGCTTCTCCACGCAGGGGTAGGAGCGCAGACGCAGGAGCTGGCTGAGGACGTGGTTCTGGACTCCGTCCGCGACGGTGGGGTCCTCGACCGCCCCTTGGGGGCGCGGTGTCGCGTTGGTCAGCCAGTCGCGTACGGCGGGTACGGCGTCCAGGTCGTCGCCGCGCACCAGGGCGCCCACGGCGCCGCAGTGGGAGTGGCCGCAGACCACGATGTCGGTGACGCCGAGGACCTCCACGGCGTACTCGATCGTGGCCGTCTCGCCCGTGGGGTGGGCGGGGGTGTATGGGGGGACGATGTTGCCGGCGGTGCGCAGCTCGAAGAGCTCGCCGGGGCGGGCGCCCGTGATCAGGGCCGGGACGACCCGTGAGTCGGAGCAGGTGATGAACAGGACCTCGGGGGACTGGCCTTCGGCCAGCCTGGCGAACTCCTCAGGGCGCTGTCCGAACGTACGGGCGTTGTCGATGAGGGGCTGCATGATGTGGTGACTCCTCCTGGCGCGCCACGGCGGCGCGTCGGGCTTGCACGACAGAGTGTGTGGGGGGAACAGGCTCCGCGGCTCAGCAGCGGAAGACCTGAAGAACGGCCGGGGTGTGGGCCGTGAGAGGTCTCGACGCCCGGGGGTGCCGGGTCGAGAGCCGTTCCGGTTCGCTCGCGGCCGCCGGGTTCTCCCCCAGCGACGGACGCGCGGGCGCCTTGGGAACGGTGTGGGTGACCGTACGGTGCCGGTCCCGCGTGCGGAGAGGACCGGTCGGGTCCTGCGAGGGTCCGCACGTGCGGTAGGTGACGGCCTTGTCACGCACCGGCTTGACCTTGGGGGTGTTTCCGGGCTCGGCTTTGGCCTTGACATGACTGAGCGTGTGCGCGGCTGCGAAGGATGTCGTGGGAGCGAAGAACGTGAGGGCGAGCAGAACGGCGGCTAGGGCCGAAAGGGCGGTCCGGGTCGTCGTACCTCGCAATATGTGCCTCCCCACTGGCAGTTCTCGGTGTCTCCCACGCGTCGGCAGTTGCTCGACTTGGTCAACCGATGGTCAACCGCTGGTCAAGAAACACGTTAACCCTGCAAAGTTGTTTGCAGGGTTAACTTAACGTTGCGAGCTGAAGAGAGCCTGAAAAGCGAGGTCAGGTTGGCTGGAATTGGCTCTTGACCTGGGGTCAGTGCTCCACGAGTCGCTTGGCGTCGCGTGCGAGGGCGGTGAGGCGGGAGATGGCGCGGAAGTACTTCTTGCGGTAGCCGCCGTTCAGCATCTCCTCGCTGAACAGCTGGTCGAACGGCCGTCCCGAGGCGAGCACCGGCACCTCGCGGTCGTACAGCCGGTCGGCGAGCACCACGAGGCGCAGCGCGGTCGACTGGTCCGGGATCGGCTGGACGTCCGTCAGGCAGACCGCCTTCAGGCCGTCCGTGAGGGCGCCGTACCGGCTGGGGTGGACGCGCGCGAGGTGGTCCAGCAGATGCGGGAAGTCGTCGAGCGAGGCGCCCTCGGTGGCGTACGCCGCCTTGGTGACCTCCTCGTCCGAGTAAGGCGCCGGGGCCTCGGGCAGACCGCGGTGGCGGTAGTCCTCGCCGTCGATGCGCAGGGCCCGGAAGTGGGCCGACAGGCCCTGGATCTCGCGCAGGAAGTCGGCCGACGCGAACCGGCCCTCGCCGAGCTTGCCCGGCAGGGTGTTCGAGGTGGCGGCCAGCGCCACGCCCGCGTCGACGAGCTTGCCGAGCAGCGTCGACACCAGGACGGTGTCGCCCGGGTCGTCCAGCTCGAACTCGTCGATGCACAGCAGACGGTGCCCGGAGAGGGTCTGGACCGTCTTCTGGAAGCCGAGGGCGCCGACCAGGTTCGTCAGTTCCACGAAGGTGCCGAAGGCTTTGAGGGACGGTTCGGCCGGGGTCGCGTGCCACAGGGAGGCGAGCAGATGGGTCTTGCCGACGCCGAAGCCGCCGTCCAGGTAGACGCCGCGCGGGCCGGCCGGGACCTTGGGGGCCTTCGCCCTGCCGAGGCCGAAGAAGCCGCGCTTGCCGGTGCCGGTCGCGTGGGCGCCGCCGAGGCCCGCGGCGAAGCCGCTCAGGACGCGGACGGCCTCGGTCTGGCTGGGCTGGTTCGGGTCCGGGATGTACGTATCGAAGCGGACCGAGTCGAAACGGGGCGGCGGCACCATCTCGGCGACGAGCCGGTCCGCGGGGACGTGGGGCTCGCGGGTGCACAGGGACGAGGGGGCCGCTTCGGCTGTCGGGCCGATTCCGGACACGGTGGCTGAGGACGACGACACGGTTACCGAGTCTAAGGGCCGTGCCACACTGCACGACATGCGACGCCTGTTCCCTGTGACCGAAGAGACAGCGGCCCGGACACCGGAAGCGACCGGTGGTGCGGATGCGACTGAGGTTCGAACGCCGGGGGGTGGTGAGGGCTCGGCGGGGGCCGGGATGCCGGGGGGTGGTGACGGCTCGGCTGAGGCCAAGAGGTCGGCTCGTGGTGAAGGCCCGGCGGGGGCTCGGACGTCGGGTGGTGGTGACGCCTCGGCGGGGCTCCGGACGTCGGGTGGGAGTGAGGGGCCGGATGCGGCCGGGGCTCGTGGGCCCGGCGAGGGGGCGGGTGCGGTTGGGGTACGGACGTCCGGTGCGGTCGGGGGGGCGGTGTTCGTCGACCGGGAGTGGGGGCTCGACGAGCTGGCGGCGGCGTATGCCTATCCCGAGCCGTCGCCGGGTGGGCGGGAGCCGTGGCTGCGGGCCAACATGGTGTCCACGCTCGACGGCGCGGCCCAGCACGGCGGGCGTTCGCAGCCGATCTCCAGCGACGCCGACATGCGGATCTTCGGCACGCTGCGGGGGCTCGCCGACGTGGTGATCGTCGGCGCGGAAACGGTCCGCCAGGAGGGGTACCGCCCGGCACGCGCGCGTGAGGCGTTCGCCGAGGCGCGCCGCGCGGCCGGGCAGACGCCCGCACCCGCCGTCGCCGTGGTGAGCGCGAGTCTGGATCTGGACTTCTCGCTGCCGCTGTTCTCCTCGCCGTCGGTCCCCACGATCCTGCTGACCGGAGCCGCCGCGGCCCCCGACCGGGTCGCCACCGCCGAGAAGGCGGGCGTCCGGGTCGTGGTCGCCGGGGACGGCATGGGCGTCGACCCCGCCCGGGCCGTACGGGCCCTCGCCGACCTGGGCCTGACCCGGCTGCTCAGTGAGGGCGGACCCCGGCTGCTGGGGCAGCTGATCGCCGCCGATGTCCTGGACGAGCTCTGCCTGACCATCTCGCCGATGCTCACGGCGGGAGACGCCCAGCGGATCGCCGGGGGCCCCTCGGTACCCGTGCCCAAGCGCTTCGCGCTGGCATCGCTGCTGGAGGAGGCCGGGTTCCTGTTCGGTCGTTACCGTCGTACGTGAAAGCCGGACCGTCGTAAGTGAAACCGGACCGTCGTACGTGAAGGGTCGTACGTGAAGGCGGGGCCGTCGTACGCGAAAGCGAGCGGAATCTGCCGTTCCGTTTAGCTTTCGCCGGGCACACTAGAACCCTGAGGAGTGAGGGCCCGCGGGGCCCTCCGAGGAGAAGGGCGCCTGAGGTGTCGTTCACGAGCGTTTTGATGATCGAGAAGGCCCTGACGTCCGCGGACGTGGAGTTCGTCACGACCCTGCACGGCGACGAGCCGGCCGCCTTCCACGTGCTGCTCCAGCCGCGCGGCAACCAGGCCGACCGGCTGCTGCGGGCCATCGACGACCTCGCCCTCGGTGAGCTGGACGAGGCGGCGCGAGAGGGGGAGACGCCGGAGGGGGAGCAGGCGCTGGACGCCGGGGAGCGGGCGCTCGAGGTGTCGCTGCAGGCGCTCAGGGGGGCGGGGAGTACCGCGGAGGGGCGGCTGATCGAGGACCATCCGCTGGACGCGTTGAAGTCGCTGGTGGAGGAGGTCGGGGCCGACGAGGTGCTGGTGCTGACCGATCCTCACTACGTGGAGGAGTTCTTCCACCGGGACTGGGCGTCGCGGGCTCGGCACAAGGTCGGAGTGCCGGTGTTGAAGTTGTTCTCGCACAGTCGGGCCTAGGCGAGGGGCGCCCCTTTTCGGCGGCTGCCCCGCCCTCCGGAGCGCGGCCCCGGGCCCGTCGCTACAAGTGGCCCCGTGCCTGCAGCCACAGAGGCAATAAGGTGGGGGCGCGCCTGCTGTGAGGCGTGGATCGTCTTCGTACCGTCGCTTGGAGAACACGCATGGCACCCGGACTGCCTACCGCCATGGATCGGCCGCACTTCATCGGGATCGGCGGGGCCGGGATGTCCGGGATCGCCAAGATCCTGGCTCAGCGTGGGGCCAAGGTGGCCGGCAGCGATGCCAAGGAGTCGGAGACGGCCGAGGCGTTGCGGGCGCTCGGGGCGACCGTGCACATCGGGCACGCGGCGGAGCACCTCGCGCACGACGCGACGTGTGTGGTCGTGTCGTCGGCCATCCGCGCCGACAACCCCGAGCTGGCACGCGCCGCCGAGCTGGGGATTCCCGTGGTGCACCGGTCGGACGCGCTGGCCCGGCTGATGGACGGGCTGCGGCCGATCGCGGTGGCCGGGACGCACGGGAAGACGACGACCACGTCCATGCTGGCGGTGTCGCTGGGCGAGCTGGGGCTGAAGCCGTCGTACGCCATCGGCGGCGACCTCGACGTACCCGGGTCGAACGCGACACACGGGGACGGGGAGATCTTCGTCGCCGAGGCGGACGAGAGCGACCGCAGCTTCCACAAGTACGCGCCCGAGGTGGCGATCGTCCTCAACGTGGAGCTGGACCACCACGCCAACTACGCCTCCATGGACGAGATCTACGAGTCCTTCGAGACGTTCGCGGGCAGGATCGTGCCCGGTGGCACGCTGGTGATCTCGGCCGATCACGAGGGCGCGCGCGAGCTGACCTCCCGGCTCTCCGGGGTGCGCGTGGTGACGTACGGCGAGCGCGAGGACGCCGATGTGCGGGTGCTGTCGGTCGTGGCGCAGGGACTGAAGAGCGAGGTCACGGTCCTGCTGGACGGGCGGGAGATCGTCTTCACGGTGTCCGTGCCCGGGCGGCACTACGCACACAACGCCGTGGCCGCGCTGGCGGCGGGCGTCGCCCTCGGGGTGCCGGCGGCGGAGCTGGCGCCGGCGCTGGCGGCGTACACCGGGGTGAAGCGGCGGCTGCAGCTGAAGGGCGAGGCCGCCGGAGTGCAGGTCATCGACTCCTACGCGCACCACCCGACCGAGATGACCGCCGACCTGGAGGCGATGCGGGCCGCGGCCGGGGACGCACGGATCCTGGTGGTCTTCCAGCCCCACCTGTTCTCCCGCACGCAGGAGCTGGGCGCCGAGATGGGGCAGTCCCTGGCGCTGGCGGACGCGTCGGTCGTCCTCGACATCTACCCGGCCCGTGAGGACCCGATCCCCGGTGTGACCAGCGAGCTGATCATCGAGGCGGCCCGGCGCGCGGGCGCGGACGTCACGGCCCTTCACGACAAGGCCGAGGTGCCCGCCGTGATCGCGGGAATGGCGAAGCCGGGCGATCTCGTTCTCACCATGGGCGCGGGTGACGTGACGGACCTGGGCCCGAAGATCCTGGACCGTCTTTCGAGCTGAGGGGCTGAGGCTCATGTCGTACGACGTCGAGAAGCCGGACGAGCAGTGGCGCGCGGAGCTGACACCGGCCGAGTACGCCGTGCTGCGGCAGGCCGGCACGGAGCCCGCGTTCGTCGGTGAGTACACCGACACCAAGACCAAGGGCGTCTACTCCTGTCGCGCCTGCGGTGCCGAACTCTTCACCTCCGACACGAAGTTCGAGTCGCACTGCGGCTGGCCGTCCTTCTACGACCCGAAGGACAGCGCGGCGGTGGAGCTGATCGACGACCGGTCGTACGGCATGGTGCGCACCGAGGTGCGGTGCGCCCGGTGCGGCTCGCACCTCGGGCACGTCTTCGAGGGCGAGGGGTACGCCACCCCGACCGACCAGCGGTACTGCATCAACAGCATCTCGCTGACGCTCACCGCCGACGAGGGCTGACACGGTACCGCCGGACCGGTTCGCCGTGGACGCCTCTTCACCCGTGGAGGCCTCTTCACCTGTCGACGGCTCTTCACCCGTGGACGGCTCTTCACCTGTCGACGCCTCTTCACCTGTCGTCGCTCGTACGCCTGTTGCCGGGTTGACGACGTGACTACTGTGTGAAGGGTGTTGACGGGGCATATCGAACGAAAAACGAAGAGGCTGAGTGCCCGGCTGGTCACTGGTCTCGCCCTGACCGAGACGTCCCTCGGCCGAGGCCCGTGGGCCTGACGTGAACGGACTGGTCTACTTCATGGCGGCCGCCGTCCTGTGGACCGGCTTCGCCGCCCAGCTGCCCGACCTGTGGCACCACCGGCGCGACCCGCTCAAACGCGCCCTCTGCGCGGTGATCTTCCTCGCCGGCTTCTGCTTCGCCCTCGGGGCCCCGCCCACCGTCGGCTTCATCAACCGCGCCGTCGGCGTGCCCAACGCCGCCGCCTGCGTCACCTACGGGGTCGTGAACGCCTTCTCGGCCGCGTCCCTCGTCCTGATCGTCCACTGGCGCGGCGCCGACGACCCGGCCCGCCTGCGGCGCGTCTCCCGCGGCTGGCTGCTGGCGTACGCCGTGGTCATCGCGGTGCAGACCGCGCTCTTCGCCGTCGGGGACGCGCGCGTCGAGCGGCTCACGGACTTCGACACCTACTACGCCGACACGCCGTTCGTCCGCGAGATGATCGTCCTCTACCTCGTGGCCCACTTGGTGGCGGCCGTCACCACCACGACCCTGTGCTGGCGCTGGACCCTCCAGATCAGCGGGTGGACGAGCCGGGCCCTGGCCGTGCTCGCCGTCGGATGGCTGTGCAACAGCACGTACGGCGTCGTCAAGATGGTCGCCGTCGCCGGGCGCTGGAGCGGGTACGACTGGGACCCGCTGAGCACCCGGCTGGCCCCGATCCTGGCCACCGTCGGAGCCGCCCTCACCTCGGTCGGCTACGTCCTGCCACTGCTCGGACCCCGCATCGACAGCCTCGTCGCCTTCCTCCGGCTCGGGCCGCTCTTCCGGCTCGTCGGCTCCAGGAACGGCCGGAACAGGCGCGGCGCCCTGCTGTCCTGGCGCTCCCTCGGCGACGTCGAACTCCGCCTCACCCATCGCGCGACGGCCATCCGGGACGGCCTGCGGGACGTGTCCGTCCACTTCGACGAGACGGTCCGCGAGCGCGCCTACCGCCAGGCGCTCTCCCTCGGCTCCAGCATCAGCGAGGCCCGGGCCATCGGGGACGCGGCCATGGTCGCCGTCGCCGCGCTCTCCGGCGGCGACGACCGCACCGGGGGGCTCGATCCGGCCGCCCTGGACAGCGTCACCCGCGCCGCCGTCGCCGGAGTCACCGCCGGGTACGCGGGTCCCGTGGCCGGCGGACAGACCCTGGACACGGGCCAGCCCTCCCTCATCCGGATGTCCCGGGCCGTACGGGCCGGCGTCGTCGAGGGCGCGGTCCGCGCCGAGCGCGCCAAGAGCCGACAGACGTCGTGATTCAGCGCCGTCAACCACGGCGCATCCCTGGCGAACCAGGCACATCACGGGAGCCCGGCGGCCACTTGACCGGCACGCGCGTGAACGAGAGGTCCCGTCAGCCTGTCGCGTTCACCGCGTCGCGGATCACAGCCGCCACCTCCTTGGGGCGGGAGACCGCCACCGCGTGGGAGGCGCTCTCGAGTTCGGTGACGGTGGCTTCGGCGCGCTTGGCGCCGAACCGCTGGACGTCGGGGTTGATGGCCTCGTCGGCGCCGGCGACGACGGCCCAGGAGGGCTTGGTCCGCCAGGCGGCGGTCGAGGCCTTCTCGGTGAAGACCGAGGCGGCCAGGGGCCGTTGGGAGACGGCGAGGATCCCGGTGGCCTCGGCCGGGACGTCGGCGGCGAAGATGCCGGGGAAGGCCTCCGGCTTGATGGTGACCTCCACGGCCGGGTCGGCGCCCTCTACCGGATACGTCCACTCGTCGAGGTTGGCGACGAGCGGGGACAGCGGGAAGCGGCCCTGCAACTCGCCCAGGCTCTCACCCTCTTCGGGCATGTACGCGGCCACGTAGACCAGGCCGACGACGTTCTCGGCGGCGCCGGCCACGGTGATGAGGGCGCCGCCGTAGGAGTGGCCGACGAGGACGACCGGGCCGTCGACCTGGGCCGCGGCGGAGGCGACGTACGCGGCGTCCGAGGCCAGGCCGCGCAGCGGGTTCGGGAGGGCACGGACGGGGATGTCCTGGCGCTGGAGCTCCTCGACGACGCCGGACCAGCTGGAGGCGTCAGCGAAGGCGCCGTGCACCAGGAGGACGGTGGGGGTGGGGGACATGCTCGGTTCTCCTTCTCGGCGCCGGGTGGCTCCGGCGCCCGTGGGTCTGGGTGGGGCGGCGGCCGTGGGTCTGGGTGGGGCGGCGGCTGTGGGCCTCGGTGGGCCCGCCGGCGTGGGTTCGGGTGCGACGGCGGCAGTAGGTCTCCGTCGGGCGGCCGGCGTGGGTCTGGTGGGTCAGCGGCCGTGCAGGGCGGTGCGCAGGGTGCCCGTGGCCAGCGTGATCGCGGCTTCGGCGGCGTGCGTCCCGCGCAGGGCGTTGAGCATGACGAAGTCGTGGATGACGCCCTGGAAGCGCACGGCGGTGACCGGTACGCCGGCCTCGCGGAGCTTGTTGGCGTACGCCTCGCCCTCGTCGCGCAGCACGTCGGCCTCTCCGGTGATGACCAGAGCCGGGGGCAGGTCCTTGAGCTGTTCCACGCTCGCCCGCAGCGGCGAGGCGGTGATCTGGGCGCGCTCGGCCTCGTCGGTCGTGTACTGGTCCCAGAACCACTGCATCCCGTCCCGGCGCAGGAAGTACCCGGTGGCGAACTGGTGGTAGGAGCCGGTGTCGAAGCTCGCGTCCGTCACCGGGTAGAACAGCACCTGCTGGACCAGCGGCACATCACCGCGCTGCTTGGCCATCAGGGTCAGCGCGGCGGTCATGTTGCCGCCGACGGAGTCGCCGGCCACGGCGACGCGGGCCGGGTCCAGGTCCTTGGCCGCGCCCTGCTCGACGACCCACTTGGCGACCGCGTAGTTCTGCTCGATGGCGACGGGGTAGCGGGCCTCGGGGGAGAGGTCGTACTCGGGGAAGACCACGGCGGCGTTCGCGCCGACGGCCAGCTCGCGCACCAGCCGGTCGTGGGTGTGGGCGTTGCCGAACACCCAGCCGGCGCCGTGGATGTAGAGGATCACCGGCAGGGTGCCCCCGACACCGGCGGGCTTCACGATCCGCGCCCGGACACTTCCCGTGGGGCCGCCCGAGACCGTGATCCACTCCTCGTCGATCGCCGGCTTCTCGATCTCGCCGGACTGCACCTCGTCGACCGCCTTCCGGCCCTCCGCGGGCGGCAGTTCGAAGAGGAAGGGCGGGTTGGCGGTGGCTTCCGCGAACGCGGCGGCCGCCGGCTCCAGGACCGGCCGCGTCGGCGCGGAGGTGTCGGACATGTGGTTCTCCCGATGTGGTGTGCGTGAAACGCGGTCAGCGCTTTCGGTCAGCACGCTAGAACCGGAAGGGGAGGGGGGATTGCCCGACAACGCACCGGAGTTGATCCGAGAGCGCACTGACATGCGGTGGACGGCGAACCGTTGTGCGCCGGCAGGACGAACACGGTGCGCTGCCGGGGCACATGGGCGGCGAGACCCCGCCTGGTTTCGAGGGCGACGCCGACCCTGACGAGGGGGGTCCCGAAGTCGTCCATGATGCCGGTCGGAGGGCTCGCCCGCCCCGGGACCACGGACGATGCCGCGGACCTCGTCGTCCGCAACGCCCGGACCCACACCGGCGCGCGCCGCCCGGCGACCGAGGCGCTCGCGGTCCGCTCCGTCGTCATCACGGCCGTCGGCGACGACAAGGACGTGGCGCCCGTGCGAGAACCTGACCGACCGGCAGGAAGCGGCGTGGGGTGGCTCACTCTCGAAATGCCCTTGATTCGGTCAAAGGCGTCCCATACGTTTCTTGCGCCACTGCTGTACGGCATGGCCACATCAATTTCATAGCGGGCTCTGGGGAGAGCCTGGGGGGAGACAAGGGTATGACCAACCCTTGGTTCCGGGGGCTTCGTGCTG
>NZ_JBSFVC010000017.1:0-237228 GCF_053592095.1 Streptomyces sp. NPDC002787 | reverse complement strand
CCGCCCCCTTTTGGGGGGGGGGGGCCCGGGCGCGAACGGGGTCCGGGGCGGAGCCCCGAGTCTTTGACGGGGGTCGAAGGGGCGCGCAGCCCCTGGGGATGGGACGGGTAGGGGCGGCGGGGGCGGAGATCGCTCGATAGCATGCCCAGGTAGAAGAGGATCACCGGTGGCTGGGAGGCAAGGGATGGCTGGGGAGCCGCAGGACGACTGTCTGTTCTGCAAGATCGTGGCGGGGCATGTGCCGGCCACCATCGTGAGGGAGACGGAGACGACGGTCGCGTTCAGGGACATCAACCCGCAGGCGCCGACGCACGTCCTGGTCATCCCGAAGGCCCACTACGCGGACGCCGCCGCACTCGCCACCGCCGCCCCGGAACTCGCCGCCGACGTCCTCCGCGAGACGCAGGCCGTCGCCGACGAGGACAAGCTGGAGAGCTACCGCATCGTCTTCAACACCGGCACCGGCGCCGGCCAGACCGTCTTCCACGCGCACGCCCACGTCGTCGGCGGCCGCGGCCTGCAGTGGCCCCCCGGGTGACGAGCCGTGTCCGTACGTGAACTGGTGGTCCTCGGCACCGCCAGCCAGGTCCCGACCCGGCACCGCAACCACAACGGCTATCTGCTGCGCTGGGACGGCCAGGGGCTGCTCTTCGACCCGGGCGAGGGCACCCAGCGGCAGATGCTGCGCGCCGGGGTCGCCGCACACGACCTGAACCGCATATGCGTCACCCACTTCCACGGGGACCACTCGCTGGGCCTCGCCGGTGTCATCCAGCGGATCAACCTCGACCGGGTCCCGCACGACGTCACGGCCCACTACCCGCGTTCCGGGCAGCGGTTCTTCGACCGGCTGCGGTACGCCACCGCGTACCGGGAGACGGTCCAGTTGATCCAGGCGCCGGTCGACGGGGAGGGCGGGGCGCTGGCCGCGACCCCCTCGTACACGCTCGACGCGCGGAAGCTCTCGCATCCCGTCGAGTCGTACGGGTACCGGCTCGTCGAGCCCGACGGGCGGCGGATGCTGCCCGAACTGCTCGCCGAGCGCGGGATCAAGGGGCCGGACATCGGGCGGATACAGCGAGAAGGAGCGATCGGGGACGTCTCGCTCGACGACGTGAGCGAGGTGCGGCGCGGGCAGCGGTTCGCGTTCGTCATGGACACTCGGTTGTGCGACGGGGTCTACGCCCTCGCCGACGCGGCCGACATGCTCGTCATCGAGTCCACGTTCCTGAATGAGGACATCGAACTCGCCGTCGGCCATGGTCATTTGACGGCCGGTCAGGCCGCCTCGGTCGCCCGTGACTGCGGCGTACGGCATCTCGTCCTCACCCACTTCAGTCAGCGCTACTCCGAGCCGGAGGAGTTCGAACGGCAGGCCAGGGCCGCCGGGTTCGAGGGGGAGCTGTCCGTGGCGCACGACCTGATGAGGGTGGCGCTTCCGAAACGGCGGTAGAGCAGCCGTACGATGCCTTGATGTCCCTCCCCAAAGCTGAACTGCACCTGCACATCGAAGGAACCCTGGAGCCGGAGCTGGCCTTCGCGCTGGCCGCCCGCAACGGGGTCTCGCTGCCGTACGCGGACACGGACGAGCTCCGCAAGGCGTACGAGTTCGAGGACCTGCAGTCCTTTCTGAACCTCTACTACGAGCTGATGGCCGTCCTGCGCACCGAGCAGGACTTCGCGGACCTCGCCGACGCCTATCTCGCCCGCGCCGCCGCCCAGGGCGTACGGCACGCGGAGATCTTCTTCGATCCGCAGGCCCATATCGCGCGGGGCGTGGGGATGGGGACGGTCGTCGAGGGGCTGTGGCGGGCGCTCGGGAGGAGCGAGGAGACGCACGGGATCTCCACCCAGCTGATCCTCTGCTTCCTGCGGGACGAGTCCGCGGCGTCCGCCCTCGACACCCTGGAGGCCGCGAAGCCGTACCTCGACCGGATCGTCGGGATCGGACTGGACTCCGCCGAGGTCGGCCACCCGCCGGTCAAGTTCCGTGAGGTGTACGAGGCCGCCGCCGCACTGGGCCTGCGGCGCGTCGCGCACGCGGGGGAGGAGGGGCCGCCGGAGTACATCACCGAGGCCCTCGACATCCTCGGCGTGGAGCGGGTCGACCACGGGCTGCGGTGCCTGGAGGACCCGGCTCTCGTCGAGCGGCTGGTGCGGGAGCGGATCCCGCTGACGCTGTGTCCGCTGTCGAACGTCCGGCTGCGGACCGTCGACACGCTCGCCGACCACCCCCTGCCCGCCATGCTCGACGCGGGCCTGCTGTGCACCGTCAACTCCGACGACCCCGCCTACTTCGGCGGGTACGCCGGCGACAACTTCGACGCCGTACGCCGCACCCTCGGCCTGAGCGAGGACCGGCTGCGGGAGCTGGCCCGCAACTCCTTCACGGCCTCGTTCCTGGAACACGACGAGGAGCGGCGGGCCCGCTGTCTCGCCGAGGTGGACGCGTACGACTTCGGGTGAGCGAAGGCCCTCAGGCCGCCGGGCCGTACTGGGGCTGCTCGGCGGTCGTCCGGGCCTGGGCCTGGGCCTGGCCCTGCTCCTGCTCCCGGTAGCGGGCGTGTTCCGTGGTGGCCGTGGGCGTGCGCAGGGCCACCCAGGTCAGGGGGGCCGTGATGACGAGGAGGCCCACGGCCAGGATCGCGCCCATCGCCGGGTAGCCGGCGTGGGTGGAGAGCAGGCTCCCGGTCAGGGGGCCGGCGGCCGTGCCGAGCGAGGACGCGGAGCCGACGAGGACCGCCCAGCGGCCGCGTGGGTCGAGTGCGGCGGCGAGGCCGATGAGGTACGACAGGACGACCGGGTAGAGGGTGTTCCAGGCGATCTCGCCCGTCGCGAAGGTCGTCAGGTCGGTCGCGGTGGCGCTGAGCGCGATGCAGCCGGCGATGAGGGCGGTGCCGCCGCCGATGGGGAGCGCGCGGCCGAAGCGCGCGCCCAGCGCACTCGCCCCGATCACCCCGAGCAGCCCCGCGCCGAGCGCCGTGGCGAAGACCGCGCCGACGGTGACCTCGGTGAGTCCGGCCTGGGTGGTGCCGATACGGCCGCTGACGCCCCACAGGGAGTTCTGGGCCAGGGACCACAGGAGCAGCGTGACGGCGAGGGTGAGGCCGTAACGGGGGTGGGGGAGCGGACCCCGTTCCCGGGTGACGTGGGCCGTGGCCACCGGGGCGGCGAGGCCTGTGGTCGCGGGCAGGGTGAGCAGGGCCGTGAGGGCGAGGGCGCCCAGTGGGAGGCCGTGGCCCGGGCCCAGCCGGGGGATCGTCAGATACAGCGCGCCGGCCAGCGCCGAGACGCTCAACAGGCCCAGCGTCGACGCCCGGTGCGGGTCGCGCTGTGCGGCGATCCCGGTCGCGGCCACGGCGGTCGCCGTACCGGAGCCGAAGCCGCCGACGACCACGCCCACGACCACGGCGGGGAGGGCGGAGACGAGCGCGGCGGTGCCGTAGCCGACGGCGGCGAGCAGCAGGCCCGCGCGGGCGAGGCGGCGGGGGCCGACGCGCTCCACCTGGGCGGCGAGCGTGAAGCCCGCCGTGGCCGAACCCAGCAGCAGGGCACTGCCGATGGCGCCTGCCTCGGTGGTGGTGAGGGGGAGGGCGGCGTCGAGTCTGCCGACCGTGGTGGGCAGGAGGTACGCGGCGAGATACCCGGCCGTGAAAAGGGCCACGAGGGGCCACGGCGGGGTGGTGGTGCGGGGGGACACGGGCGTTCCTGGGCGTGCGAAGGTGCGGCTCGACAAAGGGGGGATTGGGCGGCTGGCTGTCGACGGACAGGGACGCGCGGAGAATTTGTATCACGGCGCGTTTGGGGTGGGGATTAGCGGGTAAACGAGTGGCTTTTGGGGGTGGGTTGAGAGCGCGCTGAGGAGCACCTTGGGGCGCCAGGGCGCGTCGTCGGATGCGGGTGCGTGGGGCTTCTCGCGCAGTTCCCCGCGCCCCTGAAGGACCAGGCCCTGCGGGCCTGGAAGCACGGGGCGCAGCCCCTGGTTTTCAGGGGCGCGGGGAACTGCGCGAGCAACCACGAACCACCCGCAGCCGCCTACGAACAGGCACCCCCGAGCTACTGGGCGCCCGGCCTCAGGCTGAGCGGCGGAAGCCGATCGTGGGGACGGCCCGGCGCAGGGGCCAGGGGCTGACGTGTTCCTTCGGGAGGAGGTCCTCCAGGAAGGCGTACCGGCGCAGGGCGGCGGGGTCCTGGCGTTCCACGGACTGCACCCGGCGCCACCACGCGGCGATCTCGGACCAGCCGGGGGCGGAGAGGGAGCCGCCGAACTCCTGGACGGACAGCGCGGCGGTCAGACCCGCGAAGGCCAGCCGGTCCGCCAACGGCCAGTCCGCCAGCGTGCCGGTGACGAAGCCGGCGACGAACACATCACCCGCGCCCGTGGGGTCCATGGCCTCCACGGCGATGGCCGGCACCTCCGCAGTCTCACCGGTCCGGCCGTCCACGGCGTACGCGCCCTCCGCGCCCAACGTCACCACGGCCGTCGGGACATGGTCGGTGAGGGCGTGGGCGGCGGCCCGGGGGCACTCGGCGCCGGTGTACCGCATCGCCTCCGCCGCGTTGGGCAGGAACGCCTCGCAGTGGGCGAGATCGGCGAGCCCGGCCAGGTCCCAGGCGCCGGTCTCGTCCCAGCCGACGTCCGCGAAGATCCGGGTGCCCTTGCGCGCGGCCTGCGCGATCCAGGGGGCGCGTACCCCGGGTGTGAGGGAGGCGACGGCGGCGCGCGCGTGGGGCGGGCACTGCGGCGCGGACTCCTCCGGGGGTGCCTCGTGCCCGTGGGAGACCATCGTGCGCTCGCCCTCGTAGGCCATGGAGACGGTGACCGGGGAGTGCCAGCCGAGGACCGTGCGGGAGGTGGAGAGGTCGATGCCCTCGCCCTGCTCCAGGGCGTCCCAGCAGTACTCGCCGTAGTGGTCGTCCCCGAAGGCCGCCGCGAGGGACGTTCTCAGGCCGAGGCGGGCCAGGGCGGTGGCCATGTTCGCCACACCGCCGGGGCTCGACCCCATCCCGCGCGCCCAGGACTCGGTCCCGCGCACCGGGGCGGAGTCGAGCCCGGTGAAGATGATGTCCAGGAAGACGGTGCCCGTCAGATACACGTCCCAGGGCGGGTCACCAGCCGCTCTCAGGTCCCTCAGCGGGTCGACCTGGGGCCGGTGGTTCGGTCGCTCCCCTTTGAACGCGGTCACGATGTGCTCCCTGGCGTGGTGCGGATCTAGCCAGTCTGCACCAAACGCTCCGCGTGGGGCGGCGTCCCAAGGGGCTGCCGCCCCTTCGACCCCGCCCTTTCGCGTGCCGGCTCGGGGCGGGAGGGGTTTTGGCGGGTGCGGGTGGGTGGGGGTTGTTCGCACAGTTCCCCGCGCCCCTCAAGAAGCAGGGGCTGCGCCCCGTGCTTCTTGCTGAAGAACGTCCCCGTGTCACCAGCGAGGCACGGACGGCGTCACCCACCCCGGCTCCGCCACCCGCATCGCCGCCGCGTCGTCGCGGTCCCTCAGTGAACCGTCGTCGTCCAGCCACCGCCGATGCAGGAACCCCAGCTTGTCCCGGTCCAGTTCGACCCCGAGGCCCGGGGCGTCCGACACCCGTACCGCCCCGTTCTCGAAGGTGAGACGCGAGGTGAGGACGTCCTCGGACTGCCAGGGGTAGTGGGAGTCGCAGGCATGGTGGAGGCCGGGGACCGTGGACGCCACGTGTGTCATCGCGGCGAGGCTGATCCCCAGGTGGGTGTTGGAGTGCATGGACACCCCGACACCGAAGGTCCGGCAGACGGCGGCCAGTTCGCGCGTGTTGCGCAGCCCGCCCCAGTAGTGGTGGTCGGAGAGGACGACCTGGACGGCACCCTTGGTGAACGCCTCCTCGATCTCCGCGAAGGTCGTCACGCACATGTTGGTGGCGAGCGGCACCTCCGTGCGCGCGGCGACCTCGGCCATCGCGGGCGTACCGAGCGCCGGGTCCTCCAGATACTCGAGGACGTCGGCCAGCTCGTCCGCGACCTTCAACGAGGTCTCCACGGACCAGGCCCCGTTGGGGTCCAGCCGCAGCGGATGCCCGGGGAACGCCTCGGCCAGCGCACGGATCGCCGCGATCTCCTCCTCCGGCGGGAAGACACCCCCCTTGAGCTTGAACGACGTGAACCCGTACCGCTCCTTGAACGTCCGGGCCTGCTCCACGACCCCGGCCGGGTCCAGGGCCGCCCCCCAGTCGTCCTTCTCGCCGGCGACCCCCGCGGGATGGTCCGCCCACTTGTAGAAGAGATAGGCGCTGTACTCCACGGCGTCCCGCACCTTGCCGCCGAGCAGCGCGTGCACGGGCAGCCCCAGCGCCTTGCCCAGCGCGTCGAGACAGGCGACCTCGAACCCCGACACGACCGACAGCCGCAGCTTGTCGGCGGTCTGGACGCCGCGCAGCCCGCCCACGTCGACCTGCCCGGACACCCGGGACCCGTCCACAGCCACCTCGTCGGCCAGGACGAACAGCCCGTTCAGATCGCTGACCGTACGGCCCACCAGCTTCTGGGCGAACGGCCGGGCCAGCTCCAGGTACTTGGTGTCGCCGTACGTCTCGCCGACACCCGTGATCCCGTCGGCGGTCACGACCTCCACGATCAGCCGGGGCGTGTACGGCTGGTGCACCCCCTGCGTGTTCAGCAGCGGAGGGTCGGCGACCAGGATCGGGGTCAGCCGGACCTCGGTGATGGTCAGGTCACGGGTCGCTGGCACGGGGCGGCTCCCACGGTCGGGACGACAGGGGCGGTGGCGGCGAGGTCGGTTAGGCAAACGCTATCCATGTATGAAAATGGAGGCTAGATACATGAACACCCCACGTCAATCGAAGGGGCCGAAGGCCTCCTTAGGGGCGCGGGGAACCGCGCGAACCCCCACACGACCCGCAGCCCGGCAACCACACGCGGCACCGAGCCCTCCCCGGTAAAAGCCCTACGGCACTGTCACCCCCGCGTCGTACCCTGGGAGGCAAGCGCAGCGACACCGCTTCGAGGAGGAACCGCGGCCTACAGAGCCGGCCCATGACTCAGACACCCACAGCTCACACCCCCGCGCAGGGCAAGGCGAGAGCACAGTTCACCGTCCCCGCGGCGCACCCCATGGTGACCGTGCTGGGTTCCGGCGACTCTCTCCTGCGCGTGATCGAAAAGGCCTTCCCGGCGGTCGACATCCATGTCCGGGGCAATGAGATCAGCGCGGTCGGCGACGCCCCCGAAGTCGCTCTCGTCCAGCGCCTGTTCGACGAGATGATGCTGGTGCTCCGCACCGGACAGCCGATGACGGAGGATGCGGTGGAACGCTCGATCGCCATGCTGAGGGCGAGCGAGAACGGGAAGAGCGACGGCCAGG
This sequence comes from Streptomyces sp. NPDC002787, assembly GCF_053592095.1. Classification (NCBI taxonomy): domain Bacteria; kingdom Bacillati; phylum Actinomycetota; class Actinomycetes; order Kitasatosporales; family Streptomycetaceae; genus Streptomyces; species Streptomyces sp. NPDC002787. Next base: position 229,879 of record NZ_JBSFVC010000017.1, on the reverse strand, counting down.
AGACCCCGGCCGAGGTGCTGACACAGAACATCCTGTCCTCGCGTGGCCGCACGATCCGCCCCAAGACGCTCAACCAGAAGCGGTACGTCGACGCCATCGACAAGCACACCATCGTCTTCGGCATCGGCCCGGCCGGCACCGGCAAGACCTACCTGGCCATGGCCAAGGCCGTCCAGGCCCTGCAGTCCAAGCTGGTCAACCGCATCATCCTGACCCGCCCGGCGGTCGAGGCCGGAGAGCGCCTGGGCTTCCTCCCCGGCACCCTCTACGAGAAGATCGACCCCTATCTGCGCCCGCTGTACGACGCGCTGCACGACATGCTCGACCCCGACTCGATCCCCAGGCTGATGGCCGCCGGGACGATCGAGGTCGCGCCGCTGGCGTACATGCGTGGCCGTACGCTGAACGACGCCTTCATCATCCTCGACGAGGCCCAGAACACCTCGCCCGAGCAGATGAAGATGTTCCTCACCCGCCTCGGCTTCGACTCGAAGATCGTCATCACCGGTGACGTGACCCAGGTCGACCTGCCCAACGGCACGAAGTCCGGTCTGCGCCAGGTCCAGGACATCCTGGAGGGCCTGGACGACGTGCACTTCTCCCGGCTGTCCTCGCAGGATGTCGTACGGCACAAGCTCGTCGGCCGTATCGTCGACGCGTACGAGAAGTACGACACCACGCACGGCACGGAGAACGGCACGCACAAGGGCGGCCGGGGCAAGGCCGGGCACAAGGGGAAGTAGACAAGCACAGCACCATGTCGATCGACGTCAACAACGAGTCCGGAACCGAGGTCGACGAGCAGGCGATCCTCGACATCGCCCGCTACGCGCTGACGCGGATGCGCATCCACCCCCTCTCCGAGCTCTCGGTGATCGTCGTGGACGCCGACGCCATGGAGCAGCTGCACATCCAGTGGATGGACCTCCCCGGGCCCACCGATGTCATGTCCTTCCCGATGGACGAGCTGCGCCCGCCGTCGAAGGACGACGACGAGCCGCCGCAGGGTCTGCTCGGCGACATCGTGCTGTGCCCCGAGGTCGCCGAGAAGCAGGGCAAGGAAGCGGAGACGCAGCACTCCATGGACGAGGAGCTCCAGCTCCTCACCGTCCACGGAGTGCTGCACCTGCTCGGCTACGACCACGAGGAGCCGGACGAGAAGGCCGAGATGTTCGGCCTGCAGGCCGCCATCGTGGACGGCTGGCGCGCGGAGAAGGGCATCACCGGCCCCTCCCCGGCACCGACCGTGTCATGAGCGCGACCCTCATCTCAGGCGCCGTCGCCCTGGTCGTCGTGGCCTGGCTCTTCGCCTGCGCGGAGGCGGGCCTCGCGCGGGTCTCCAGCTTCCGCGCCGAGGAGGCCGTACGGTCCGGGCGGCGCGGAAGCGCGGGGCTCGCCCAGATCGCGGCCGACCCGACCCGCTACCTGAACGTCGCGCTGCTCGTGCGCGTGGCCTGCGAGATGGCCGCCGCCGCGCTGGTCACCTACGCCTGCCTGAAGGAGTTCGACGCGACCTGGGAGGCCCTGGCCGTCGCCATCGGCGTCATGGTTCTCGTCAGTTACGTGGCCGTCGGCGTCTCCCCGCGCACCATCGGCCGCCAGCACCCCTTGAGCACGGCCACGGCGGCGGCGTACGTCCTGCTGCCCCTGGCCCGGATCATGGGTCCCATCCCGTCCCTCCTGATCCTCATCGGTAACGCGCTCACGCCCGGCAAGGGCTTCCGGCGCGGCCCCTTCGCCTCCGAGGCCGAGCTGCGCGCGCTGGTCGACCTCGCCGAGAAGGAGTCCCTGATCGAGGCCGAGGAGCGCCGTATGGTGCACTCGGTCTTCGAGCTGGGCGACACCCTCGTCCGCGAGGTGATGGTCCCGCGCACCGACCTGGTCGCCATCGAGCGTTACAAGACCATCCGTCAGGCCCTCACCCTCGCCCTGCGGTCCGGCTTCTCGCGCATACCGGTCACCGGCGAGAGCGAGGACGACATCGTCGGGATCGTGTACCTGAAGGACCTGGCCCGCAAGACACACATCAGCCGGGACGCCGAGAACGAACTGGTGTCCACGGCCATGCGCCCGGCCGTCTTCGTCCCGGACACCAAGAACGCCGGCGATCTGCTGCGCGAGATGCAGCAGGAGCGCAACCACGTCGCCGTCGTCATCGACGAGTACGGCGGCACCGCCGGCATCGTCACCATCGAGGACATCCTGGAGGAGATCGTCGGCGAGATCACCGACGAGTACGACCGTGAGCTGCCGCCGGTGGAGGAGCTGGGCGACGACCGCTACCGGGTCACCGCCCGCCTCGACATCACCGACCTCGGCGAGCTGTACGGGCTCGGCGCCTACGACGACGAGGACGTGGAGACCGTGGGCGGCCTCCTCGCCAAGGCCCTGGGCCGCGTCCCCATCGCCGGCGCCTCCTCGGTCGTCGCCCTCCCCGACGAGCGCGAACTGCGCCTCACGGCGGAGGCCGCCGCCGGCCGTCGGAACAAGATCGTCACGGTGCTGGTGGAGCCGATCGGCCCCGCCGAGCCGCCGGAGGAGGAGACGAAGTCCGAGTGACCCCTCAGGAGCTGCGTGCCTTCTGCCTCTCCTTCAACGAGGCCGTCGAGGATTTCCCCTTCCGCCCCGAGATCTCCGTCTTCAAGGTTCTCGGCAAGATGTTCGCGCTGAGCTGGACGGAGCAGCGGCCGCTGAAGGTCAACCTCAAGTGCGACCCCGAGGACGCGGTCCGGCTCCGCACCGAGCACCCCGGCCTGATCGCCCCCGGCTACCACATGAACAAGCGCCATTGGAACACCGTGACGCTCGACGGCCATCTCCCGGACCGCCTGGTCAAGGAGCTGATCGAGGACTCGTACGACCTGGTGGTGGCCGGTCTGCCACGGGCCGAACGGCTTCGGCTCGACCGGGCGTGACGCACCCCGTGCGGTGGTGGGCCGCACGCGTCTCCGTATGCTCGGCCCATGACCGACACCAGCGCGCTTGACCCCGAGGACCGCAAGATCGTCACCCTGGCCCGTTCCGCGCGGGCCCGCAACGCTGTGCCCGAGGGGGCGGCCGTACGGGACGAGACGGGCCGTACGTATGTCGCCGGGACCGTGGCCCTCGACTCCCTGCGGCTCAGCGCGCTGCGCACGGCCGTCGCCATGGCGGTGGCGTCCGGCGCCAAGTCCCTGGAGGCGGCGGCCGTGGTGACCGACGCGGAGACCCTGCCGGACGAGGACCGGGCCGCCGTACGGGACCTGGGCGGCCCCGGGACGCCGGTACTGGTGGCGGGCCCGGACGGGGCGGTGCGGGTGACGGTGACGGCGGGCTGACCCCCTCTGCGGGTCAGTTCTTCTGCAGGGTCCGTGTCACCCCCGCGATGACCGCTGTCGTCAGGATCCAGCCGAAGGCGATCAGGGCGTAGGCCAGCCACTGGGGGGTGGGGTCTGTCCAGTACCAGGCCGTGCGCTGGCCCAGGCCGCCGATGGGGATAAGGAGGTCGAGGGTGTAGACGAGGGGCTGGAAGGGGGCGCCCTCGCCCGGTTTCACCGGCGTGGGGGTGTGGGCGTCGAAGACGAGGGTGCCCAGCAGCGTCAGGGTGAGCAGCCAGACGCCGGCCAGCCAGGGGCGGTAGCCGTAGCCGACGGTCGCGTCGAGGAGGTGGCCCCAGGCGCGGGCCATCGGGGAGAGGGTGCGGCGCCGGTGGCGCTGCTTGGCCAGGAGCACCCGGCGGGCGTCGTCGTCGTGCCCGACCTTGCGGTACCAGGCCGCCAACTGCTCATACGGCTGTGGGCTGTAGCCCGGACTGCGCTGTACCCACTCCATACGGCGGGCCACCGCCGCCGGGCCGCCCACCGCCTCCCGCCGCTCGCCCTCCACGTCCGCGGTCTTGATCGAGCCGTAGACGAAGCCGTCCAGCTCCACGACCTCCGGCCAGCTGTGTGCGCCCTCGTGGAGGTACGACACCTGGGCGCCCCGCAGATCCACCGCTCCCGTCGGCCGCCGGGCCAGGGCGAAGTCGAAGTCGGCGGCCTGCATGAGCATGGCCACCAGGGCCGGGCCGGTGCCCTCGCCGTCGTCGGGTGTTCCGTTCAGGACGGCGCCCTCGAAGGACAGGTTGTCCGTGATCTGGGCGCCACGCAGGCGGACGGTGCCGTTGGAGACGAACCCGCCGGAGCAGTCGACCGTCTGGGCGACGGCGTTGTCCAGGGCGAGGGTCACCCCGTGCGGGCCGGGCCGTTCCAGGCGGGCTCCCCGCAGGAACAACCCGCCGGGCAGCTGGGCGCCCAGCAGCCGGACTTCACCGTCGGCGACGAATCCGCGCCGGCAGAAGAGGCCTCCTTCGACGACCAGGCCACCGGCGGACATCGCCCACCCGTCGGGGGCGATCAGCCGGGCCCTGTTCAGCATGATGCCGCCGGTCACATGGGCGTTGACCAGGGACAGGGCGGTGCTCTCGCGATGGAAGGGGGAGGAGGCCGGCCCTGCTTCCACCTGGGTGCCGAGCAGATCGAGACGTCCCCCGATCCGGCTCGACCCGGCCTCCAGCCTGGGCACCCGGCTGCCCATGATCGCGACCGTCCGCGTCTCCGCCCCGTAGAGGTTCACCTCCTGCTCGAACCAGCACTCCTCCAGCCAGAGGGGGTGCTCGATCCGGGCACCGGCCAGGTCGAGACGGCCGGAGATCCGCGCCCCGGCGAGAGAGAGCGAGCCGACCGCGCCGGGCCGCTGAGCGGCGTTGGAGCCGAGCAGCAGCGCCGCGATCACCGCCGCCCGCACCGTCCGCCGCGGTCCCCACTCCCCGCCCCCGGTGACCCGGTCCTCCTCCGGCGACCCTGTCCGCAGATCGACCCGCCGCCCTTCCGGAAACGCGTCCCACAGCTCACGCTCCGGCCCCGTCAACTCGTCGTAAGTGAGCACCCGTACAGGGTAGTGATCTTCGACCGTGCGGTGCCGGGTGTCGCTCGCGGCGTAGTGTTACGGCCGGTAACAGCCCTCCGAGCTGCGTGAAAATCTTGCGCGGGCGAGTGGACATCCGGGCCGGGCTACCGGCGAAACCGCGCGGCGCGGGACAGATCGCCTCACCGTCCCGACCCTGCCGGCGAGTGGGTCCGCACCCCCGGCGATCGGCTTCGGCCACTTTCGCCGACCCTTGGCGCAACCCCCGGAACAGCTCTTGCAATCTCGGGCCGCTCACGCCTCAATGGAGCCGTTCTCTTGGCGGACCGTCATATTCCGCCGCGCGGCCGCGCATTGCACCGCCCCCACATGGCAACGCCCGTACCGGGCCGTACGAGGTTTCCCCAGGCCTCGTGCGCATCCCGTACCAGGGAAGGGAATTCGCTCCATGAAACGCATACGACTCGGAGTCGGCTCGGCGCTCGCGGCAGGGACGCTGGCCGTCACCGGCCTCGCGTTCGCCCCGACCGCCTCGGCCGTCACCCCGGACACCGCGACCATCAACGCCAGCTGCACCATCGGCGGCTCCGGCGCGGCCACGCTCACGGCCACGCAGAGCGGGACGACCGCCACGGTCACCCTCTCCTCCGAGGAGATCACCGCCCCGATCGCCCTCGCCGAGGACTCCATCCAGTCCACGCTCACCTTCGTGAAGGCGAGCGGCGGCACGACGTCCTTCACCGGCACCGAGAACCCGGCCCTGGCCGCCGGTGACGGCATGGTCGTCGGTCCGCTCACCGGTACCGTCGCCCCCGGTGACAGCCTGGAGGCGTACGGCGGCTCCCTGCAGATGGTGGTCTTCGGCATCACCGTGAGCTGCACGGCGAGCGGACCGCAGTCGCCGGGGCCGTTCGTCTTCGACTGAGCCGAGAGCTCCTGAACGAGGGGTGGTGCCGTCCGGCGGCACCACCCCGCACCCCGGCCCTGTGTCTCAGAGCGCGTCGGGACCCCGCTCGCCCGTCCGCACCCGTACGACCGTCTCCACCGGCACCGCCCACACCTTGCCGTCGCCGATCTTCCCGGTCTGCGCGGCCTTGACGATCGTCTCGATGACGGCGTCGGCGTCGGCGTCCTCGACGACGATCTCGATGCGGACCTTGGGGACGAGGTCGACCTGGTACTCGGCACCGCGGTACACCTCGGTGTGGCCGCGCTGCCGGCCGTAGCCGCTGGCCTCGCTGACGGTCAGACCGTCCACGCCCGCCTCCTGCAGAGCGGTCTTGACCGCGTCGAGGCGGTACGGCTTGACGATCGCGGTGATGAGCTTCATGCCTGGGCCTTGGCCTTCTGCGTGGGGGGACGGTGGACGAGACGGATGAGATGGGCGAGGTGCCCGGGCACCGTGGCCCAGGACGCCGTGATCGTATGCCGTCTCGGCGTGGGACCGTAAGGCCGAGACCGGCGTGCCCGTGGTCCTCGTCCGCGGCCCTCGGCCGACCGGGTCGCGAGGGCGTGACGGCGACCGGGCCGGCGGCCGCGCCGTTGCGGAACGCTCACGTTCCGTGGTGGGTGCGGCGGGGCTTCGGCGATCAGGGACAATGGGCGCCATGAGCGTTCGTACCCAGTCATCCGAGAAGCCGGCCGAGGCCGCCCACCGCGCCGGCTTCGCCTGCTTCGTGGGCCGCCCCAACGCGGGCAAGTCCACCCTCACGAACGCTCTGGTCGGCCAGAAGGTGGCGATCACCGCGAACCAGCCGCAGACGACGCGGCACACGGTACGGGGCATCGTGCACCGCCCGGACGCCCAGCTCATCCTGGTCGACACCCCCGGCCTCCACAAGCCGCGCACGCTGCTGGGCGAACGCCTGAACGACGTCGTGCGTACGACGTGGGCCGAGGTCGACGTGATCGGCTTCTGTCTCCCGGCGAACGAGAAGCTCGGCCCCGGTGACCGCTTCATCGCCAAGGAACTGGCGTCCATCAAGAAGACGCCGAAGATCGCGATCGTCACCAAGACCGACCTCGTCGACAGCAAGGCGCTCGCCGAGCAGCTGATCGCGATCGACCAGCTCGGCAAGGAGCTGGGCTTCGAGTGGGCCGAGATCGTGCCCGTCTCGGCGGTCGCCGACAAGCAGGTGGACCTGCTGGCCGACCTGCTCGTCCCGCTCCTCCCGGAGGGCCCGGCCCTCTATCCCGAGGGCGACCTCACCGACGAGCCCGAGCAGGTCATGATCGCCGAGCTGATCCGTGAGGCGGCCCTGGAGGGCGTCCGCGACGAGCTCCCGCACTCCATCGCCGTCGTCGTCGAGGAGATGCTCCCCCGCGAGGACCGCCCCGCCGACAGGCCCCTCCTCGACATCCACGCCTTCGTCTACATCGAGCGCCCCAGTCAGAAGGGCATCATCATCGGCCCCAAGGGCAAGCGCCTGAAGGAGGTCGGCATCAAGTCGCGGAAGCAGATCGAGGCGCTGCTGGGCACGCCGGTCTTCCTCGACCTCCATGTGAAGGTGGCCAAGGACTGGCAGCGCGATCCTCGGCAGCTGCGGAAGCTGGGGTTCTGAGGGGGCGGCGAGACTCTGAGCCGAGCACGGCCGTTTAACCGGTCGCGCACCCTGGTCAAGTTTGACTAGCGTTGAGGTATGGGCGAGAAGACGATTCCGATCCTTCCGTGTCCGAGCCTCCGGCCGCTCCTCGACTTCTACGCGGCCCTCGGCTTCGAGATCACCTTCCAGCAGCGCAGCCCCAACCCGTACGCCGTGGTGGAGCGGGGCGGCATCGAGCTGCAGTTCTTCGGGCTGAAGGGGTACGAGCCGGCCGCCTCGGTCAGTACCTGCTACGTGGTCACGGACGACGTCGACGGCCTGTACGCCGCGTTCCGGGCCGGGCTCAAGCAGGCGTACGGGCGGGTGCCGACACGGGGGCTGCCACGCATCGGGCCGCTGAAGGACATGTCGTACGGCATGCGGCAGTTCCTGATGACCGACCCGGGCGGCAACTGTGTACGGGTGGGGCAGCCGACGAGCGAGGACCAGAGCCACCGGCCCGCCCCGAAGGAGACCTACGCGCGGGCCCTGCACCACGCGTCCCTGTTGGCGGACTCCCGGGAGGACCCGGCCGCCGCGGCGAAGGTCATCGACCGGGTGCTCCGGCCCGGGGAGGGCGAACCGGCCCCCACGGCGTCACAGCAGGTACGGCTGCTCGTGCTGCGCGCCGACGTCGCCGTGCGGACGGGCGACGAGGAGGCGGCGGCGGACGCGATCCGGCGCGCCGGGGCGGTACCCCTCACCGACGAGGAGCGGGAACAGGTCCGGGACAGCCTCCTACGGCTGGAGGACCTGCGGGGCCGGGAGCAGGCATGAGAAAAGCCGCCGCCCCGGATCTCCGGGGCGGCGGCCGTCATGTCGTGCAGGGTCCGGCGGTGGCCGGTGTCAGCGCGTCCACCAGGCCGCGGAGGTGTTCCGCAGGGTGTTCGTGCCGCAGTGGATCTCGCCCATGCCGAGGTGGTACGTCTCCCAGTCGTCCAGGTAAGACACCTTCATGCCGGCACTCGTGTACGCGGCCGTCACCGCCTCGGTGAAGATGTCCTTGCCGCCGATGACCGGGCCCCACTGGCGCGGCGCCAGGTAGTTCGTGCGGCTGAGGACGACGCCGTTGACCGCGCCGGGAACGTACGCGCTGGTCATCACCGGCGGCGCGGGCGCCGCGGGGGAAGCCGCCCCGAAGCCCTCCCGGCCCTTCGCACCCTGGCCCGCCGTCGTCTCGTCGAGCCGGCGCTGCTGGCCGTAGTCCCGCGCCACGTCCGGGAGTTCGGCGCCGGCGCCGAGGCGGGTCAGACGGGGGAGGCGGGTCTTGCCGTCGCCGCCCGACTGCGTCTCGCCCACCTGCTCCGTGCCCTGGGTGTAGAGGGCCGGGACGCGGACGACCTCGGCGTCCGTGACGCCCGTCTCGCGCTGGAGCACCGCGAGGTTGGCCTCGATCTTGCGGGTGGCGAGGTTGTTGTCGGAGACCAGGGTCTTGGAGGCGAGGGCCTTGGCGATGGTCTCCGTGGGGCCGAGCTTCCGGGAGAACATCTTCGTCGAACCGTGACCGGCGGCCTTCGCGTCACGCAGCAGCTGGAGCCCCGCCTCGGGGTCGGCGACCGCGATCTTCCAGCCGCGCGGGGTGTCGGCGGGCAGGAACTGCACGAACTCGTCGACATGGCCCACGTGCAGCCAGGACGTGTCGAGGAACAGCGGGTCCTGCATGCCCTGGGACTTCAGGAACGTCCGCATCACCTTCGCCGGCTTGGAGCCGACGTCCGGGCGCTGGCCCATGATGATCCGGCCCGCCGGGAACGAGCGCCCACCGTGCGCGAACGGCGGAATGGTCTCCAGGTTGCCCATGGAGTTGAGCGTCCACTCCTCCGAGTCCTTGGCGCCTGTCACCTGCACGGCACCGATGTTCGGGCCGCGCATCTTCTCGAACAGCTCCCGGCCGGACTCGCGGTCCAGCTGGGCGGAGCGCAGCATCACGCGCATCGCCTGCCGCTTGCCGTCCGCGCCGGTCATGCTGACGTACGCGGGCTCGACGAAGTCCTGCGCCCAGATGTCCCCGTACTTGGTGAAGTTCACCGTCGGCCGGGTGATGCCGGCGTCCTTGGCAGCTTGGTCCAGGCCCTTGCGGAAGGCGGCGTTGAGCTTGCCGTAGTTGCCGCCGGAGATCTTGGTGACCAGCAACTGCTGGGCGTTCTGCAGGTGGTGGTGGGTGAGGAGCGGGGCGACGCGCAGGGTGACCGAGTCGGCGGTGGTGCCCTTGGAGGACTTCACGGTCAGCCGGACCCGGGCCGTCCCGTCCCACTTCGCGGTGTCCCGGACGACGTCCTTGGCCTCCACGCCGAACTCCACACCGGCCTTCAACTCGGCCCGCGACAGCCGGGTCTTGGCCGTGACCGGCTCCCACTTCTTGCCCCGCTTGACGAACACACGCGTCTGCTTGGCGCCCGCCGTGACCTTCACGCTGCCCTGTGCGCCGGCGGGCGCGCTCTTCATCGGTACGGACCGTACGCGGGCGAGGTCGGCGGCGTCGGCGGTGCCGTTCACCTTCGAGTCGGAGGCGTCGTTGCAGGCGGCCAGCTGGGCGTCCGTGAGGCGCTTGCCGTTGGGGCCGGTGGCCGGGCAACGGCGGGTGTCGTCGTCGATGTTGGGCAGCATCAGGGCGCCGCGGGCGACGGTCCAGCCGTTCTCGCCGGAGGTGTCGGTGGTGCCGGTGACATCGACCTTGCCGTCGCGGTTGGTGTCCACCCGCAGATCGGTCGGGGGCGCCCCGGCCGCGAACGCCGAGGGCAGCGCCAGCGAGGGCGTCGCGAGGAGCGTGCCGGACACCGCCAGCACGGCTATCGCCTGCCGTGCGGGGCGGGTTCGGAATGGTCTGGTTGAACGCGTAGGCACAGAGCGTCCCTTCGGCGGCGAGCGTGGTCAGCACTGAAGACGGATGACAGCGCGGATCCGTTGTCTGTGCGCCTCCTGTGAAAGACGTGATCTGCCGCACGCGGGATGTGAACGGCGACGGGCGGGTGCGTCATCCACGCCACGGGCGGGCGCGCGATCTACTCCACGCCGCGAATCCGCCCCACGAACACCGCCCCCGCCAGCCCGATCACCGCCGCCACCAGGTACAGCGTCCGGTAGCCGCCGAGATGCGTCACGATCGGCGCCGCCAGCACCGGAGCGGCCACCTGGGGCAGGGAGTTGGCCACGTTGATGACACCCAGGTCCTTGCCCCGGTCGAGGGCCTTCGGCAGCACATCGGTCATGAGGGCGAAGTCGACCGACGTGAACACACCGAAGCCCAGGCCGAGCAGGGCCGAGGCGGCGAGCGCGCCGGGCCAGGTCGGCCAGAGGGCGATGAGGCCGGTCGCGCCCGCCATCAGCAGCCCCGACCAGTACACGAACGGCTTGCGCCGCCCCACCCGGTCCGACCACATCCCGGAGACCACCACCGTCGCCAGCAGCGTCGAGGCGTTCACCACCGTGAGGATCAGCACGCCCTGCTCCGGATCGGGATACCCGACCCGGTCCCGCAGGTAGAACAGCAGGTAGAGCAGGCCGACGCTGTTGCCCAGATTGATCAGGAAGCGCGTCAGCCAGGCCCACGCGAAGTCCGGATGGCGCCGCGGGCTCAGCCAGAAGCCCGCCAGGAACCCCCGCCACGACCACTCCGGGCGGGCCACCGCCGGCAGCGGCGGGTCCCGGTGGGCCAGCACGTACGGCAGCACGCCCACCAGCGTGAACACCGCACACGCCGCGTACCCCGCGCCGACACCCCCGCCCAGCGTCGCCAGCCCGGTGCCGCCGACCACGCCCAGGATCTGCGCCGCCCCCAACCAGCCGCCCACGGAGCCCCGTTGGAGACGCGGCACCTGATCCGGGACCGCCGCGGTGACCGCCGCCCAGGACGCGTTCAGGGTGAGCTGCACCAGACACCAGCCGGCCACCATGGTCCACAGCCCGCCCGCGCCCGCGAGCAGCAGCAGCGACACCGCCCCGCCGGCCGACCCCGCCACGATCCACGGCGTACGGCGGCCCCGGCGGGACGTCGTACGGTCCGACAGCGCCCCGAACAGCGGCGTGGCCAGCAACGAGACGACCGCCCCGGCACCGGTCACCCACGCCAGCACCGTCTCCTTCGACATTCCGGAGCCGGGCGCGAAGTCCTCCGCCTGCGAGGCCAGCAGGATCTGCAACGGGCCGTACCAGCCCACCCAGATCGCCCCGTTGGCCAGCGCCAGGGCCGAGGTCCAGCCCCCGCCGACCGGCTCGACGGGCTCGGCGAGGGCGTCCGTCGTCCGTGCCGTCGTCATCCTCGGTTCTGCGCCCGCAGCAGGTCCCGGTACCAGGCGTACGACGCCTTCGGGGTCCGCTCCAGCGACTCGAAGTCCACGTGGACCAGGCCGAACCGCCGAGCGTAGCCCTCCGCCCACTCGAAGTTGTCGAGCAGGGACCACACGAAGTAGCCGCGGATGTCCACGCCCGCCTCCGACGCCGCGTGCAGTGCGCGCACATGGCCGTCCAGGTAGGCGATGCGCTCCTGGTCGTCGACGCCCTCGTAGGAGCAGCCGTTCTCGGTGATGACGACGGGCGGCAGACGGTCGCCGTAGCGGGCGTGGAAGTCGGTGAGGAGCTCGGTGAGGCCCTCGGGGACGACCGGCCAGCCGAAGTCGGTGGTCGGGACGTTCTCGATCTGCTTGACGGTGAAGGGGAGTTCGGCGGGGATCGTGACACCGCCGAACTCGATGTCCGTGCCCTCGGGCGCACCCACGCGGGTCGGGGCGTAGTAGTTGATGCCGTACCAGTCGATCGGCTCGGAGATGACCTTCAGGTCGGAGTCGATGTCCGTGCCCGGCATCAACTCGCCGATCCCCTCCGGGTACTCGCCCAGCAGCACCGGTTCCGCGAACAGTCGGTTCAGCAGCAGGTCGTAGAAGCCCGCCGCCTCCACGTCCGCCTGCTCCTGCGACGCGGCCCACGTCGGCCCGTGCGAGTTGGCGATGCCGATGTCCGTGACTCCGGCCGCACGCAGCGCCCGTACGGCCAGGCCGTGGCCCAACAGCTGGTGGTGGGCGGCCGGGAGCGCGTCGAACATCAGCTGCTTGCCCGGCGCGTGGGTGCCGAGGGCATGGCCCAGCAGGGTGTGCTCGGCGGGCTCGTTGAGGGTGATCCACTTGCCGACGCGGTCGCCGAGCCGGGCGGCCACGACGGCGACGTACTCGGCGAACCGCTCGGCGGTGTCCCGGTTCAGCCAGCCGCCGGCCTCCTCCAGCGACGACGGCAGATCCCAGTGGAAGAGGGTCGGGACGGGGCGTACGCCCGCGCCGGCCAGCTCGTCCACCAGACGGTCGTAGAAGTCCAGGCCGCCCGGTGTGTTGACCCGGGGCCAGGAGATCGAGAAGCGGTACGCACCCACGCCCAGGTCGCGCAGCAGGGCCACGTCCTCGGGGTAGCGGTGGAAGTGGTCGCAGGCCACCGCCGCCGTCGAGCCGTCCTTGATGTGGCCCGTCCCGGCCGAGAAGGCGTCCCACACGGAGGGCTCGCGCTCACCCACGGCACCCTCGATCTGATGCGCGGAGGTCGAGACGCCCCACAGGAAGCCGGCCGGGAACTGGGGTATCGGGTTCGTCGCCATGGGCGGATCATCCGTACCACTGGTAACGGAAGTCAACGCCCCAGGGCGAACTGCCCGTTACGCACCCCGGAGCCGGTGTGAGGGCGGCTCACGCCCCTTCCTTGAGCACCCTTCTGATCAGCTCCCGCTGTTCCTCCGTCAGCCGGGGGTCCGCGCAGTACACGGTCCTGCCGTCCACCGTGATCTCGTACGAGAAACCGTCCGGCACCCCGAGCGGCGGCGAGCCCCGGCCGGCGGCGAGCGCGCGTTCGGCCAGGGACTGCCACTCCCGGGCATCGGGCCGCCCGGCGGTGTCCACCACCGCATGCCGCTCGATGCCCGCGAAACCGCCCGTGCGCCGCACTTGAATACGCATGGGTCATGTCTAGTACGGAACTACAGCGTCCGCACGCCCACCTGCTCCCAGGCCTTCAGCACCGCCGTCAGCTCGTCGCCCTGCCCGTACCGGTCCTTGGCCGCCTTCACCGTCAGGGTGGCGAAGTCGACGAACAGGGCCTGCTCCTTCAGTTCGCCGCCGGTGAGGACGTCGTACCAGATCTGGCCCGCCCGCTCCCAGGCATGGCCGCCGAGGGCAGTGGCCGCGAGGTAGAACGCGTGGTTGGGGATGCCGGAGTTGATGTGGACGCCGCCGTTGTCGCGGCCCGTGCGGACGTAGTCGTCCATCGTCGCCGGCTGCGGGTCCTTGCCGAGGACGTCGTCGTCGTACGCCGTGCCCGGGGCCTTCATCGAGCGCAGGGCCGTGCCCGTGACGCGCGGGGCGAGCAGGCCGGCGCCGATCAGCCAGTCCGCCTCGGCGGCGGTCTGGCCGAGCGTGTACTGCTTGATGAGGGCGCCGAAGACGTCCGACATCGACTCGTTGAGGGCGCCCGGCTGGCCGAAGTACGTCAGGTTCGCCGTGTACTGGGTGACGCCGTGGCTGAGTTCGTGGCCGATGACGTCGATCGGGATGGTGAAGTCGAGGAAGATCTCCCCGTCCCCGTCGCCGAACACCATCTGCTCGCCGTTCCAGAAGGCGTTGTTGTAGTCGCGCTCGTAGTGCACGGTCGCGTCCAGCGGCAGCCCGTTCCCGTCGATCGAGTCGCGCTCGTACGCCTTGAGGAAGAGCTCGAAGGTCGCGCCGAGGCCCGCGTAGGCCCGGTTGACCGTGGCGTCCTTGCCGGGCGCGTCACCCTCGCCGCGCACCTTCCTGCCGGGCAGATCGGTGCCGTGGCGGGCGTCGTAGATCGTGCGGTGCGGTTTTCCGGCTTCCGCGCCCGCGGGGGCGGCGATGGCGGGGGCGCCGATGACCGTGGTCAGGCGGCGGTGGGTGCGCTCGAAGGCGTCGCGCTCCAGGGTCTTGCGCGCGGCGTTGGCGAGTGCCGGGTCCTCGGCCTGGGAGAGCTTGTCGAGGACGTGGGGTGGGACGACGGTGCAGAAGACGGGCTCGTGGCCCCCGTTTGCGGTCATCTCCGCACGATTGCACTCCGTTAGGGGCGTGTCACTAGAGGCAACCTTGATTGGTGAAATGTGGCTGTATGGGTTGCGTTTCGTGGTCGCCGTGTTACTGAGGGTTGGGGTCGAGCTTGCCGTGCATGGGGGCTGGTCGCGCGGTTCCCCGCGCCCCTTCATGGTGCCCGGTGTGGCCTTGCGCACCTTTTGTCCGCTATGGCACCCCGGTCCCGCATACTGATACGGCCCCCCGCACCGAGGACGACTCGGCTACGCTGCTTCGCATCATGCGTTTCGGGCTGCTTCTCCTTAGCTGCCGCGGCGAGGGCCTGTAATCGAGGCCGACCCCCTCCCCGCGGTGCTTTGGCGTTGCGTCGTCGGCCGTCCTTTCCGGACCATCGAGGAGCCCACGCAATCATGGCGAACCGCCAGCAGCCCACGTCCATGCCGATCCACAAGTACGGGCAGTACGAGCAGGTCGACATCCCCGACCGCACCTGGCCGAACAACCGGATCACCGTCGCCCCCCGCTGGCTCTCCACCGACCTGCGCGACGGCAACCAGTCCCTGATCGACCCGATGTCGCCCGAGCGCAAGCGCCGGATGTTCGACCAGCTGGTCAAGATGGGCTACAAGGAGATCGAGGTCGGCTTCCCGGCGTCCGGGCAGACGGACTTCGACTTCGTACGGTCGATCATCGAGGAGCCGGGGGCCATCCCCGACGACGTCACCATCTCCGTACTGACCCAGGCCCGCGAGGACCTGATCGAGCGGACCGTGGAGTCCCTGAAGGGCGCCAAGCGCGCCACCGTGCACCTGTACAACGCCACCGCCCCCGTCTTCCGACGGGTGGTGTTCCGGGGCTCCAAGGAGCAGATCAAGCAGATCGCCGTCGACGGCACGCGGCTGGTCATGGAGTACGCGGAGAAGCTGCTGGGCCCCGAGACCGAGTTCGGGTACCAGTACAGCCCCGAGATCTTCACCGACACCGAGCTGGACTTCGCGCTGGAGGTCTGCGAGGCGGTGATGGACGTCTACCAGCCCGGACCGGGCCGCGAGATCATCCTCAACCTGCCCGCCACGGTGGAGCGTTCGACGCCGTCGACGCACGCGGACCGCTTCGAGTGGATGGGCCGCAACCTGTCCCGCCGCGAGTACGTCTGCATCTCCGTCCACCCGCACAACGACCGGGGTACCGCCGTCGCCGCCGCCGAGCTGGCGCTGATGGCCGGCGCCGACCGCGTCGAGGGCTGTCTGTTCGGGCAGGGCGAGCGCACCGGCAACGTCGACCTGGTCACCCTGGGCATGAACCTGTTCTCCCAGGGCGTCGACCCGCAGATCGACTTCTCCGACATCGACGAGATCCGTCGTACGTGGGAGTACTGCAACCAGATGGAGGTCCACCCCCGCCACCCGTACGTGGGCGACCTGGTCTACACGTCCTTCTCCGGCTCCCACCAGGACGCCATCAAGAAGGGCTTCGACGCCATGGAGGCGTCCGCGAAGGAGCAGGGCAAGACGGTCGACGACATCGAGTGGGCCGTTCCCTACCTGCCGATCGACCCGAAGGACGTCGGTCGCTCCTACGAGGCCGTCATCCGGGTCAACTCGCAGTCCGGCAAGGGCGGTATCGCGTACGTCCTGAAGAACGACCACAAGCTGGACCTGCCGCGCCGGATGCAGATCGAGTTCTCGAAGATCATCCAGGCGAAGACGGACGCCGAGGGCGGCGAGGTCACCGGCGGCGACATCTGGGGCGTCTTCCAGGACGAGTACCTGCCGAACCCCGAGAACCCGTGGGGCCGCATCCAGGTCCTGAGCGGCCAGTCGACGACCGACAAGGACGGCGTGGACACGCTGACCGTGGAGGCCGAGGTCGACGGCGTGGAGACCACCCTGGTCGGCACCGGCAACGGCCCGATCTCGGCGTTCTTCCACGCGCTGCAGGGCATCGGTATCGACGCCCGCCTGCTGGACTACCAGGAGCACACGATGAGCGAGGGCGCCTCTTCGCAGGCCGCCTCGTACATCGAGGTCGCCATCGAGGACAAGGTCCTGTGGGGCATCGGTATCGACGCGAACACGACGCGTGCGTCGCTGAAGGCGGTCGTCTCCGCCGTCAACCGCGCGGCTCGCTGACCAGCCTCACCGGCGGTTTGAAAGCCCCGTTCGCCGGATTCCGGCGGACGGGGCCCGTCGTTTACCGGCCAAACCCTGTGCGGGTCCCGGGTAGGCCTCGTCCGGAGTACTGACTACGCCTCATGGATGTGGCTAACATCACGCAAGCGCGGCGATGTGGCCGAGGGGGCACCTCCCGCGCCCAAGGGGCCGTGTGTGGGGGAGTTACGGAGGTGCGACGTGCTGCCAGGACGGGACCCGATCGGCCGTGCCACCGCGCTCGCCCGCGTCGGGCACACCAGCCGTGCCACCGGCTTCTCGCGGGTGGCGGGCACCCGGATCGCGTGGACCGGCGTCGGTGACGGCGAGTTCTTCTGCCCCGGCTGCGGAGGCGACCGCAACTACCAGCGCCTCACCGGCCGCCGCCGCTTCACGCTCCTCGGCGTCCCCGTCCTGCCGCGCGGTGAGACCGGCCCCGTGGTGGAATGCGCGGCCTGCCGCCACCACTACGCCACGGACGTGCTCGACCACCCCACCACCACCCGCTTCTCGGCGATGCTCCGCGACGCCGTCCACACGGTCGCCCTCGCCGTCCTGGCGACGGACGGCACCTGTACACGCCCGGCGCTGACCGTCGCCGCCTGCGCCGTCCGCTCGGCCGGCTTCGCCGACTGCACCGAGGACCAGCTCGGCGCCCTGGTCGAGGCCCTCGCCGCCGACACGGGCCGCGTCTTCGGGGAGCCCTGCGGCCCCGGTCTGGCCATAGAGCTCCACGAGGCCCTGGACCCGCTGGCACCGCACCTCGCCCCGACCGGCCGCGAGGCGATCCTGCTCCAGGGCGCGCGGATCGCCCTGGCCGACGGGCCGTACACCCCCGCGGAACGGGACGTGCTGGCCACGGTGGGGGCGGCCCTGACGATCTGCGCGGACGACGTGACGCGGTTGCTGGCGACAGCGCGCACCCCGTCGTGACCGCCACCGTCACCCCTCCTCACCCGTGCGTACCTCGCGCTGACTCCTGAGTCGCACCAACGCGTGTCCCACTCACACCGGCGCACTCATTTCCGCGCGCCCTTCGTCGCCACGCATGTGCTTCGAGCGCCGTCGTGTGCGCCGTATGGGCCACGCGGTCGTGGGGATCGTCGCCAGAGACATCCCCCCACGCACTGCGAGGTCCCCGGTGACGAAGACCGCCATGGCACCCTCCGCTCCAGGAGCGCTCCCGCTCATCGGCCACGCGGGCCGGCTGGCCCGCGACCGGCTGGGTTTCCTCGAAGAGGTGCGCGCCCTCGGGCCGGTCGTCCGGATCCGTCTGGGGCGCACACCGGTCCACGTGGTCAACGCGCCCGAGCTCGTCCAGCGGATGCTGGTCGCGGGCAACGGGGTCGAATTCGACAAGGGCGGACCCTTCTTCGACCAGGCCGCCCAGCTCGTGGGCAACGGCCTCTCCACCTCCCTGGCCGGAGCCCACCGCCCGATGCGCGCCACACTGCGGCCGGTCTTCGCCCGCCGGCACCTGCCCCACCACACCGAGCGGTTCCACGACTGCGCCCGCGAAGTGACCTCGGCGTGGCAGCCCGGGCAGATCGTCGAGCCGTACAACGAGATGAAGCGCTTCGCCGTCGCCGTCCTCGCCCGGACCCTCTTCCTCGCCCCCGAGGACCGGCAGGCCGTCGAGGCCGTCCAGCGCAATGTGCCGGAGATGCTCTCCGCCCTGGCGACCCACATGATGGTGCCCGGCAGCAACCGCCTGCCGACTCCCGAGAACCTGCGCTACGCACGGGCCTCCCGCGAGACGCGCGAGGCGGTCGCCGCGATGGTCCGGCGGCGGATGAGCGACCCCACCGACCACCACGACCTGATGTCGGCCCTCGTGCCCCCCGACCGCCCGGACGCCCACACCGAGCAGGAGGTGTTCGACCAGGTCATCACGTTCTTCATCGGCGGCACCGAGACCATGGCGTCACTGCTGTCCTGGACCCTGCACCTGCTGAGCGTCCACCCCCGGGAGTACGAGCGGGTGGAGGCCGAACTCGACGAGGTGCTCGGCGACCGGCCCGTCACCCTCCAGGACCTGTCCCGGCTGACCTTCATGAAGCGCGTGATCAACGAGTCGCTGCGCCTGCACCCGCCCGTCTGGCTGCTCAGCCGTGTCGCCCTCGTCGACACCGAACTGGGCGGCCACCCCCTCCCCGCCGGCGCGGGACTGCTCTTCAGCCCCTACGCCCTCCACCGGGACCCGGCCGTCTTCGCCGAGCCCGAGCGGTTCGACCCCGACCGCTGGACCGAGGACCGGATCGAACGCCGCCACCGCGAGGCGTTCATCCCCTTCGGCGCCGGCACCCGCAGGTGCATCGGCGACACGTTCGGGCTCGCCGAGGCACAGGTGGCCCTCGCGGTGATCCTCCGCGACTGGCGGGTACGGCCACAGCCGGGCACCGACCCCGAGCCGCTGCTGCGGATGACCATGCGGCCGCAGGGCGCACGGGTGATCCTCGACCGCCGGACGGACCGGGCCCCCTCCGCCGAGGCGGGCGTACTCCCCGGGGAGTAGTACGGCCCCCGTGCCGCCCCGGGCAGTACGGCTCAACTCGCCCTCACGCGCGACGAATCGGCCCTCCTTCGCCGGGAGTCTGGTGAACGTCCACAGACACCCGTCGAAGGAGGGGGGACCCCGGCATGGGGCCCGGAGAGACACACGTGCGTACGCGTCGGCGAGCGGTGCCCTGGCTGGTGCTCGGGCTGTGGGTGGTGTTGCTCGCGGTGGTCGCGCCGTTCGCGGCGAAACTGTCCGAGGTGCAGAACGACCGGGCGGTGGACTATCTCCCGGCGAGCGCGGACTCGACTCAGGTCGCGAAGATCCAGGACCGGTTGCCGGGAGGTGAGACGACCGAACTGGTGCTCGTGTACCACCGGGAGGGCGGGCTGACCGCCGCCGACCGGGCCGCAGCCGACGCGCAGGTGGCGGGGATCGCAGAGCGGGACCGGCTGGTCGCGGAGCCGGAGGGGGTGCCGTCGGAGGACGGGGACACCCTCATGTATCCGGTCGCGAGCAACGGGCCCGGGACCGACGAGAAGCTGCGGGACGCGTTCGTCGAGCGGGTGCGCGACGTCGCCCACGGCGGGGGAGGGCTGACGGTCGAGGTGGGTGGGCCGGGAGCCCTCGCCACCGACGCGGGCAAGGTCTATGAGTCGCTCGGCGGGCCGCTGCTGTACACCACCGTCGCGGTCGTCGCCGTACTGCTGATCATCATCTACCGGAGTCCGGTGCTGTGGCTGGTGCCGCTCGTCGTCGCCGGGATCGCGGACCTCCTGTCGATGGGGGTCGCGTACGGGCTGAACCAGGCCTTCGGGACGACCGTGTCGGGGCAGAGCTCGGGCGTGATGACGATCCTGGTCTTCGGGGCGGGGACGGACTACGCGCTGTTGCTCGTCTCCCGGTACCGCGAGGAGCTCCGGCGCATCGAGCGGCCGTACGAGGCGATGAGGGTCGCACTGCGCGGGTGCGGGCCCGCCGTGCTCGCCTCCTCCGGGACCGTCGCCGCCGGGTTGCTGTGTCTGCTGGCCGCCGACCTGAACAGCAGCCGGGGAATGGGACCGCTCGGCACAGTGGGCGTCCTGTGCGCCCTCCTCGCCATGCTCACCCTGCTGCCGGCGCTCCTCGTACTCCTGGGGCGGAGGGTGTTCTGGCCGCTCGTACCGGCGTACGGGAGTGAGCCCAAGCAGCGGCGGAGCCTGTTCTCGGCGATGGGGTCGTCCGCCGGGCGGCGCCCGCTGACCGTGCTGGCGGGCGGGGCCGTCCTGCTGGGCGCGCTCGCCCTCGGCACGCTGAACCTGCCCGGATCGCTCAAGCAGGAGGACTCCTTCGTCGACAGGCCCGAGTCGGTCGCGGCCATGGAGACCTTGGCCAAGGCCTTCCCCGGACAGAGCACCCAGCCCATCTCGGTGATCACGCCGACCGGGCGGGCCGCCGCCACGGTCGCCGAGATCGAGGGGCACGCGGGAGTCGCCGCGGTCGAACGCGGCCGTAGCGGTGACGGGTGGACCGAGATCTCCGTCGTCGCGAAGAGCGCGCCCCAGTCGGCGGCCGAGACCGCCACCATCAAGTCGCTGCGGGACCGGCTGCCGGAGTCCTACATCGGCGGACCCAGCGCCGAGCAGCTCGACCTGTTGGACACCAACGCCCGGGACCGGCTCGTCGTCGTACCGATCGTGCTCGTGTCCGTGCTGCTCATCCTGGTCGCGCTGCTGCGGAGCCTGGTCGCGCCGCTGCTGCTCGTCGTCGCCGTCGTCGCGGTGTGGGCGGCCTCGCTCGGCATCGGCGGACTGGTCTTCGGGCCGGTGTTCGGGTTCGAGGGGACCGATCCGGGGCTCGGGCTGCTCTCCTTCGTCTTCCTCGTCGCCCTCGGTGTCGACTACGGCATCTTCCTCATGCACCGGATGCGCGAGGAGTCCCTCGCCGGCGCCGAACCGGCCGCCGCCGCGCTCACCGCGCTGCGCACCACGGGCGGGGTCATCGCCTCCGCCGGGCTCGTCCTGGCCGCGACCTTCGCCGTGCTGCTGAACATGGGGCTCGTCCAGCTCGTCGAACTGGGCTTCGTCATCGCCGTCGGCGTGCTCCTCGACACCTTCCTCGTCCGTACGTACCTGGTGACCAGCGCGAGCGTGGCGCTGCGGCACAAGGTGTGGTGGCCGGGACGGCTCTCGCGGGAGCCGGCGGACCGGGTGGGGCCGCCCCCGGGTGAGGCGACGGACCGGGAGCGCGTGGCGGTTGGCCGGTAGCCACGACCACCACAGGGGCGCCCTTCCCTCCCGGAAGGGTGCCCTCCTGACGGAGGATGAGCCCGTGACGGCAACCACGAGCACGAGGTTCGGACCGGGACTCGTCGAACGGCTGCGGACGGCGACCCGGGCCGACGCCCTGCGGTACGACGCGTACATCGCCGCCGCCCTGGCCGTCCTCGACTGCGTGACCGCCGTGGTCATCACGGGGGACGGGCGCGTGCCCGACACGCTCGGCTTCGCGCTCCTCCTCGCAGCCCATGTGCCGCTGGTCTGGCGCCGGCGCCGGCCCGTGCTCGCGCTCTGGGTGCTGGTGGCCTGCGTCGCCCCGTACCACGCGCTCGACAACAACCATCCGGCCGCCGTCGCCCCGGCCATGCTGGCGCTCTACACGGTCGCGGTGAGCGGCACGGCCCGTCGCACGCTGCTCAACGGCGCCGCCGTCGTGGGCCTCACCCTGGCCATCAACGCGCTGTTCACTCCGCACCAGATCCCGGAGTTCCTGCGGATCTCGGGCTGGATCGTCTCCGTCCTCGTCTTCGGCGGATACGTCCGGGTCCACCGCCAGTACGTCGCCTCCGTCGTCC
Organism: Streptomyces sp. NPDC002787; assembly: GCF_053592095.1. Lineage (NCBI taxonomy): Bacteria > Bacillati > Actinomycetota > Actinomycetes > Kitasatosporales > Streptomycetaceae > Streptomyces > Streptomyces sp. NPDC002787. The sequence continues at coordinate 207,920 of NZ_JBSFVC010000017.1, read as the reverse complement.
AACGCGCCGAGCGCGCCGAACGGACCCGCGAGGAGGAGGCGCGGCGGCGGGTCGCCGAGGAGCGGCTGCGCATCGCCCGCGACCTGCACGATCTGCTCGCCCACAGCATCACGCTCATCGGCGTGCAGACCTCCGTGGCCGCGCACGTCCTCGCCGCCGACCCCGACCGCCTCGACCGCGCCGCCGTCGCCGAGGCCCTCGACGACATCGCCGAGACCTGCCGCACCGCCCGTGGCGAACTGCGCGGCACGCTGGAGGTGTTGCGCGAGTCCGAGTACGCCGGTGCCGGCTCCCGTGGCCCCCTGCCGGGCCTCGACGGCCTCGCCGACCTCGCCGACGCGGCCCGCACGGCGGGGGCCCGCGTCGAGGTCACGGTCGCGGCCGACGGGGTGCCGTCGGGGGTGGGCGCCGCCGCCTACCGGATCGTGCAGGAGGCACTGACCAACGCCGTACGGCACGGGGGAGCGGACGTGGCGATACGGGTGGAGCTGCGGGGAGGGGGAGGGGCGCTGCGGGTGAGGGTGAGGGACGACGGGGTGGGGGGAGCGGTGGGAACGTCTTCAGGAGGCTCTGGCTTCGGGATCCTCGGCATGCGTGAGCGGGCCCGCAGCGTCGGCGGCACGCTGGAGGCGGGGCCACGGGCGGAGGGCGGCTTCGAGGTGGAGGCGGTGCTGCCGCTGGTCGGGGTCGGCGAGCGGGAGGTGAGCGATGCCGGCGAGCCGCATGCTGCCGCCGGTGCCGGTGCCGGTGCCGAGGTTGGCGCCGAGGTCACTGTCTCTGTCGCCGGGCAGACGCCGGGAGGAGCGGCCCGATGACCGACCGCACCATCCGCGTACTCCTCGCCGACGACCAGACCCTCGTCCGCGCCGCCTTCGCCATGCTCGTGGAGTCGGCGCGGGACATGGAGGTGGTGGGGCAGGCGGGGACGGGCCGGGAGGCGGTGGAGCTGGCGCGTACGGCGCGGGCGGACCTCGTCGTCATGGACCTGCGCATGCCCGACCTGGACGGCATCGAGGCGACCCGGCTCATCGCGGCGGACGAGGACCTCGCGGGCGTACGGGTCCTGGTCCTCACCACGTATGACACCGACGAGCACGTGGTGGAGGCCCTGCGGGCCGGCGCCTCCGGCTTCCTCGTGAAGGACATGCGGCCGGCTGAACTCCTCGACGCCATCCGCACGGTGGCCGCCGGCGACGCCCTTCTCGCCCCGGGCCCCACGGCCCGTCTCATCGCCCGTCTGCTGCGCGGCCCCGCCGCGCCGGCCGCCCTGCCCGACGGCGGCCCCGAGTGTCTCTCCGACCGGGAGAAGGAGGTCCTCACGCTCGTCGCCCGCGGCCTGAACAACACCGAGATCGCCGACACCCTGGGCCTCAGCCCGCTGACCGCCAAGACCCATGTCAGCCGCATCATGGGCAAGCTGGGCGCCCGTGACCGGGCCCAGCTGGTGATCGTGGCCTACGAGTCGGGGATGGTGACGCCGGGGGAGGCCTGACGGCTCGTCACTGTCCGTTCGGCCCACTGCTGTTGCCGGGCCACAGGGGAAACATTAGGTTCACCGGACATCCGACATCCGACATCCCGTGTCCGGGGGAGCCGCCTTGTCCGTCAGAAGCCGCCGTACGGCCACCGCTCTGCTCGCCGCGACGGGACTGATCACCGCCGCGATCACCACGGCCACCACCGCCGAGGCCGCCCCGGGCCTCCCCGCCCGGGGTTGTGTCTCCTCCGTGCCGTACGTCTCCGGTCAGGGCGGCTACGACACGTACCGCGTCCCCGCCGCGATCACCACCCGCGCGGGCACCGTGCTGGCCTTCGCGGAGGGCCGGCGCGACGGGGCCGGTGACACGGGCAACATCGACGTCGTCCTCAGACGGTCGGGCGACGGCGGCTGCAACTGGGGGCCGCTGAAGGTGGTGGCCGCCGGGAAGGGGGACACGCGGGGCAACCCGGCGCCCGTGGTCGACCCGAGGACCGGCCGGATCGTCCTCGTCACGTCGTACAACGGCGGCACGGTCACCGAGGGGCAGATCATGCGGGGCGAGGTGACCGCCGAGCAGAGCCGTCGCGTCTTCGTGCAGACGAGCAAGGACGACGGCCGCCGCTTCAGCGCCCCCAGGGACATCACGGCGGACGTGAAACTCCCGGGCTGGCGCTGGTACGCGACCGGCCCGGGCCACGCGGTCGCCCTCACCCGGGGACCGCACGCGGGCCGCCTGGTCGTTCCCTCCAACCACTCGGCCGCACCCCCGGCGGACTCGGCGGACTCGGGGCAGGAGCCCCGGTACTACGGCGCCCACGCGATCCACTCCGACGACGGGGGCGCGACCTGGCGGCTGGGCTTCGTCGACGACTCGTACGACGGGATCGACAACGCCAACGAGAACGTCGCGGCCGAACTCCCCGACGGGCGGCTGTACTTCAGCGCGCGGGACCAGCACGGTACGAGCGCCGGCAACCGTCTGGACGCCTACTCCGGCGACGGCGCCGAGTCGCTCGACCGCCCGTACACCGTCCAGCCCACCCTGTCCGACGTCCCCGTGGTCCAGGGCTCGGTCCTCCAGCTTCCCTCCGGCGGCCCCCTCCTGTTCTCCGGCCCCTCCGACCCCACCGTGCGCCGGTCGATGTCCGTCCGGCGCAGCGATGACGCGGGCCGCACCTTCACCAGGTCCACGACGCTCTCGTCACGACCCGCCGCCTACTCCGACCTCGTCCTCCTCGGACGCACGCACGTCGGGCTCCTTTACGAGACCGGCGCGACGGGCCCGTACGAGACGATCGAGTTCCGCCGCCTGCCGCTGTCGGGTCCGCTGGGCTAGGACCCTGCAGACGTCGCGGACGTGTGGTGCAGGATCGCCTCGGCGAGGGGCCCCTGGACCTCGGGCGGGAGGGCGTGGCCCATGCCGGGGATCTCGACGACGTGTGCGCCTCGGACGACCTGGGCCAGGTGCTGGGCATGGGGCGGCGGGGCGACGGGCTCGGCCGGGGCGGAGATGACCAGGGTGGGGACGGCGGTCCGGGCGAGCTGTTCGGTGCGGTCCATGCCGGAGGGGTCGGCCCGGGCGTGGGCGGTGCTCGCGGTGTGGTGGCCGGTGTGCTCGATGATGTCCCGTTCGAGGGCGCGGGCGTAGTCCGCGTCGAAGGGGATCCGATCGCCGCCCAGGACCCGCCAGTGCTCGACTCTCCGCTCCAGTTCGGCCTCCAGCCCCAGGTCCTCCACGGGGCGGGCCCACATCTCCAGCAGTTCCGGGGCGATGCCCGGCAGGTCCTCGGGTGGGGTCCGGGTGCCGTCCGGATGGACGTACGGGGCGGTGCTGAGCGCGCTCGTGCCGATCAGCGTGGCGCTGAGGAGCCGGTCGGGACGGTCGGCGACGAGGAGCTGGGCGAGCATGCCGCCCAGGGACATGCCGACGACGTGGGCGCGTTCGATGCCGAGGTGGTCCAGCACCCTGACGGCGTCCTCCGCCAGTTCGGTGACGGGATACGGGTCCTCGTCGAACGACCAGGTGGAGCGGCCGGTGTCGCGGTGGTCGTAGCGGATGACGCGGTGGCGGGTGGCGAGCGCGTCCACGAGTCCGTCCGGCCAGGCCAGACCCGATGCCTGGGCGCCCATGATCAGCAGGAGAGGGGGTGCGTCGGCGGGGCCGCGCTCCTCCACCCACAGATGTATGCCGGGTGCCGCGTTCACTGAGCGTTCCATGCCGTGCGCTCCTCGCCTGTCGGGGCCTGTCGGCTGATGAGACGAGACGTATCGTATCGCATTCATGGCGGGCTCGGCGGCGCGATGTCGGCGGGCAGGCTGGGCCGCGCCCCGAAGCCGTGTGTGCGGTGCGGCTGGCTAGAGCAGGCCCGCCGCCGCCAGGTACTTGCCGACGCGCTCGACCTCCGCCTCCGACAGCGGCACCTGCGGTTCCGCCGTGGCCGGGCAGTCGATGATTCCGCGCAGGTGGAGGGCCGCCTTGAAGGCACCGAGCGCGGACGAGCCGGTGCCCATGCGGGACGGGTCGCCGACACCCACGATGCCGAAGAGGGCGCACAGGCGCTCCTGTTCGGCTCGGGCCCGGTCCCAGTCCCCGGCGCGGCAGAGGCGGTCGAGGTGGACGTAGCCGGCGGGGTCGACGTTGGCGAGGCCGGGGACGGCGCCGGAGGCGCCCAGCGCGAGGGCGGAGTCGATGACGAGTTCGGAGCCGGTGAGGGTGGTGAAGCCGGTGAGGGCGGCGTCGGCGCGGGCGCCCGTCACGACCGTGCGGAAGCCGGCCAGGTCGCCGCTGGAGTCCTTCAGGCCGGCGATGACGCCGTCCGCCGCCAGCTCCAGGACCACCTCGGCGGGCAGCTTGGTGTGCACGGTGGCCGGGATGTCGTAGGCGAAGACCGGGACGGGGGAGCCGGCGGCGAGCAGGCGGTAGTGGCGGGCGATCTCCACCGGGTGGGTGCGCGAGTAGAAGGGCGCGGTGGCCACGACGGCCTCGGCCCCGGCGGCCGTCACCGAGCGGACGTGGTCCAGGACGCGCGGTGTGCTCATGTCGATCACCCCCGCGAGGACGGGGAGCTGTCCGGCGACATGACCGGCCACCGTCTCCACGACCTGCCGCCGCCGCGCGTCCGTCAGGTACGCCGCCTCCGACGTCGTACCGAGCACGAACAGCGCGTCCACGCCGCCCGTCACGAGATGGTCGACCAGCCGGACGAGTGAGGGGACGTCCACCTCGCGGTCCGGTGTCAGGGGCGTGCAGACGGGCGGGATGACACCGGTCAGCGGGGCGGGGACGGTCATGGCGGCTCCCTTGGGTGCTAGCTGTCGCGTACGGCTCGCTCGGTACCGCCCTCCACTGCCGTGGCGGTCGCCGAGGAGACGGACCCGGACGCGGCCCCGGACACCGCCTGGGCGACCAGGTCGCGCGTCGACTCCGTCTCCTGCACAGGATGGTGGCAGCGGAAGCGGTGTCCGGGGTGCGACGCGGCCGCGAAGTCCGGCATGATCTCGGCGCAGACGTCGTCCGCCTTCCAGCAGCGCGTACGGAACGGGCAGCCGCTCGGCGGCCGGACGGCCGACGGGACGGGGCCCACCAGCGGGATCGGGTCGATCGGGTCCAGCAGTCCGGGCGTCGCCGAGAACAGCGCGCGGGTGTACGGGTGCCGGGCGCGGTCGGTGACCAGGGCCGCCGGGGTCTCCTCCACGATCCGGCCCAGATACATGGTGATCACCCGGTCGCTCATCCGCCGTACCGTCTGGATGTCGTGCGAGACGAAGACCAGCGCCAGGCCCAGGCGTTCCCTGAGGTCCAGGAGGAGGTTGAGGATCTGGGCGCGGACCGAGACGTCCAGCGCGCTCGTCGGCTCGTCCGCCACCACCAACTCCGGGTCGAGAGCCAACGCCCGGGCGATCGCGACCCGTTGGCGCTGTCCGCCCGACAGCTGGCCCGGCAGTCCGTCCGCGAGCGCCGTCGGCAGACCGACCAGGGACATCAGCTCCCGGACGCGGTCCTCCCGTTCGGCCGGGGTGCCGCGCCTGTGCACATCGAGGGGGTCGCGCAGGATCTGGCGGATCGTCAGACGGCGGTTCAGGGCCGTGGACGGGTCCTGGAAGATCATGCCCGTGCCGCTGCCGACGGCCACCCGGCGCTCGGCCGGCGACATGGACCACAGGTCACGCCCCCGGAAGGAGACCGTGCCGGCCGTCGGCCGGTCCACGCCCACCAGCACCTTCGCCAGCGTCGACTTGCCGCACCCCGACTCGCCCACCACGCCGACCGTCTCACCGGGCGCGATCACCAGATCGGCGCCGGTCAGGGCGTACACCCGGTCCCGGGTGAACACCCCGCCGCTGCGCGCCCCGTGGACGACATGGGCGCCCGAGACCTCCACGAGCGCGTTCACCGGGCCACCTGGCCTTCCGTGCTGTCCATGAGGTCCTCCGCCGGGTGGTGGCAGGCCGCCGTGTGCGTAGGGGGGCCCAGCAGGGCCGGGGCCGTCGTACGGCAGAGGTCGCTCGCGCGGGGGCAGCGGTCGGCGAAGCGGCAGCCGGCCGGGAAGTCGGCGGGGGAGGGGACGACGCCCTTGATCTGCGTCATCCGTTCGGCCGCCGACTCCAGGGACAGGACACTGCCCAGCAGGCCGCGCGTGTAGTGGTGCGCGGGCCGCTCGACCAGGTCCGCCGTGACGCCCGTCTCGACGATCTGCCCGCCGTACATCACGACCACCCGGTCGGTGACGTCCGCGACCAGGGCCAGGTCGTGCGAGACGAGGATCAGCGCGAAGCCCAGCTCCTCGCGCAGCCGCAGCAGCAGCTCGATGATCTGCGCCTGCACCGTCACGTCGAGCGCCGTCGTCGGCTCGTCGGCCACGATCAGCCTGGGGTCGCGGGACAGGGCCATCGCGATGAGGACGCGCTGGCGCTGGCCGCCGGAGAGTTCGTGCGGATAGCTGCGCAGGGTGCGTTCGGGGTCGAGGCCGACCAGACGCAGCAGCTCGGGTGCCGGGCGCTTGCCGCCCCGGCGTACGACCTGCTTCAGCTGGGCGCGGATCGTCATCGCCGGGTTCAGGGAGGACAGGGCGTCCTGGTAGACCATCGCCATCTCGTGCCCGAGCAGACGGCGGCGTACGCGCATCGGCTCGCCCACCAACTGCCGCTGGTCGAAGCGCACGTGTCCGCGTACGCGGGCGCCCTTCGGTTCCAGGCCCATCACCGTCAGCGCGGTCAGCGACTTGCCGCAGCCCGACTCGCCGACCAGGCCCAGCACTTCACCGGGCCGGACGTCGAAGCTGATGCCGTCGACGATGTCCACGCCCCGGTGGCGCTTGTCGAAGCCGATCGCCAGGTTCTCGACGGACAGCACCGGTCGGCCTACGGGGAGGGGACGGGCCCGGGAGCGCAGCCGTACGGCCGCTTCGGTCAGTCCCGGCAGCTCGGTGACCTCGCCCCCGCCCGCCTTGGGAGCCTCCAGCCGGTCCTCCTCCTCACGCGGCTCCACATCCCGGGCGACCGGCGCGGCCCACGCGTCGGAGACACCCTCGGAGAGGATGTTCAGGGACAGCACCGTGACCAGCATCAGCAGGCCCGGGAAGACGGTCGCCCACCAGCCGCCGGTCAGCACCATGTTCTTGCCGTCCGCGATGACACTGCCCCACGACGGGTCCGGCGGCCGTACGCCCGCGCCGATGAAGGACAGCGACGCCTCGAAGACGATGGCCTCGGCGACCTGGACCGTGCAGAACACGAGCACCGGCGCGGCGCAGTTGACGGCCACGTGCCGGATCACGATGTGCGGGGTGCGGGCTCCCAGGACCCGCTCGGCGGTCACATAGTCCTCGCCGTACTGGTCGAGGACGTTGGCCCGCACGACCCTGGCGACCGGCGGGGTGAACAGGAACGCGATCGCGCAGATCAGGACGGTGATCCCGCCGCCGAAGACGGCCACGAGGACGGCGGCCAGCGCGATCCCGGGGAACGCCATGACGACGTCCAGGCAGCGCATCAGCGTCTCGTCGACCGCCTTGCGGGAGGTCGCGGCCACGGCTCCGACGACCGCCCCCACGACCAGTGCCAGCCCGGTCGCGCCGAGGCCGATCGCGAGCGACCAGCGCGCCCCGTACATCAGCCGGCTCAGGATGTCCCGGCCGAGGCTGTCCTGTCCCATCCAGTGCTCGGCGGAGGGCGCGCCGGTGCCGCCGACCAGGGCCTGCTGGTCGAGCGGGTCGTGCGGGGCGAGCCACGGGGCGAGCAGGGCGGTGAGGACCACGACCGCCAGGAAGCAGACCGCGATCCGGGACAGCGGCGGCAGCCTGCGCCAGGAGCGCAGCCGCACGCCGGGCCGGGACAGGGCCTGAGTCAGGCGTCTGCGCGTGGTCACCATCAGGCCGAACATCAGGGCATCAGCTCCCGTTCGAGCATCAGGGCATCAGCTCGCATCCCTCAGACGCGGGTTCACCAGCAGATAGAGGACGTCGATGACGAGGTTCACGACCACGAACCCCGCGGCCGTGGTCAGGACGACACCCTGGACGACCGCCGGATCGCCGTTCTTCACGGCGTCGATCATCAGCTTGCCCATCCCCGGCAGCGAGAAGATCGTCTCGATGACGACCGCGCCGCCGAGCAGATAACCGACGCGCAGCCCCAGCACGGTCAGCGGATTGATCAGCGCGTTCCGCAGCACGTTCCGGCCCACGACGACCCGTGGCGGCAGCCCGCTCCCGATCGCCGTCCGTACGTAGTCCTTGTCGAGCTCCTCCACCACCGACGTCCGCACGATCCGTGTCAGCTGCGCCGCCACCGGCAGCGACAGCGCGAACGCGGGCAAGGTCATCGTCTTCAGCCAGCCGGTGAAGGAGTCCGCCGGATTCACGTACCCGCCCGTCGGGAACCACCCCAGGTCCACCGCCAGGTACTGGATCATCAGCAACGCCAGCCAGAACCCCGGCGCCGCCACCCCGGTCAACGACACCACCCGGATGATCTGGTCCGGCAGCCGGTCCCGGTAGATCGCCGCGGTCACCCCGCCGAGCAGTGCCAGCACGACCGCGATGCCCAGCCCCAGGAAGGTGAGCTGGAGGGTGAGCGGCAGCGCGGTCATGACCTGATCGACGACGGGCGCCCGGGTGAGCGCGCTGATCCCCATGTCCCCGTGCAGCAGATCGCCCACGAACCCGACGTAGCGCACGGGCAGGGGGTCCAGCAGCCCGTTCTCCTCCCGGAAGTCGTGCAACTGCTCCGGTGTCGGATTGGCTCCCTGGAAGAACGCCGACGCCGGGTCGACATCCGAGAACCGCATCACGATGAAGACGAACAGCACGATTCCGAGCATCAGCGGGACGAGCAGAGCGACCCGCCGCATCAGAATGCGCAGGACGGCGACCACGCTAGACCCACTTGGCCTGGAGCAGATTGATGCCCGGATACGGCTGTGCCCTTATCCCGCTGAGCCGCTTCGGATTCCAAGCGGTCATGAGCTCGTTGTGCACCACCGGATAGAGCACGGCCTGCTCGGCGACGATGTCGATGTAGTCCTGCACCATCGTCTTCTTCTTGTCGGCGTCGGGTTCCCGCGTCGCCCGGTCCATGTCCCGGAAGAGCCCCTTGGCCACCGCGTTGTCGGCCCAGCGCGCGTACTGCATCCACAGGTTCTGCGGCCCGTAGTTGTAGTGCATGATCAGATCCGCGTCGAGCCCGAACTGGTTGGGGTTCGACGCGGCGGCGACGACCTGGTAGTCCTGCTTCTGGTCCATTTTCGTGAAGACCGCGGTGGTCTCCTGCGGCGACAGCGTCGTCTCGACCCCGATCGCGTCCCAGGACGCCTTGATGGTCGGCAGACAGTCGACGATCCAGCTGACGTTCACCGCCAGGATCTCGATCCTCAGCCCTTTCACGCCCGCCTCGGCCAGCAACGCCTTCGCCTTGTCGGGGTCGTACGCGTACACGTTCTTCGCCGGCCGGTAACTCGGATTCCCCTCATTCAGAAAGGAACTCGTCGGCTTTCCGTGCCCCTTGAGGGCCACCTCGATCATCTTGTCCCGGTCGATCGCGTAATGCAGCGCCTGCCGCACCCGCACATCGTCGAAGGGCTTGCGCCGGGTGTTGAACATGAGGAAGAGGTTGTTCATCCCGGAGCCGCCCTGGACGGACATGCCGCCCTTCTCCAGCTGCCCGATATTGGCGTACGGGATGTTGTCGGCGATCTGCGCGCCCGCGCTCGCCCCGGAGATCTTCGCCACGCGCGGTGCCGCGTCCACGATGGTCAGCCAGTTCATCTTCTGGAAGGCGGGCGGCCGGGGACCGTTGTAGTCGGCGAAGGCCTCGAACGTGGTGTTGGACTTCGGGTGGTGCGCGGTCTGCCGGTACGGCCCCGAACCGATCGCCTTGCCCTTGATGGCGTCCTCCCAGGCGCCCGGCTGGGAGAAGACGTGCTTCGGCATGATCTTCGCCAGCGTCAGCCGGGAAATGCCGTCCGGGAAGGGGAATTTGAGGACCAGCTCGACATTGCGCGCGTCGATCTTCCTGACCTCCTTCAGCCAGCTCGCGAAGAAGCCCTTCGCGAGGGTCTGGGTGCCGGGGTCGAGAATGCGCTCGTACACGAAGACGACGTCGTCGGCGGTCACCGGCTTGCCGTCGTGGAAGGTGGCGCCGGGCCGCAGCTCGAACTTCCACGACGTACCGCCGAGATCGCTCGGCACGGCCGTCGCGAGCGCCGCGTACGGCTCGCGCGAGATGGGGTCGGTGTCGAGGAGGCCTTCGTAGATGTGGTTGTTGGCGGCCATGCAGAAGGCGGACGCGGTCTGGGTCGGGTCCCAGCTGCCGTCGTTGCCGTAGCCGATGACGGCGGTCAGGGTGCCGTTCTTCCCGCCCCCGCCGCCACCGGTGTCGTTGGTGGACTCCGGCCCGGCCGAACAGGCGGCCAGCGACGAGGAGACGGCGGCGGCCGCGCCCAGCGCGCCGGAGTACTTCAGGAACGACCGGCGGGGCGTCGCCGGGGCGTCACGGGTCACGTCGCGCACGGTTCCTCCAGGGAGGCGGCGAGGGAGCGAAACGGTGGGGGGGGAGATCTCTGGCGGAGATACGACGTCCTACGTCCTACAGGGAGCAGCGTGACCTTAAGAGCGCCCGTGGGGGCGGTCAAGAGATCGCACACGAATGGCGTACGTGCCAAAGGTGCGACCAATGGCGGTGTGAAATAAGGACGGTTGACGGTCCGTTAGGGCAGAATTTCCCGGGGCGATCACCGTGTGTTCACCCGGCGTTCCCCTGGTCGGTTCACGTGGTTTCCGTCCGGAGGTGGGGCGTCGGATGTCCGGCGAGCGTACGATGCGGCGCATGTCTGAGGAGAGCGGGAGCCGGCGCCGGCCCGAGCGGCGGGTGAGCGGCCGGATCCAGCACGAGGTGATGCAGCTGATCCTCGACCGCAAACTCCAGGCGGGCGCACCCCTGCCCACCGAGACGGAGCTGATGGAGGACCTCGGCGCCAGCCGCAACTCCGTCCGTGAGGCGCTCAAGGCCCTGCAGGCCCTCGACATAGTCGACATCCGGCACGGCTACGGCACCTACGTCGGCGAGGCCTCCCTCACGCCCCTCGTCGACGGCCTCACCTTCCGCACCCTCGCCCGGCCCGACGGCGACTCCGCCGCGCTCGCCGAGATCCTCCAGGTCCGCGAGGTCCTGGAGGACGGCCTCGTACGACGGGTCGCGGGCACCCTCACCGAGGAGGAGCTGGACGGTCTCGCGGCCGTCGTCGACCGGATGGAGGCGGCCGGCCGGGCGGGCGAACCCGTCGCCGAACTCGACCGCGAGTTCCACGAACTCCTCTACGCCTCCCTCGGCAACGCGCTCATCCCCCAGCTCCTCGGCGCCTTCTGGACCGTCTTCCTCCGGGTCGCCGGCGCCCGCGGCTGGACCGACGACCCCACCCCCGAGCTGACCGTCCGCCGCCACCGCGACATCGTGGCCGCCCTGCGCGCCCACGACGTCGAGGGCGCGCAACGGGCGATGGCCGACCACTTCCGGGGCATCGAGTCGAGGTCCGCGCAGGCCTCACGCGGGGTGGGCTAGGCCATGGGAGAGACGACGACGGGGATCTGGGACCCGGCCGGTCCCGGTGTGCTGCGGCTGCCCTCCGGGCGGTCGGTGCGCGGGCGCGGGCTCAGCCGGCCGCTCCCCGACGGCCAGGTCCCCACCTACGCCGTGTACCTCCTCGGCAAGGAGCCGCCCGCGGTGCCCTGGGCGTCCCGCTGGCTGCGGTGGCCCGACTTCCGGCTGCCCGCCGACCGGACGGAGGCGGCGGAGGTGCTGAGGGACGCCTGGGAGCGGGCGGCCGTCGACCGCGTGGAGCTGGCCTGCGGCGGCGGCCGGGGCCGCACCGGGACCGCGCTGGCCTGCCTGGCGGTGCTGGACGGCGTACCACCGGAGGAGGCCGTCGCGTACGTACGCCGGCACTACGACCGGCACGCGGTGGAGACACCGTGGCAGCGGCGGTACGTACGGCGGTTCACGGCCTGACCGCCCGGGGCGCCCGGGGCGGCGGCCGGTCACGGTCGGCGCGCACAGCGCCCGTACGCCGGCCCGGCTCTGCGTCGCCGAGACGGGCCTCGCGTTCGGGCAGGGGCGCGAACGGGCCCGGATGCGCGCCGCGATGCCGCTGCTCGCCGACGGCCTGCCCGTCGAGGCCGTCGCCCACCGCGTCGGCTACGCCTCCACTCGTCCTTCGTCGCGGCGTTCCACCGCGTCGTCGGCGGGACCCTGCGCCAGTACTTCCCCGTGCCCCGCTGAGCGGCGCCACCGTCCGGAAAGGCGGCGAGCCGCCCCCGCCACCCCTGCCCGTCCCATCCGCGCGGTGCTGCCCCCGGCCCCGCTACGGGGTTTGCCGCCGAGGCGACAACGGGGGGTGTGGGGTGCAGCCCTCAGGATGGGACGGGTAGGGACGGCGGGGGCGGCTTGCCCGACGTTCCGGCCGGGTGAGAGATCCGCGGACGTCGCGGCCGACCCGGGGCTAGGGCCCGGTCCTCGCGGGCCCGTACAGCGCGTTCGGCGCCCCGGTCATCAGCGCCCAGTACCTGTCCCCGTACGACCAGTGCCACCACTCGGTGGGGTAGTTGACCAGCCCGGCCGTGATGAGCGCCGCGGAGAGCGTGCGGCGGTTGCGGCGGGCCGTTTCGGAGATGTTGGGGGCGTCGGTGTAGCAGGCGTCGTCGCTCTCCTCGGGGCTGGCGTCGAGACGGGTGCCCATGTCGAGTTCCTCCCCGGCGGCCGTGCACAGGGTGAGGTCGACGGCGGCGCCGGCGACATGCGGCCCTATCTCCGGCGGGGAGAGGGAGCGGCTGGCCTGGACGTGGAGGTACTCCTCCGACCAGTCGGGGTTGGCGAGGCGCAGCTCGGCGGAGTACCTCTCGAAGTACTCGATCTGCAGGGCGAGCGGCCGGTACCCCTCGGTGACCAGCAGCCGCAGCCCGTCCGGCAGCAGCCGGGCGGCGCGGGCCAGACGCCAGGCGACGCCCTCGCGGAGGTGCGCGTACGACCCCTCGGGGTCGGCCTGGCGGGAGTCGACCACCACGAAGGGCAGTTCCCTCAGGTCGACGAGGGGCTCACCGCAGTCCTGGACCGGGACGCGGGCGACCTCGGGGTCGCTCATGAGGATGATCGAAGGCATGCGTCGTCTTCCACCGGGCGGGAGGTGTGATGCGGCGGGGTCTGCGGCAGCACCCCGGGGAGGGACCTGATCCCCTGATGTCCCTCCCCGGGGGCTTCCCCCCTTGAGTGGTGGTCTGTGACCTGGCGACGGTCGTTCCCCCCGTCCGTCCTGCCGTTCGGATCCCACTGTGCTCACGTTCCCACCGGTCCGTCCCCTGTGCGCTCCGGTGGGCCGACCGGCCGGGCGGTGGTCGCCCGGCCGATCCGTTGTTCCCCCGAGAACAACGAGAATGGCGCACTCCGCTGGAAGTTCTCTGCAAGTCCGCCGCAAGCGGGTTTCAGCCGCGACGGCTTACATGGCCCTGTACGCGTGTGCCGGGCGGCCCGTCGGCCGAGACCGGCCCGCCGCCCGGTGGGCCCGGATCACACCCACGGCCATGGCTCGTGCCGCTCACGGGCCTCGCAGGCGTCGAACACCGCCATCGCCTCGGCCCGCAGCGCGTCGGCGCCGGCCTGGTCGCCGAGCGCGGCCCGTACGACGGACAGGTTGCGCAGGGCACGGGCCCGGGGGAGGGGCAGGGCCAGGACGCCCCAGAGGGCCGCGGAGGCGGTCAGCAGTCCCTCCGCGTCCGCGAGGCGGCCGTCGGCCAGCGCGCACTCGCCGAGCGTGCGCAGCGTCAGGGCCTCGCCGAAGCGGTCCTCGTGGACCCGGCAGACCTCCACGATCTCCCGCAGCTCCGTCTCCGCCTCCCGGACGTGCCCCAGCCGCAGCCGCGCCTTGGCCCGGGCCCGCAGGGCGTACGCCGCCATGTGCGGGTCGCCGAGGGAGCGCAGGATCTCCAGCGCCTCCTCGGCCACCCGCGCCGCCTTCTCGTATGCGCCGAGCGAGCGGTGCACCAGGCTGAGCGTGCGCAGCGCCAACGCCTCGCCACGCCGGCTGCCGAGCCGCCGGTACGCCCGCAGCGACTCGTCGAGGAGCGGGAACGCCCCTTTCTGGTCGCCGAGTTCGAGGCGTACGGAGCCGCCGTACCGGCAGGCGACACCGACCCCGGTGTCGTCGCCGACCCGCCGGAAGCCGTCGGCCGCCTCGGTCAGGGCCCGTTCCGCCTCGCGGAGTTCGCCCACCTCGCGGCAGGCGCTGCCGAGGCCGGCGAGGGCGGCGGCGCGGCCTCGTACGTCGCCGAGTTCGGTGCAGATCCGCTCGGCGGTGCGGAAGTACTCCTGGGACTCGGCGATGCGGTCCTGCTCGTAGCGGAGCTGTCCGAGGCCGATGATCAGCAGGGCCTCGCCCGAGCGGTCCTCGGCGCGGCGGGCCGCCGCGAGGGCGGCGTCGTGGCTGCGCCACCAGGCGTCGAAGCGGTTCTTGATGGCGAACGAGGAGGAGCACAGGGCCGCTGCCGCTTCGCAGGCGAGGGTGTGCAGGCCTAGCGCTGCCGCGCGCTCGACGGCGGTGGTGAGGGTGTCCGCTTCGGCGTCGAACCAGGCGAAGGGGTCTGCCAAGGCGCGGTGGGCGGTCTGTGCGCCTACCGGGGTGGGGGGTTCGGCCGGTGTGCGACCACCGGTCGTGTGTGGTTGATCGCGCCCGCGCGGCGGAGCCGCACATGTGACAGCCCCGCGCCCCTTCAGGGCGAGCCTCTGTCTCAGGACCACCGCACCCGACGGGGCCGTTTCCGTCACCCGGTCCATCAGCCACAGCCCGGCGGACAACGCTCGCCCCACCGCCTGCGTGCGATCGTCCACCGGGTCCTCGGTCTCCGCTCGTTCGGCGGCGTAGACGCGGACGAGGTCGTGGAGGCGGTAGCGGGGCTGGCCGATCTGGTCGCGGCCCGGGCAGTCGATCAACTGGGCGTCCAGGAGGCGCTCCAGAATCTCCTCCGCCTCGTCCTCCGGCATGTCGGCGAGCGCGGCGACCGTCCACAGGGCGACGTCGGCGGAGCCCAGCGTGGCGATGCGGCGCAGCACCCGGCGGGCGCACTCGTCGAGGGCCTGGTAGCTGAGGCCGAGGCCGGCCCGTACCTCCAGGTCGCCCACGGCCAGCTCGTCGAGGCGGCGGTGTTCGTCGGCGAGGCGCTCGGCGAGCACGCTGGGCGTCCAGTGCCGCCGGGTCGCCAGGCGCGCGCCCGCGATCCGCAGGGCCAGCGGCAGCCCGCCGCACAGCTCGACGATCCGCCGCGCGGCGGCCTCCTCGCGCGGATCGTCCGGGGTGCGCTCCGGCCCGGTGACCCTGGTCAGCAGCTCCAGACCGCGTACGTCGTCCAGGACGCCCAGGTCGGTACGGCGGGCGCCGACGAGCCCGGCCAGCCTGGCCCGTGAGGTGACCAGCACCCCGCAGGTGGCGCTGCCCGGCAGCAGGGGCCGCACCTGGGCCTCGCCGTTCGCGTCGTCCAGCACCAGCAGCATCCGCCGCCCGGCGACCATGCTGCGGAACAGGTCGCCACGCTCGGCCGTGTCCTCCGGCGGGTCCGCGCCGAGCGCCCGCAGCAGCCGGCCCAGCACCTCGGCGGGCGGGACGGGCTCGCTGAAGCCGTGCAGTTCGGCGTAGAGCTGGCCGTCGGGATACTCGGCGGCCACCCGGTGCGCGGCCTGCACGGCAAGCGCGGACTTGCCGACCCCGGCGGCCCCCGAGACCACGACGACGGGCATCGCCTCCCGCTCGCCGGTCAACTCCCCGACGACTTGCGCCAGTTCCTCCTCCCGGCCGGTGAAGTCACCGATGGCGGGCGGCAGAAGGGACACGGGGCGGAGCGCGGCGGCGGGCGGGGGTGCGGCGGTGGCCGTGGTGGGGACGAGGAGCGCCGGGTCGGCCCGCAGGATCGCCTCGTACAGCCGGTTCAGTTCGGGCCCCGGATCGAGCCCCAGTTCGTCGGCGAGCACGGCCCGCCCCCGCGCGTACACCGCCAGCGCGTCGGCCTGCCGGCCCAGCCGGTACAGGCCCAGCATCAGCTGCCCGCGCAGCCTCTCCCGCGTCGGACGCGCCCCGACCAGCGCGGTCAGCTCGGTGACCAGCTCCGTCTCGTGGCCGCCGCTCTCCAACTCGGCGGCGATCCGTTCCTCCAGGACCGCCTGCCGGGCCTCCTCCAGCCGCCCGGCCTCACCCCGCAGCGCGTCCCCGACCCCGCCGAGCGCCGGCCCGCGCCACAGCTCCAGCGCCTCCCGCAGCAGCCGGGCGGCCTCCTCGTGGTCCCCTTCGGCGGCCGCCCGCCGCCCGTCCGCCGTGCGCGCCTCGAACTCCGCCAGATCGAACCGTCCGACGCCGGGCCGCAGCACATACCCCGGCGGCCGGGTCTCGAGCGCCTCCGCCACCTCCGCGGGCAGGGCCCGCCGCAGCGCCGACACATACGTCTGCACCAGCGCCCGGGCGGTGTCCGGGGGCTCGTCCCCCCAGATCACGTCCACCAGCGCGTCCGTGGGCACCACCTGCCCGGTCCGCAGCAGCAGCACGGCCAGCAGCGCACGCGGTTTCGGCCCGCCGAGCCGCAGGGGTCTGCCGCCGTGCCACGCCTCGACCGGACCGAGCAGTCGGAATTCCAGCTCCACGGGTCCCCATCTTCCGTGTCGTCGGACCGCCGGGACAGCGGTTGCTCACGCAACGTTCGACGCTCATGTACGCCGAGTGGTTTCCCAAGGCGCATGATGCGCCAGCGAGTTGTCGGAAAACGGGGGAACCAAAGGGAATCTTAGGTGGACAACGCGGAGATTCCCCACCTGTGTGAGGACCACCTGTGACGATGCCGTGGGAGAGCCGTGGTGCCGCCCGGAGGGACGGCTTCGGCGGCACCCTCGGCTTCGGCGGACCCGGCGGACCCGGCGGACCCGGCAAAGACCCGAGGCTCACGGGAACACGGGGTACGCCGCCTGGAAGGCCAGCCGCCGGTCCGCGCCCGCGCCCAACGCGCCGAGGACGTCGTCGAGGGCCAGGAACTCCTCCCAGGCCGGCCTGCCGCTCGCCTCGACCAGCCGCCCGACGACGAGATCCTCCAACTCCCGCACCCGCTTGTTCTTCCACACCTTGTCCGCGAGGGAGACCAGCAGGTCCTCGATCCCGGCCCCCGGCTCCGCCCACGCGGCGTGGGTTCCCGCGAACCTGGCCCACTCCGGCTCGACACCGTGCTCCCGCAACAGCCGGCGCCCCGCCTCCTCGTGCGCGGAGCCGGGACCCGAGAGCTCGTCGACGTGCTCCGTCTTCCCGATGTCGTGCGTGGCCGCCCCGAAGAGCACGGCCGCACGGTCGAACGGCAGCTCCGGGTACCGCCGCTCCATCCAGTCGGCCAGCTCGTACGCCACGTCGTGCACGAGCCGTAGGTGGGCCGTGAGCCGGGACGGGGCGCCGAGGCTCCGCAGCAGGGTGGCCGCCCGCTCGGGCAGCGGCCTGAGCGGCGGGTCGGTGTCGGCGGTCAGCGGATCGGCGGAGCCCATCGAATGCACGGCTTTTGTATACCGGGCGTTCGCGTCTATTGGCCAAGGCCCAAAGCATTTGTGCCGTCCCGAAGTTGTACAGCACAGACTCCCGCCGAGTTTAGACACAGCAGGTCACCGAAGGGATGCGAAGAGTGAAATTCGATGAGGTGGGGGAGCACGGTGGAGGCAGCTGAGAAGGGCTCGGGGGGCGACGCCCGGCGCGATGCGCCGGAGAGGCGGAGGAAATGGTGGAGGAATTGCGGCGAATGGGCCCCGGGGCGGGAATTGTGACGCCGTCACCGGGCATTTCGGCGGCGGCCCTGCGGTGAGCGGTAACGGGAAGAAGCCGGCGGTCGGCACCTACGCGGTCGACACCCGCACCGGGAAGGTCGGCCGGGTCATGGGCCACGAGGGGCCGTACGTCCAGCTCCGGCCGGTCGGCGGAGGGAGGGAGTGGGACTGCGCCCCCGAGGCCGTACGGGCCGCCACGGCCATAGAACGGCTGCGCGCGGCGACCGCGTACGAGAACGCCCGTAGCAGAGGCGAGGTCCCTTGAAGGGGCGACCGTAGGCGAGAATGGGCGGCATGAGTCTGTTCCGCGACGACGGCATCGTGCTGCGCACCCAGAAGCTGGGTGAGGCGGACCGGATCATCACGTTGCTCACTCGTGGTCATGGGCGGGTGCGGGCCGTGGCCCGGGGAGTGCGGCGGACGAAGTCGAAGTTCGGGGCGCGGCTCGAACCCTTCTCCCATGTGGACGTGCAGTTCTTCGCGCGTGGCAGTGAGCTGATCGGCCGCGGGCTGCCCCTGTGCACCCAGAGCGAGACCATCGCCCCGTACGGCGGCGGCATCGTGAGCGACTACGCCCGCTACACCGCCGGGACGGCCATGCTGGAGACCGCCGAGCGGTTCACGGACCACGAGGGTGAGCCCGCCGTGCAGCAGTACCTGCTGCTCGTCGGCGGGCTGCGCACCCTCGCCCGCGGCGAGCACGCGCCCCACCTCGTCCTCGACGCCTTCCTGCTGCGCTCGCTCGCCGTCAACGGTTACGCCCCCAGCTTCAGCGACTGCGCCAAGTGCGGCATGCCCGGTCCGAACCGGTTCTTCTCCGTCGCCGCCGGAGGGTCCGTCTGCGTGGACTGCCGGGTGCCCGGCAGCGTCGTACCCTCGCCGCAGACGCTGGAACTGCTCGCCGCGCTTCTTACGGGAGACTGGGAGACCGCGGACGCGAGCGAGCCGCGGTACGTCCGGGAGGGGAGCGGGCTGGTGTCCGCCTATCTGCACTGGCATCTGGAGCGCGGCCTGCGCTCACTTCGGTACGTGGAAAAGTCGTAAGCGGAGCCGGTCGGCGCGACAGAGTCATCGGTACGACAGAGTCATCGGCACGACAGAGTCGTCAGCACCACAGAGGAGACGAGAAGCACATGGTGGTACGCGGGTTCCTTGGGCGTCAGCGCCGCGGGTACAAGGCACCGACGCCGCACCCCTCCGGCGCCCGCGCGCCCAAGCTCCCCGGTGAGCTGGTCCCCGAGCACGTGGCGATCGTCATGGACGGGAACGGGCGCTGGGCCAAGGAGCGCGGGCTGCCGCGCACCGAGGGCCACAAGGTCGGTGCCGAGCGCGTGCTGGACGTGTTGCAGGGCTCGATCGAGATCGGCGTCCGCAACATCTCCCTCTACGCCTTCTCCACCGAGAACTGGAAGCGCTCGCCCGACGAGGTCCGCTTCCTCATGAACTTCAACCGGGACTTCATCCGCAAGACCCGCGACCAGCTCGACGAACTCGGCATCCGGGTCCGCTGGGTGGGCCGGATGCCCAAGCTGTGGAAGTCGGTCGCCAAGGAGCTCCAGGTCGCCCAGGAGCAGACCAAGGACAACGACCTGCTGACGCTGTACTTCTGCATGAACTACGGAGGCCGTGCCGAGATCGCCGACGCGGCGCAGGCCCTCGCCGAGGACATCCGCGCCGGCCGGCTCGACCCCTCCAAGGTCACCGAGAAGACCTTCGCGAAGTACCTCTACTACCCGGACATGCCGGACGTCGACCTCTTCCTGCGCCCCAGCGGCGAGCAGCGCACCTCCAACTACCTGCTCTGGCAGAGCGCCTACGCCGAGATGGTCTTCCAGGACGTGCTGTGGCCCGACTTCGACCGCCGTGACCTGTGGCGGGCGTGCGTCGAGTTCGCCTCCCGCGACCGGCGCTTCGGCGGCGCCATCCCGAACGAGGAGCTGCTCGCGATGGAGGGCCGGACGGAGGACTGACCCTTGACGGAGGCCGGTGGGGAGAACGTCGAGCTCGTGTACCGGGCGACGGTCGGGGACTTCCGCGAGGCGGTGCGCGCCTCCATGCGGGCCTCGGCCGTCGGCCGGTGGGGTCAGCGGCTGCTGCTGTTCTCCGCCGGGACGGGCGCGTTCGTCACGGTCGTGGCGCTGGCCCTGGGCCGTACGCCCGACGCACAGGTCCTGGTGATGCCGGTGGCGGCGGTCGTGGGACTCGTCCTGCTGCCCCGGCTCCAGGCCCGCCTCCTCCACCGGCGAGCGGCGGCCCGAGGGCTGCACCGCACCGTGCTGGACCTGTGGGGCGTGACCGTCGAGCACGACCACGGCACCGAGCGCCCGGCCCGCTGGTCGCAGGTCTCCCGGTACGCGGAGACCCCGCACACCTTCGTCCTGTTCAGCGGCGCCCACGCGCCCAGCCTCACCGTGCTCCCGAAGCGGGGCCTGGCGAACCCCGCCGACGCCGACCGGCTCCGCGCCGTCCTGGCCCGCGAAGGCCTGAGGCGGCTGTAGCCCCCGGTTCGGCCCCGCCGTATGCGACTGCCGGCCTTCCCGGCCGTGTCCGGCTGCCGGCCCTATGAGGTCTTCGCCGCGCACTCCGCGCAGGTGCCGAAGATCTCCACGGTGTGCGCGACGTTCACGAAGCCGTGTTCCGCGGCGATCGCGTCGGCCCACTTCTCGACCGCCGGGCCCTCCACCTCCACGGCCTTGCCGCACATCCGGCAGACGAGGTGGTGGTGGTGCTCGCCGGTCGAGCAGCGGCGGTACACGGACTCGCCGTCGGAGGTGCGCAGGACGTCGACCTCGCCCGCGTCGGCGAGGGTCTGCAGCGTGCGGTACACGGTGGTGAGCCCGACCGAGTCGCCCTTGTGCTTGAGCATGTCGTGGAGTTCCTGCGCGCTGCGGAACTCGTCGACCTCGTCGAGTGCCGCCGCCACGGCCGCCCGCTGCCGGGTGGAACGACCTCGTACGGGTCCAGCGGTCGTCACCGTTGCCTCCTCACGTCGCGGTCTTGCCGGGCCATTGTGCCAGCCCGCGGGGACCCCGTTCGGACGCCGGTCAGCCGGCGGACCTCTCGGCGGAGGTCCGGCTGGCCGGAACCGTATCCCTGGCAGCCCCCGTGCCGGCGGCCTCCCCGGCCTTCGGGATCACACACTCCGCGGGGTCGCCCGCGGCCTGTTCCAGCGCTCTCGCACGCCGTCTGGCCAGCGGTGTCGCCAGCCCGGTGAGCACCATGAACGCGGCGATGGCGAGCAGCACGATCGTCGCGCCGGGCGGCACGTCCTGGTAGTACGAGGTGACCGTGCCGCCGATCGTCACGGTCACCCCGAGGGCGACGGCGATCGCGAAGGTCGCCGCGAAACTGCGGGTGAGCTGCTGCGCGGCGGCGACGGGGACGACCATCAGCGCGGACACCAGCAGCAGGCCGACGACACGCATGGCGACCGTCACGGTCACGGCCGCCGTGACCGCCGTGAGCAGGTTCAGCGCCCGCACCGGCAGACCCGTGACCCGGGCGAACTCCTCGTCCTGGCTGACCGCGAACAGCTGCCGGCGCAGCGCCAGCGTCATCACGATCACGAACGCGGCGAGGACGCAGATCGCGGTGATGTCCTCCTGTGACACGGTCGACAGCGAGCCGAAGAGGAACGACATCAGGTTGGCGTTGGTGCCGCCGGGCGCGAGGTTGATGAGCATCACACCGCCGGCCATGCCGCCGTAGAAGAGCATGGCGAGCGCGATGTCGCCGCGTGTCTTGCCGTACCAGCGGATCAGCTCCATCAGCACGGCGCCCACCACGGACACCAGCGTCGCCATCCACACGGGCGACCAGGAGAGCATGAAGCCGAGGCCGACGCCGGTCATCGCGACATGGCCGATGCCGTCGCCCATGAGGGCCTGGCGGCGCTGGACGAGGTAGATGCCGATCGCGGGGGCGGTGATGCCGACGAGGACGGCGGCGAGCAGGGCCCGCTGCATGAAGGCGTAGTTGAGCATTTCCATCGCGGTCGCCTTCTCAGCTCAGCAGCCCGGTGCGGACCGGCTCGGTGCCCGGTGCCGCGTGGGGGTGTACGTGGTCGTGGCCGGGCAGCGCGTGCTGACCGACCGCCTTCGGGGGCGGGCCGTCGTGGGTGACGCAGCCGTCGCGGAGCACCACCGCCCGGTCGATCAGCGGCTCCAGCGGGCCGAGTTCGTGCAGGACCAGCAGGACCGTCGTCCCCTTGGCGACCTGTTCGCGCAGGGTCGAGGCCAGCACCTCCTGGCTGACCAGGTCCACGCCCGCCATCGGCTCGTCCATGATCAGCAGTTCGGGTTCGGAGGCGAGGGCACGGGCGATGAGGACGCGCTGGTGCTGGCCGCCGGAGAGGGCGTTCACCGAGTCCTTGGCCCGGTCGGTCATGCCGACCAGGTCCAGGGCCCGGCGGATCGCCTCGTGGTCGGCCTTGCGGAGGATGCCGAGGCGGGTGCGGGAGAGCCGGCCCGAGGTCACGATCTCCGTCACCGTCGCCGGGACACCGCCCGCCGCCGTCGTGCGCTGCGGTACGTACCCGAGGCGCCGCCAGTCGCGGAAGCGGTGCCTCGGGGTGCCGAACAGCTCGATCTCGCCGGCGCTGACCGGCACCTGCCCGATCACCGTGCGTACTGCGGTGGACTTGCCGGAGCCGTTGGCGCCGAGCAGCGCGACGACCTCACCGCGGTGCACGGTGAGGTCGATGCCGCGCAGGACCGTGCGCGAGCCCAGTTCGGCGCGTACACCGCGCAACGAGATGACGGGCTCGGTCATGCCTGCTGCCTCCGAATGATCACTTGGCTCCCAGGGCGTTCCGCAGCGCCTTGAGGTTGGCTTCCTGGACCGAGAAGTAGTCCTTGCCGCGCGACTTCTCGGTGATGCCCTCGATCGGGTCGAGGACGTCCGTCTTCAGTCCGGCGTCGGCGGCGATGGTCTTCGCGGTCTTGTCACTGACGAGTGTCTCGTAGAACACGGTGGTGACACCGTCGGCCTTGGCCATCTTCTCAAGTTCCTTGACCCGGGCGCCGCTCGGCTCGGACTCGGGGTCGAGGCCGGAGATGGCCTCCTCGGTGAGGCCGTAGCGCTCGGCGAGGTAGCCGAAGGCGGCGTGGGTGGTGATGAAGACCTTGGTCTTCGTGTTCTTCAGCCCGTTCTCGAACTGGTCGTTCAGTGCGCCCAGCTTCTCGACCAGGGCCTCGGTGTTGGTCTTGTAGGTGTCCGCGTGGTCCGGGTCGGCCTTCTCCAGGGCGGCGCCGACACCCTTGGCGACCTCGGCGTACTTCACGGGGTCGAGCCAGA
Organism: Streptomyces sp. NPDC002787; assembly: GCF_053592095.1. NCBI lineage: Bacteria > Bacillati > Actinomycetota > Actinomycetes > Kitasatosporales > Streptomycetaceae > Streptomyces > Streptomyces sp. NPDC002787. Next base: position 184,825 of record NZ_JBSFVC010000017.1, on the reverse strand, counting down.
TGTGGGGGTCCTTGCCGGACTCCTCGTGGCCGTGCTCGTCCTCCACCGGCTCGTCGTCGTGCTCTTCGGCATGACCGCCGACCTCGTTGCCGTGCTCCTCCAGCGAGGTCAGCGTGGCGGCGTCGATCTTCGTCTTGATCTCGGACTGCGAGACCGCGTCGTCGACGGAGGGCTGCAGGCCCTTGAGGTAGAGCACCGCGTCCGACTCCTGGAGCGCGGCCGTCTGCTTGGCGCTGATCTCCAGGTCGTGCGGCTCCTGGCCGGGCTCGGTCAGACTGGTGACGTTCACGTGCTTCCCGCCGATCTGCTCGGCGAGGAAGGCCATCGGGTAGAACGACGCGACGACGTCGAACTTGTCGGTGTTGCCCGAAGCGGCGCTGTCGCCGCCGCAGGCCGTGAGTGTGGTGAGGCCGAGGGCGGCGGCCGCGGTCGCCGCCGCGGGTATCAGGAATCGTCGTCGTACTACGTTCATGACAGTCATTTTCATCTTGTCTGGAAACGATTGTCAACAAGCCTGGTGGTAAGCCCTGGGTAAGGCCTATGTCCGGTCTGGGGCCGAACCGATTTGATCGGAGGGGAGCCTCCGCCGGTAACCTGAAGCATTCGCTCTGAAGCGCATCGCTTCGTCGCCCGTCGTCGTAATGAAGAGAGCACCGTGGCCGCCGACAAGATCGACACCATCGTCAGCCTGAGCAAGCGCCGTGGCTTCGTATTCCCGTGCAGCGAGATCTACGGCGGTCAGCGTGCCGCCTGGGACTACGGACCGCTGGGTGTCGAGCTCAAGGAGAACATCAAGCGCCAGTGGTGGCGCTACATGGTGACGTCGCGCGAGGACGTGGTCGGTATCGACTCGTCCGTCATCCTGGCCCCCGAGGTCTGGGTGGCCTCCGGTCACGTCGCGACCTTCTCCGACCCGCTCACCGAGTGCACCTCCTGCCACAAGCGGTTCCGCGCGGACCACCTGGAGGAGGCGTACGAGGCGAAGAAGGGCCGCCTGCCGGAGAACGGCCTCGCGGACATCAACTGCCCGAACTGCGGCACCAAGGGCCAGTTCACCGAGCCCAAGCAGTTCTCGGGTCTGCTCTCCACCCACCTCGGCCCCACCCAGGACACCGGCTCGATCGCCTACCTGCGCCCCGAGACCGCCCAGGGCATCTTCACCAACTTCGCCCACGTGCAGACCGCTGCACGCAAGAAGCCCCCGTTCGGCATCGCCCAGATGGGCAAGTCCTTCCGCAACGAGATCACGCCCGGCAACTTCATCTTCCGCACCCGCGAGTTCGAGCAGATGGAGATGGAGTTCTTCGTCAAGCCGGGCGAGGACGAGAAGTGGCAGGAGTACTGGATGCAGGAGCGGTGGAACTGGTACACCGGCCTGGGCCTGCGCGAGGAGAACATGCGCTGGTACGACCACCCGCAGGAGAAGCTCTCCCACTACTCCAAGCGCACCGCCGACATCGAGTACCGCTTCCAGTTCGGCGGCAACGAGTGGGGTGAGCTGGAGGGCGTCGCCAACCGCACCGACTACGACCTCACCGCGCACTCCAAGGCCTCCGGCCAGGACCTGTTCTACTTCGACCAGGAGGCCGGTGATCGCTACACCCCGTACGTCATCGAGCCGGCGGCGGGTGTCGGCCGCACGATGCTGGCGTTCCTGCTCGACGCGTACACCGAGGACGAGGCGCCCAACGCCAAGGGCAAGCTGGAGAAGCGGACGGTGCTGCGGCTCGACCACCGGATCGCGCCGGTGAAGGTGGCGGTGCTTCCGCTGTCCCGCAACGCGGAGCTGTCGCCGAAGGCGAAGGGGCTCGCGGCGGCGCTGCGGCAGAACTGGAACATCGAGTTCGACGACGCGGGTGCGATCGGGCGCCGTTACCGGCGCCAGGACGAGATCGGTACGCCGTACTGCGTGACGGTCGACTTCGACACGCTCGACGACAACGCGGTGACTGTGCGTGAGCGGGACTCGATGAAGCAGGAGCGGGTGTCGCTCGACCAGATCGAGGGGTACCTCGCGGGTCGGCTCGTCGGCGCGTAGGTGCTGGTGGGCGGGTTCGCGTCTGCCTGGCTCGGGTGATGTGCCGGCCGCGGGTTGGTCGTGGCTGGTCGCGCAGTTCCCCGCGCCCCTTGACGGGGCCGGGGAACTCGGCGTTCACAGGGTCAGGTCGGCGAACAGGGCCGCGTGGTCCGAGGCCTGGTTGAGTTTCGAGGTGACCGTGGTGAAGGACGGGAAGGTCTTCGGGGCCCAGATTCCCCGGCGTTCCACGCCCACGTGCGTCACGCGGTCCCACAACTCCGGGCTGAACATGAGGTAGTCGAGTTTCTGCTCGTCGCGTTTGCCGGTGCCGTGGGTGCCCGGGGGGTTGGTTCCGTAGCTCTCGTGGGTCATGGCCTCGCGGAGGCCGGCGTCGAGGAGGAGCTTGATCGGAGGGCTGGAGAGGGAGTCGTTGAGGTCGCCGGCGACCACGACGCGCAAGGAGCGCTCCAGGGCCTCCTCGTAGATCTCCCTGACCCTCTTGGCCTGGGCCTTGCGGCGCTTGTCGTTCTCCGAGGCCCTGCCGAAGCCCTTGCTCTTGAAGTGGTTGCCGAGGATCCACAGGGGCTCTCCGTCGACCTCCACCTCGAACTCGGGGCAGTCGCGGCTGAACACCGGGGTGCCGGACGCGCCGGGATCGAAGATGTGCGACCGCACGGACGTGATCGGGAACCGGCTGAGGATGCCGACGTCGATGCCCCGGCTGTCGTTGCCGTCGATGAGCAGATTGAACGGGTACGGTTCGTGCCCCATCGCCCCGCCCAGCACCTGGGTGTTGAAGCGGTCCAGGGTGAGCCGGTCCTCGACCTCGACCGTGAGCAGGATGTCCGCGTTCACCTCGGCTATCACCCGGGCGGTGTTCTCCACCGCCTCCCAGCCGATGTCACCGCGCACCATCTCGGCCCAACCGGCCCACTTCGACCGCCCCTTGGCGACGATCCTGAGGACCGGGCTTCCGTTCGGGGAGACCGTGTAGAGCTTGGCCCCGCCACGGGGCTGGTTGACGAAGAACGGCCGGCGGCTGTCCGGGTCCGAGTTGTGCGCGTCGTGCTTCACGATCAGCTCGGAGATCCGCTCCTTGTCCGCCTCCTGGTAGATCTCCTTGTCGAGGAGACCGACCAACTCGTTGAAGTCATCAAGGATCTCTTCGCGCCGATCCGGGTCGTCGAGGCCGAACACCATGGGCCGGCGGAAGAGGTTCTCGGCGTTGAACGTGGCGATACGGATGCTCATGCGCCCTCCAGGGGCCAGGCGGCCGGATGACAGGCACTTCGAATTCTCCGAGAGGGGACGAATGGTGTCCAACGGAGCGCTGCGGAAACGTCCGTAGTTCCCGGAAAATTCTTCCTACGACCCACCAATCCGGACCTGCCGTCGGTTCCGAAGGAGAGGGCAGACGGCCCGCAGGGGGCGGGCCGCGCATCTTCACGGGGGCGTTCATGCGCAAGCAAGCAGTGATCGGCGTACTCACCATGGCGGTGGCGATCGGAACGGTCGGCGCGGTCGGGGCGGGGGCGCTGGGCGGATCGTCGGCGCCGGCCGGGGCGACGACGGGGGACGGGCCGGCCGGTATCGAGGCGAAGGGCGGCGGCCTGGGCAGCGGCGGGCGCGTTCCCGGCGGGCTGAAGGCCATCGGTCTCACCGCCGACCAGCGGCTCGTCGTCTTCCCCGTCGACAAGCCCGGCGCCACGGTGCCGCTCGGCAGGGTCGGCGGCCTCAAGGGCGACACGAGGCTCGTCGGCATCGACTACCGCGTCCAGAACAACAAGCTGTACGGCGTCGGCGACAAGGGCGGCATCTACACGATCCGCGAGGTCGGCGCCAAGGCCACCAAGGTCTCCCAGCTCACCGTCGCGCTCAAGGGCAAGGCCTACGGCGTGGACTTCAACCCCGCGGCGAACCGCCTCCGGGTGATCAGCGACACCGGCCAGAACCTCCGCCACAACCTCGACGACCCGCAGGGCGCCCCGGCCGCCGGCACCACGGCCGTCGACGGCACCCTCACCAACCCGCCGGTCCCGCCCGCCACGGCCGGCGCCACGGCTCAGGGGGTGGCCGGGGCGGCGTACACCAACAACGACCTCGACGCCACCACCGCGACCACCCTCTTCGACCTGGACACCGCTCTCGACCAGGTCTCCGTCCAGTCCCCGGCCAACGCGGGCAACCTCGCCCCCACGGGCAAGCTCGGCGTCGACGCCCCGCTGAACTCCGGGTTCGACATCTACAGCTCGGCGCGGAGCGGGGTGAACGCCGGGTACGCGGTGACGGGGGCGCGGGTGTTCGGCGTCGACCTGCTGACCGGGAAGGCGAGCGCGAAGGGGAACTTCCCGAAGGGCCGGAAGGTGGTGGACCTGGCGATTCCGCTGCGGCAGGGATGAGTTCAGGGGGTGAGCGCAGGGATGAGCGCCCGCTGAGGCGCTGAGGCACTGAGCGGGAAGGCGAGTGACGCGTGACAGATGACAGCTGACAGATATTGAAATCTGTCAGCTGTCATGTCATCGTGGAGCGCATGACGACAACCATGCAGACCCGCACCCTCGGAACCACCGGCCCCCAGGTCTCCGCCCTCGGCCTCGGCTGTATGGGCATGTCCGCGCTGTACGGCGGCGCGGACCGGGCCGAGTCCCTCGCGACGATCCACGCGGCCCTCGAAGCCGGCGTGACCCTGCTGGACACGGGCGACTTCTACGGCATGGGCCACAACGAGCTGCTGATCGCGGAGGCCCTGCGCACCGCGCCCGCCGCCCTCCGGGAGCAGGCGCTGACCAGCGTCAAGTTCGGGGCGCTGCGTGACCCGGACGGGGGCTGGTCCGGATACGACGGCCGCCCCGCGGCGGTGCGGAACTTCGCCGCGTACTCCCTCCAGCGCCTCGGCACCGACCACATCGACGTCTACCGGATCGCGCGGGTCGACCCCGACGTGCCGATCGAGGAGACGGTCGGCGCGATCGCGGAACTGGTCGAGAAGGGGTACGTACGGCACATCGGCCTGAGCGAGGTGGGCGCGGAGACGATCCGCCGGGCCGCCGCGACGGCCCCGATCGCGGACCTCCAGATCGAGTACTCCCTCATCTCGCGTGATATCGAGGACGAGATCCTGCCGACCACGCGGGAGCTGGGCATCGCGGTCACGGCGTACGGAGTCCTCTCCCGGGGGCTGATCTCGGGCCACTTCACCCGTGACCGGCAGCTGGCGGCGGGCGACTTCCGGGCGTTCTCGCCCCGCTTCCAGGGGGAGAACCTTCACCGCAACCTGGACCTCGTCGAGGCGCTGCGGAAGGTCGCCGAGCAGAAGGGGGTGTCGGTCGCGCAGATCGCGATCGCCTGGGTGCTGTCACGCGGGGAGGACATCGTCCCGCTCGTGGGGGCCCGCCGCCGGGACCGTCTGGCCGAGGCTCTGGGCGCGCTGGAGGTGACCCTGGAGGCGGCCGACCTGGCGGCGATCGAGGGTGCCGTCCCGGCCGCCGCGGTGGCGGGTGACCGCTACCCGGCGGCCCAGATGGCGCACCTCGACAGCGAGCGCTGATCCTTCAGCCGGGTACGGTTCCGTCCATGGCACCGACCTCCGAGACCCTGACCGCCGAGCGCATCCTCGAAGCGACCGAGGAGGTCCTGCGCCGCCACGGACCCGCCAAGGCGACCGTGGTGGACGTGGCCCGCGCGCTCGGTGTCAGCCACGGGAGCGTCTACCGCCACTTCCGTACGAAGGCGGCCCTGCGCGAGGCGGTGACCAAGCGCTGGCTGGACCGGACGACGGCGACGCTGACCGCCATCGCCGCCGAGGACCGTGACCCGGAGGCCCGGCTGCGCGCCTGGCTGGCGGCCCTCTTCGAGGCCAAGCGCCGCAAGGCCGGCGACGACCCCGAGCTGTTCGCCACCTACCAGGTCCTGACGGACGAGAACGGCGAGGTGGTCGGCGCCCACATCGCCGACCTGACCGCCCAACTGGCCAGGATCATCCGGTCCGGCGCCGACACCGGCACCTTCACGTCCGCCGACCCCACCACCGCCCGAGCCGTCTTCCACGCCACCGCCCGTTTCCACGACCCCTCCTACGCCCCCGTCTGGCGACAGCCGGACATCGAGGAGCAGTTCGCGGCGGTCGTGAACCTGGTGGTGCGAGGACTGCGGCGGTGAGCGGCCTTCGGCTCGGCCCAGTGGCGGGGCCGCCGTCCCGAGGGGCGTGACCGCCGCGGGTCAGGAGAGTCAGGGGCCGTCGGGGGATGTCGAGGGCGGAGCCGTTGTCGCGCCCGTACCGGTCCCAGGGGCCGTCGAAGCGCCAGGCACACGGCCGGCGGTGTCGGCGGCCTCGTTCGGCGTCACGCTAGGCCGCGCAGAACTCGTTGCCCTCCGGGTCCCGCATCAGCCACCAGTGGCCCGCCGGGCCCTTGTCGAACTCCTCGACGCGGGTGGCGCCCAGGGTTTCCAGGCGGGTGACCAGCGCGTCCAGGCCGCCGGCTTCGGCGTGGATGTCGATGTGGAGGCGGTTCTTGACGGTCTTGGGCTCGGGGACGTCCTGGAAGAGGAGACGGCGGCCCTTGCCGATGCCGGTGAAGGGGTCGTACGGGTCCTCGGGGTGCCGGACGGCGGCGTAGCCGCGGAAGACGCGGTGGCCGTTGTGCTCGGCGACGGCGGCCTCGGGGAGGTCGCCGGTGGAGAGGAGGTGGGTGATCAGCGTGCTCGGGTCCTCCACCTCGTAGCCCAGCGCCGCGGCCCAGAAGTCGGCCAGGGGCTGCGCGTCGCGGGTGTCGATGACCAGTTTCCAGTTCAGCGCGGCAGTCATGTAACCGGTTATATTGGTTACATGGGTTCGTCGTCCAGGGCATCCGCTGCGAAGGAGGTGTCGGGAGTGTCGGGCATCCCGCTGCGGTCCTACTCGGGGAACGTCTACCGCTTCGATCCGGGCGCCCTCTGTCTGGAACTGCTCGTCACCGGCGGCCCCGGCGCCCTGACCCGCTACGAGGTGCTGCACACCCCCGCCGACCTGGTCACCTGGGCCGGTCAGTCCCGGCTCACCCCCACGCCGTCGGCACTCCGGATCACGGAGGACGAGGTGGCGTACGCCCGGCGGCTGCGCGACGCGCTGACCCGTACGGTCGCCTCGCGCGTCGTCACCGGCGGCCTCCCCGAGCTGGGCATAGCCCCGGCGGACTCCGCCGACCTCGACCTCATCAACGAGGCCGCCGCCCGGCCCTCGCTCGCCCCCGCCATCGGCGCGGACGGCACCCGGGGCTGGGCCCCGGGGACGGCGACCGGGGCGCAGCTCCTGTCCACCGTCGCCCGCGACGCCGTCGACCTCCTCACCGGGCCGTACGCGGAACGGCTCCGCATGTGCGCGGGCGACCGCTGCTATCTGCTCTACGTCGACACCTCCCGGCCCGGCCGCCGCCGCTGGTGCTCGATGGAGCACTGCGGCAACCGCCACAAGGTCCGCGCGCACCGCGTGCGCCGGGCCGGGAACGGCCCGGTTGAGTAGCAGTCCACGAGAAAGGGTGATCCTCATGTCCGCTCGATCCACCGGACTCACCAAGGACGCCGGATGGCAGGTCGGCGTCTCCCGCACCCTGCGCCAGTCACCCGCCGCCGTATGGGAGTTCATCAGCGGCCCACGCGGGCTGGAGCTGTGGCTCGGCGCCGGCGCGCGCCTCGCTCCCGAGCCCGGCGCCCCGTACGAGACCGACGCGGGCGTCACGGGTGAGGTGCGCGGCTACCGTCCCGGTGACCGTATCCGGGTCACGTACGGCGATACGACCGTGCAGGTCGCCGTCTCGGCGGCCGGCGGCGGCCGGTCCGTGCTCGTCTTCCATCAGGAGCGTATGGCGAGCCCCGAGGAGCGGGAGCTTCAACGGGCGCACTGGCAGCGGGTGATGGAGCAGGTCGCTCGGGCGCTCGACGATCTGCCCTGAAGGCGGAACGCGGAAGGCGGTCACGAACCCGTCGGGTCCACCGTCGCCTGGTGCGCCTCGGCGAGATGCTCCTCCGCCTTCAGCCAGGGCAGGAACTGCGCGCCCTTGCGCCAGCCGCACGTGTCGCATCTGACCGTGCGTTGCACTCCCGAGCGCTGGACCCGCACGGTGTGCTCCCGCCCGTGCTGGTCCCAGCGGCTCACCTTGCTCGTGTTGATCTGCTGCATGACGTCTCCAGCCGACACCCTCACGGCTCCACGTCCGTGAGGTCCGTGAGGAGTGTGCGGCAAGACCAATATCAACGGGGCGGATCCCACGATGAGTTGTCCCAGGCGTTACCTCATGTGCCGTCCCACCACGCGCGGTGCGCGGCGCGATGTCGGCCCTATGCTCCGACCCCCGCCGCGTCCCGCACCTCCGCCGACTCCAGGCGCTTCGCCGTCCGGTCGGCGGTCCCCCGGGCCCACGCGCCCGTCGTCAGCGCCCCCAGCACCAGTACGGCGAAGCCGCAGCCGGCGACGATCCACCAGGCGGGCCGCGCCGCCGCCACGAAGGAGTCCGCGTACGAGGACGAGCCGATGCCGGCGGCCAGCACCGCCCCGATCACCGCGACGCCCAGCGTCTGGCCGATCTGGCGGCTGGTGGAGGCGACGGCGGCGGCGACACCGGCCTGGGCGCGGGGCATGCCGGAGACGGCCGTGTTGGTGATGGGCGCGTTGACGAAGCCGAAGCCGAGGCCGAAGAGGACGTAGCCGATGACGAGGGTGAGGTTCTCGGTCTCGGCCTCGAACGCGGCGAAGAGCACCCCGCTCGCGGTCATCGCGATCCCGGCGACCAGCAGCGGCAGACGCGGCCCCCGACTGCCGACCAGCCGTCCGGCGACCGGCGCGCAGACGAAGCACAGGAACGCCATCGGGAGCATCCACAGACCGGCGTGGAGGGCGTCGAGGCCGCGGACGTTCTGCAGGTACAGCGTCGACAGGAACAGGAAGCCGCCGAGCGCGGCGAACGCGCTGACCGCTATGACGGTCGCCCCGCTGAAGGGCGCCGAACGGAAGAAGCGCAGGTCGATGAGGGGTTCGTCGCGGCGGGGCTCGTACCACAGGAGGGCCAGGAGCGCGGCGAGCGAGAGGCCGCCGAGGCCGAGGGTCTCGGCGACCGGCGCGGTCGGCGCCTCGATGATCGCGTAGGTGAGGGAGCCGAGCAGCGCGATGACGAGCAGCTGGCCCACGGGGTCGGGGCGGCGGGCCTTCGGGGCGCGGGACTCCGGGACGTACCGCCAGGTCAGCAGCAGCGCGGCCAGACCGACCGGCAGGTTGATCCAGAAGATGGAGCGCCAGCCGACCGACTCCACGAGGAGCCCGCCGATGATCGGTCCGGCGGCCATCGAGATGCCCACCACCGCGCCCCAGACCCCGATCGCCCGGGCCCGCTCGCGCGGATCCGTGAACGTGTTGGTGATGATCGACATCGCGACCGGGTTGAGCATGGAACCGCCGACCGCCTGCACCATACGGAAGGCGACCAGCGATTCGAGGTTCGGGGCGAGGGAGCACAGCAGCGAGCCGAGCGTGAAGACGACCAGGCCGGCCATGAAGACCCGCTTGCGGCCGATCCGGTCCGCGGTGGACCCGGCCAGCATCAGCAGGGCGGCCAGGACCAGGGTGTAGGCGTCGATGGTCCACTGGAGCCCCGCGAGGCTCGCGTCCAGGTCGCGCTGCATCGAGGGCAGGGCGACGTTCAGGACGGTGTTGTCCAGGCTCACGATCAGGAGGCTGGTGCAGCAGATCGCGAGCACCAGCAGACGGTGGCGGCGGCTGAGCTCGGGCATGCGCCCCATCGTACGCCCAACTCGATAGTGCGCCTAACTAATGAATGGCGAGCATGCGTCCATGTGCGTGACAATGGGGGAATGTCCACGCCCGTGTCCCTCGCGCAGACCCCCTTGCGGATCGGCCCCCACGCCGTCTCCCCGCCCGTCGTCCTGGCCCCCATGGCCGGGATCACGAACGCGCCCTTCCGGACGCTGTGCCGCGAGTTCAGCGGCGGCAAGGGCCTGTTCGTCAGCGAGATGATCACCACGCGGGCGCTGGTCGAGCGCAACGAGAAGACCATGCAGCTGATCCACTTCGACGCGACCGAGAAGCCGCGCTCGGTCCAGCTGTACGGCGTGGACCCGGCGACCGTCGGCAAGGCCGTCCGCATGATCGCGGAGGAGGGCCTCGCCGACCACATCGACCTGAACTTCGGCTGCCCGGTCCCCAAGGTCACCCGCAAGGGCGGCGGCTCCGCCCTCCCGTACAAGCGGAACCTGCTCCGCGCCATCCTGCGGGAGGCGGTGAGCGGCGCCGGGGACCTGCCCGTCACGATGAAGATGCGCAAGGGCATCGACGACGACCACATCACCTACCTCGACGCCGGCCGCATCGCCGTCGAGGAGGGCGTCACAGCGATCGCCCTGCACGGCCGCACGGCCGCCCAGCACTACGGCGGCACGGCCGACTGGGACGCCATCGCCCGCCTCAAGGAGCACGTCCCCGAGGTCCCCGTCCTCGGCAACGGCGACATCTGGTCGGCCGAGGACGCGCTGCGGATGGTGCGGGAGACCGGCTGCGACGGGGTGGTCGTGGGACGCGGCTGCCTCGGCCGGCCGTGGCTGTTCGCGGACCTGGTGGCGGCGTTCGAAGGCCGTACGGAAGACATCGCGCGGCCTTCGCTGCGCGAGGTCGCGGACATCATGGTCCGGCACGCCGGCCTCCTCGGCGAGTGGATCGGCGACGAGTCGAAGGGTGTCGTCGACTTCCGCAAGCACGTGGCCTGGTACCTCAAGGGCTTCGCGGTCGGCTCCGAGATGCGCAGGCGCCTCGCCGTCACCTCCTCCCTCGCCGAACTCCGCTCCGGCCTCGACGAGTTGGACCTCGACCAGCCCTGGCCGACCGGCGCCGACGGCCCGCGCGGCCGCACCTCCGGCAACAACCGCGTCGTCCTCCCGGACGGCTGGCTCAAGGACCCGTACGACTGCGCGGGCGTGGGCGAGGACGCCGAACTGGACACGTCCGGGGGGTAGTTGCCCGGTTCTGCCAGTGTTCCGGTCGTTGTGCGGCTGATTTCCGCCATCTCGGAATGAGTGGCGAAATGTCCGGGTAGCGCGTTTCGGTGTGCGGAGCGAATGAGACACCGAGGAAGCCGGCGCGGTCGACGCGGAAACCGTCGGCGCCGCCCGCCTACGTCCCCCACTGCGCGCACCACGTCTCGTACGTCCTCACCGTCCTGGACCGGCTGGTCCCGGCCGGCACCCGGTGCGCGGTCATCGGCGCCCCGCTGAACTCCGACGTCGGCGACAGCGCGATCTGGCTCGGCCAGCGCGCGCTGCTCGGCGCGCTCGGGGCCGAGGTGCGCTACGCCTGCGACCTGGTGTCGTACGACGCCGGGCAGCTGGCGGCCTGCCTCCCGGACGGGCCGATCATGCTGGCGGGCGGCGGCAACCTCGGCGACCTGTGGGAGGACAGCCAACTCCTGCGCGAACAGGTCCTACGGGACTTCCCGGACCGCCGGATCGTCCAGCTGCCCCAGTCCGTGCACTTCACCGACCACGCCAACCTCACCCGGGCCCGCCGCGTCTTCGACGCCCACCCCGATCTCACGCTGCTGCTGCGCGACCGGCACAGCCTGCACCGCTGCCGCACGGTCTTCGAGGCACCCGCGCTGCTCGCCCCCGACCTGGCCTTCGCCGTGCCGCCGGACGCGCTGGCAGGCGGCGGCACGGTCGCCCATGACGTCGTCTGGCTGGCCAGCGAGGACAAGGAGCCGGCGAAGGGCCCGCCGGCCGGGCGCGGCGCGACCCGGCGGGAGCACGGCGGCCCGTACGTCTTCGACTGGACCCGGGAGGGCGCCGACGCCGGCTGGCGCCAGGCCAAGGAGGCACTGTGGCGCGGCCGGGCACGGGCCCTGTGCCGCGCCGCCTCCGGCGATCCGCCCGGCGCCGTCCCCGCCCTCCTCGCCGCCTACGACGGCCTGGCCCGCCTCCAACTGGCCCGTGGCTGCCGCCTGCTGACCGCCGGCCGGGTCGCCGTCACCGACCGCCTCCACGGCCACGTCCTCGCCCTCCTCCTCGGCCTCCCCCACGTCCTGGTCGCCGACCGCTACGGCAAGGTCCGCAGCTACTGGGACACCTGGACGGCCCACAGACCCCCCACCACGGCCTGGGCCTGGACGGAGGCGGAGGCGAGGCAGACGGCGGGAAGGCTGCTGGCTGACCTCCGGGCTGAGAGGCAGGGGGTGTAGCCCATGCCTTTCAGGGCGCGGGGCTGTATCGATATGCGGCTCCGCCGCGTGGGCGCGAGCAACCACGACGAACCCGCAGCCCGCCAACGACCCCCACCTCAACGGCGCTCACGCACCCCCCACCGCGGTCAGCAGAGCCAATGGCGCCGCCGCGGACCGCGCCTCCCGCACACACGCGTGCGGATACGGCACCGGCTCCGCATGCGTGTCCCGCCCGTACCCCGCGAGAACCTCCGGCAGCCGATGCCCCGCTGCCGTCGCCGCGTCCACCATGCCGGAGGCCACCGTCCGCGCCTCGTCATGCAGTCCGTACCGCGCCAACCCCAAGGTGATCAGCGCGTTGTCGTGCGGCCAGACCGACCCCCGGTGGTACGACAGCGGGTGATACGCGGGCTGCCCGGAGGCCAGGGTCCGCACGCCCCACCCGGAGAAGAAGTCGGGTTCGAGGAGCCGCCGCCCCACCACCTTCCCGTACTCCTTGTCCAGCAGCCCCGACCACAGCAGATGCCCCGCGTCCGAGGCGAGGGCGTCCACCTGCCGGCCCTCACCGTCCAACGCCAGCGCGGGAAAGGCGTGTTCGGGCATCCAGAAGTCCTGCTGGAAACGGTCGCGCAGATCACCGGCGGCCTGCTCCAGGAGCGCCGCGTACACCTGGTCCTCCCAGACCGTGCGGGCCAGCGCCGATGTGCGGCGCAGCGCGTCGTACGCGTAGCCCTGCGCGCCCGCCGCCATCACCGGCCCGGTGGCGGGACGGCTGCCGTCGGCGGAGCAGATCGAGCCGGGGGAGTCCTTCCAGTTCTGGTTGGCGAGGCCGCCCTGGTCGGCGCGGTAGACGAGATAGCCGCGGGAGGTGAGGCCGCCGTGGTCGAGCATCCAGCCGATCGCGGCCCGCGCGTGGGGTTCGAGGCGGCGGGCCAGGGTGACGTCCCCGGTCTGCTCGACGTACGCGCCGAGGAGGACGAGGAACAGCGGGGTCGCGTCCACCGAGCCGTAGTAACGCCCGTACGGCACCTGCCCGAAGTGCGCCAGCTCGCCGTGCCGCACCTCGTGCACGATCTTGCCGGGCTGGGCGACGGAGTCGACGCCGACCTCGGTCGCCTGGGCGGCGGCGAGCGCGAGCAGCGTGGCGGCGGCCGGCTCCGGCCGGTAGGGGAGCGTGAAGAGGGAGGTCAGCAGGGCGTCACGGCCGAGGAGGGTCAGGAACCAGGGCGCTCCGGCCGCGGGCACCCGGAGCGTCTCGCCGTCGGGGCCGGTCGCCGGGACCTGGAGCGCCGCGAGGTCGGCGAGCCCGCGTGCGCAGGCCGCCGCCAGCTCCGGCCAGCCGGTGGGGAAGGCCACGCCCTCCATGAAATCGCCCTCCACGGCGAGGAGTTGATCGCGCACGGCGGCCGGGGAGCGCGGCACCCGCAGTGCCCGTCGGTCGCCGTGCGAGCGCGCCATCACCCGCAGGGTCAGCTCCGCCGAGCCGTGCGGAGCGACATCGAGGGCCCAGACGAGCCGCCGCGCGCCCGTCCCGGTCTCCTCCACGCTGTCCGGCGCGGGCTCGGCCGTCACCGTCGTAGAGGACTGCCACTCACCGCGCCGATAGGTGAACTCCACACCGTCGTCGAGGACTTCGCGGCTTCTGACGACACCGCTCTTGGCGTACGTACGGAAGTCGGAGCGCAGCTCGAACTGGTCGGTGAAGTCGGCGTCCACGGTCATCGCGATCCGGACCGTCGTCGCCACCGGGCGGTTGCTCGTGACCCGCAGCGACTCCACGAACGCGCTGTCGCAGACGGCCTGTTCACGGAAGAGCGTGTACGCGGGCGGCTCCCGGCGCCCGCCCCGGGGCACGAGCACACAGCGCGCGGTGTCATCGTCCGCGACGGGTGTGAGCGTCTCGGGCACCGCGCCGTCGACGGTCAGCTGCCACCGGCTCAGGTGCCGGGCGTCCCGGACGAACAACCCGTCCGGGGAACTGCCGCCCCGCACCCCGCTGATGTCGCCGCCGTCGCTCACGGCGGCGAACGTCCCGCCGCGCACGAGCAGGTGATGCCGGTCCGTCATCCCCGGTCCCCTCCCTTGTCACCCATGCCGAACCTGACCTTGTCGTCGTGGTGCCGTCCGTCGCCGGCTTCGCGGTCACCGTCACCGGTGCCGTCGTGGTCGCGGTCGTGCGCGTGCCGGTGGCCGTGGTCGTCCTGGTGCAGCAGGTCGAGAGTGAGCGCGGCCGTCCAGCTGAAGCCGAGCGTCCCGCAGGCCTCACCGGTGTACGGGTCCACGTACTCGGCGAACCCGGAAGCCCCCGCCGTCTCCAGCAGCGCCGCCCGCAGCGCGTCGGCCCGCCCCCACTCCCCGTGCAGCCTGAGTCCCCGCTCCAGCATCCAGTTGGTGTTGAACCACGCCGGACCGCGCCAGTAGCGGTGCGGATCGAACGCCTCTCCGGTGAGGTCGTACGACGGCACGAGCCGGGTGGTCTCGCCCAGCCCGAAACGGGGGCCGTGGACCGTCCGCACGAGCGCGCCGGCGATGTCGCGGGGCAGGCCGGGGAGCAGGAGGGGGAGGAGCCCGGAGACGCCGCGCTCGGGGACGAGGGCGTCGGTGGTGGCGTCCCGGCAGAAGAACATCCCCTCCGCCGGGTCCCACAGCCGCTCCACCAGCGCCGCCGTCAGCCGCTCCGCGCGCGCGTGCCGGGCCGTCCCCGGCGCGCCCAACTCCTTCGCGATACGGGCCAGGGCGTGCTCGGAGGCGATGAGCAGGGCGTTGAACGCCGGGTCCTCGACGGCGAACTCGCCCGCCCCGGCCCCGCTTCTCCCGCCCACCCGGTCCCGGTACCCGGCGTCCCGGTAGTCCGTCGCCAGCCGCACGTACCGTCCGTAGTCCAGATCCGTCGGCCGGTCCTCGGCGGCGCCGTGGTCGAGGTCGGCCCGACGGAACGAGCGGGCCGGGGCCGGGGTGATGCGGGCGAGGGGCGCGTCCCAGGTGGGGCTGTTGTCCATGCCCTGCTCCCAGGGATGGACGACGGAGGCCAGTCCGCCCCGGCCCAGGTCGCGGCGGTCCAGCAGATAGCGGTGCCAGGCGGCGAGCCCCGGATACACCCGGGACAGGAAACCGCGCGCCCGGGACAGCCCGGGGTCGGCCCGGTGCACCAGCCACGCGGCCAGCGCGTGCACCGGCGGCTGCACGATGCCCGAGGTCTGCGGGGCGCGCGGGGCGCCCGTGGCGCGCCCCGCGGTCGAGGAGCGCCAGAAGTCGGGGCTCGGGAAGTACGCGTCGAGCGGCACGGAGGGGTTGAAGACGATGTGCGGGATCCGTCCGTCGCCCCACTGCGCGGACAGCAGCGTCTCCAGCTCGGTCTGCGCCCGCAGCGGCGACAGATGGCGCAGCCCGATCGCGACGAACGCCGAGTCCCACGACCACTGGTGCGGATACAGCTTGTGCGACGGCACCGTGGACCGGCCCGTCCAGTTGGCAGCCAGCACGTCCGCCGCCGCGCGGTGCAGCGAACCGGCCGAGGCGGCCGAACCGGCCGAGGCGGCCGCATCGTATACGTCCGCTTCGCGAGGCACGCTCGTGCCTGGTCGAAGAGGCGTGAGCTGGGTTGTGCGGTCCACGCAGGGCTCCCTGAGGACAAGGTGCCGACCGGTTCGGCAGTAGCTACCGTAGGGTTACGTCTATTTAACACGCAAAACTCAATATGTAATGCAGAGTTGGTGAGCGCAAGAGGGTGCGCGGCAGCGGATTCCCGGGGCCCGCGACAATGGCGGCATGAGCAGAAGGGCCGTGAAGGTGGGCAGTCACGCCGGTGCCGGAGATCTGCTGGAGCTGGTCCGCAGCGGCCGGGCCACCACCCGTGGCGCGCTCCAGCAGGCCACGGGCCTGTCCCGGGCCACCGTCGGCCAGCGCCTGGACCGGCTCTTTCGCGCGGGCTGGCTCCGCGAGGGCGCCGGCGGCCCCGTCGACTCCCCGCTCGGTGGCCGCCCCTCGATCACCCTCGAGTTCGACGACGAGCACGCGGTCGTCCTCGCCGCCGACCTCGACACCCGCCACGCCCGCGCCGCCGTCCTCTCCCTCACCGGCGAGATCCAGGCCGAGCACGCCGGCACCCTGGTCATCGAGGAGGGCCCCGAGGCCGTACTGGACGAACTCGGGCGGTGGTTCGCCGAGCTCCTGGAGAAGGCCGGCCGTCCGGCCGACGCGGTCTGCGGCATCGGCCTCGCGGTCCCCGGCCCGGTGGACAGCGACACCGGCCGCGTCGTCCAGCCGCCGATCATGCCCGGCTGGGACGGCTACGACATAAGAGGCCGCCTGGCCCGCGCTTTCACCGAACACGCGTCCGGCCTGGCCGGGATCCCGGTGCTCGTCGACAACGACGCCAACCTCATGGCGTACGGCGAACAGCGCACGGGATACGCCGACTGCTCGGCGTTCGCGCTGGTCAAGGTGTCCACGGGCATCGGCGCGGGGGTTGTGGTCGGGGGCTCGATATACCGGGGCGTCGACGGCGGCGCCGGCGACATCGGCCACATCCGGGTCCCGCAGGGCGCTCAGGCGCTGTGCAAGTGCGGCTCGTACGGCTGTCTGGCGGCGGTCGCGAGCGGTGGCGCCGTGGCGCGACGGCTGGCGGAGGCGGGGGTTCCGGCGGCCTCGGGATCGGATGTGCGGGATCTGCTGACCGCGGGGCACCCCGGGGCGACGGCGCTCGCACGGGAGGCGGGCCGGGTCGTCGGGGACGTCCTGGCGACGGTCGTGACCCTGCTGAACCCCGGCGTCCTGATGATCGCCGGGGATTTGGCCGGAACCCCCTTCGTCACGGGCGTTCGCGAACTGCTCTACCAGCGGGCCCTGCCCCGCTCCACCGCCCATCTGGACGTGGTGACGTCGCGGTTGGGGGAGCGGGCGGGCCTGGTCGGGGCGGGTGCGCTGGTCGTCGAGCACCTGTACGCGCCGCGGCGGGCGGAGGAGCGGCTGGCGGCGTTGGGGGTGTGAGCCGGTCGTGTGAGCCGGTTGGGCGGTTGTGCGAGCCGGACGTGTGGCCCCGCCCTCGGGGGGCATGGTCGTATGGCGCCCGAGTCCTGTGACGGGCGTGTTTCCGTCCCGGAGACCGGTCCGCATGGTGAAATCCGGGGCCCTCGAACCGCGTGATTCTCGCCACCCCTGATAGGGGTTGCGCTCAGATGAGCGAATCGTGGGCGACTCCGCGACTTCAAAGGGTGGCACTCGGTGCCACCCTTTGATCGTTCATCGAGCGAACTCGTGCGTGTCGATTGCCGCTCATGTGAGCAAAATAGCGGTCGGGTGATGCTGGTCGCGTTCAAGAGGTGAACGCATTCCGCCGTCGTTCCTTGCCAAGCCTTGACTTTCGATGTCCTGGCGGACGGGTGGTTACAGGCGCATGACGCGCAAGTGGACGTACCCAGGTGCCTTCGATCTGGGTATGTTCCTCGCCGTCAGGGCAGCCACCGCGTCCTCAAGGAGTTGGGACCTGTGTCGGAAAACAAAGATCCCCACGTAGGCCACGAAGCTCAGCGCGTTGAGGGCGTGAAGTTCGTCTATGACTTCACCGAGGGCAACAAGGACCTCAAGGACCTCCTTGGCGGCAAGGGCGCGAACCTCGCCGAGATGACCAACCTCGGTCTCCCCGTGCCCCCCGGCTTCACCATCACCACCGAGGCCTGCAAGGTCTACCTCGACAGCGGCGACGAGCCCGTGGCACTCCGTGACGAGGTCAGCGCCCATCTCGAGGCCCTCGAAGAGAAGATGGGCAAGAAGCTCGGCCAGGCCGACAACCCGCTCCTCGTCTCCGTCCGCTCCGGCGCGAAGTTCTCCATGCCCGGAATGATGGACACCGTCCTCAACATCGGCCTCTCCGACAAGTCGGTGAAGGGCCTCGCGGACCAGGCCGGCGACGAGCGCTTCGCCTGGGACTCCTACCGCCGGCTCATCCAGATGTTCGGCAAGACCGTCCTCGGCGTCGACGGCGACCTCTTCGAGGAGGCGCTGGAGGCGGCGAAGACGGCCAAGAAGGTCGTCGTCGACACCGAGCTGGAGGCCGCCGACCTCAAGAAGCTCGTCACCAAGTTCAAGAAGATCGTCAAGACCGAGGCCGGCCGGGACTTCCCGCAGGACCCGCGCGAGCAGATGGACCTCGCCATCCACGCGGTCTTCGACTCCTGGAACACCGACCGCGCCAAGCTGTACCGCCGCCAGGAGCGCATCCCGCACGACCTCGGCACGGCGGTCAACGTCTGCTCCATGGTCTTCGGCAACCTGGGCCCCGACTCCGGCACGGGCGTGGCGTTCACCCGCGACCCCGCCTCCGGCCACCAGGGCGTCTACGGCGACTACCTGCAGAACGCGCAGGGCGAGGACGTGGTCGCGGGCATCCGCAACACCGTCCCCCTCGCGGAGCTGGAGTCGATCGACAAGAAGTCGTACGACCAGCTGATGCAGATCATGGAGACGCTGGAGAACCACTACAAGGACCTCTGCGACATCGAGTTCACCATCGAGCGCGGTCAGCTGTGGATGCTGCAGACGCGGGTGGGCAAGCGGACGGCGGGCGCGGCGTTCCGCATCGCCACGCAACTCGTCGACCAGGGCCTGATCGACGAGGCGGAGGCCCTCCAGCGCGTGACGGGCGCCCAGCTCGCGCAGCTGATGTTCCCCCGCTTCGACGAGGACGCGAAGGTCGCGCAGGTCGGCCGCGGCATCGCCGCCTCCCCGGGCGCGGCGGTCGGCAAGGCCGTCTTCGACTCGTACACGGCGGTGAAGTGGTCGCGTTCGGGCGAGAAGGTCATCCTGGTCCGCCGCGAGACCAACCCCGACGACCTCGACGGCATGATCGCGGCGGAGGGCATCCTGACGTCGCGCGGCGGCAAGACGTCCCACGCGGCCGTGGTCGCGCGAGGCATGGGCAAGACGTGCGTCTGCGGCGCCGAGGAACTGGAAGTCGACACCAAGCGCCGCCGTATGACGGTGCCGGGCGGCCATGTGGTGGAGGAGGGTGACCTCATCTCCATCGACGGTTCGTCGGGCAAGGTCTACCTGGGCGAGGTCCCGGTCGTGCCCTCTCCCGTCGTGGAGTACTTCGAGGGCCGGATGCACGCGGGTGCCCAGGACGCCGACGAACTGGTCGAGGCGGTCCACCGCATCATGGCCTTCGCGGACCGCAAGCGCCGACTGCGGGTCCGCGCCAACGCCGACAACGCCGAGGACGCGCTGCGGGCCCGTCGCTTCGGCGCCCAGGGCATCGGTCTGTGCCGTACGGAGCACATGTTCCTCGGCGACCGCCGTGAGCTGGTGGAGCGCCTGATCCTGGCGGACACGGAGGTGGAGCGCGAGGAGTCCCTGAAGGCGCTGCTCCCCCTCCAGAAGCAGGACTTCGTCGAGCTGTTCTCGGCGATGGACGGCCTGCCGGTGACGGTCCGTCTCCTCGACCCGCCACTGCACGAGTTCCTCCCGGACATCACGGAGCTGTCGGTCCGCGTGGCCCTCGCGGAGTCCCGCCAGGAGCCCCACGAGAACGAGCTGCGCCTGCTCCAGGCCGTCCACCGTCTGCACGAGCAGAACCCGATGCTGGGTCTGCGGGGTGTCAGGTTGGGCCTGGTCATCCCGGGCCTGTTCACGATGCAGGTACGGGCGATCGCCGAGGCGGCGGCCGAGCGGAAGAACGCCAAGGGCGACCCGCGCGCCGAGATCATGATCCCGCTCGTCGGTACGGTGCAGGAGCTGGAGATCGTCCGCGAGGAGGCCGACCAGGTCATCGCGGAGGTCGAGGCCGCGACCGGTACGTCGCTGAAGCTGTCGATCGGCACGATGATCGAACTCCCGCGAGCGGCCCTGACGGCGGGCCAGATCGCGGAGGCGGCGGAGTTCTTCTCCTTCGGCACGAACGACCTCACGCAGACCGTCTGGGGCTTCAGCCGCGACGACGTGGAGGCCTCCTTCTTCACGGCATACCTGGAGAAGGGCATCTTCGGGGTGTCGCCGTTCGAGACGATCGACAAGGACGGCGTGGGCTCCCTGGTGAAGCTGGCCGCCGAGGCCGGCCGTGCCACCCGCCCCGACCTCAAGCTCGGTGTCTGCGGCGAGCACGGCGGTGACCCGGAGTCCGTCCACTTCTTCCACGAGGTGGGTCTCGACTACGTCTCCTGCTCCCCGTTCCGCATCCCGGTGGCCCGCCTGGAGGCGGGGCGCGCGGCCTCGCAGTCGGCGGGCAGCGACCACCGCTGACCCGAGGCTCGCGCCTCGCGCCTTGAAAACCCCGGAACCGCCGCTTGTCCCCGACCGACCCTCACCGATGGGCGGCGGTTCCGGCTCACGAAGAGAGGGCGGCACCCCGTGCGGGGGGTGCCGCCCTTTCGTTCGTCTGTCGGGGCCGCGCTGCTGTGCTGCGGCGATCACCTGATGTGATGGCGCTGCGAAAGAAGATCGTTTCTCTATGCGTGTGACACATTACATTCCGTGATGTGCGGTGTGTCGACAGTGACGGCCGCCGAATCACGGAGGCATGCATGAAGAAGGTATGGGTGGGTGTCGCGGCGGCTGGTCTGATCCTCGGCGCGTCGGTGACGGCGTTCGCGGCATCGGTGAAGGGGGACATCCCGCTGCTCCATACGGCAGGCGTGGAATTCAGGGGCGGTGAGTACAAGTTCAACGAGCCCGGCACCAACCACGGAGCCTTCGAATGGTGGGGGAGGCTCAAGGACAAGTATCCGAATGACGGTCACAACGTCTATGTGCAGGTACGGGTCGAGGGGCACGGCTGGGCCCGCTACTACGGCAAGCAGCGGGCGACGGTCTCGATGCACCACGCCGACTGGGACGGTGCTCAGCGTTACACGGACAACGCCGAGATCCGCGTGTGTCGTGACCGGGGTTCTCTGCGGCCGGACAACTGTTCCCCGACGCAGAAGTACGCGTACAGGCGCGACTGAGCCTGGCCATTGTCCAGAGCCCAGGCACCAACGCCTGGGCTCGTACTCTTTCTAGGGGAACAAGATCAATACGTCAGAAGTCCTGTCTGCGAAGGGTGTTGACCTCTTCTATGGGGAGACGCTTGCTGTCAGGAACGCGGAGATCTCCCTCCGGCGGGGAGAAGTGGCGGCAATCACCGGGCAAAGCGGGTCCGGCAAGTCGTCGCTGTTGTACTGCCTGGCCGGCGTCCTGCCGGTGGCCTGCGGCGAAGTCCGCTTCGAGGGGCGTTTGCTCGCGGACCTCGATGACGAGGAACTCAGTGCGCTGCGACGCGAACGGTTCGGTTTTGTCTTCCAGTACGGCGAACTCCTGCCGGAGCTGACCGTCGAGGAGAACACGGCACTCCCCCTCCGGCTGGCAGGGCAGCGCAAGGCCGAAGCGCTCGTCGCCGCCGGCGAGGTCCTTGGACGGCTCGGCCTCGCGGAGCTGCGTGAGCGGCGGCCGTCCCAGGTGTCCGGAGGCCAGAGCCAACGCGTCGCGGTCGCACGTGCCTTGGTGCACAAGCCCGCCGTCGTCTTCGCGGATGAGCCGACCGGCTCGCTCGACAGTGCCAATGCCACGGCCGTGCTGGAGGAATTCCTGGCCCTTGCCCGGTCTCAGGGCACGGCCGTGGTGCTGGTGACCCATGACGCCCAGGTGGCGGCCTGCGCGGACAGTCGGTACACCATGCGCGACGGTGTGCTCTCCAGCCATGTGCGGGAGGCGCCGTGACGGAACTCTGCCTGGGCCTACGGCTGCTGCTGGGAAGTGGCCGAGGGAGCCGGGTGCGTTTCCTGCTCATGGTCGTGGGAAGCGCCATCGGGGTGTGCTGCCTGTCCGTCGTCCTCGCGATCCCCGGGATCCTTGCCTCTCAGGACGCACGCAAGGCGGCACGCCAGCCCAACTGCTCGAACGGGCGCGGTGTCTGTACATCAACTGTGGGGGACAGCTTCGCGCTCAACCGACTCGACCCCTATGGTTCGGAGCCCCTCACCCGGATCTTCGTGGCCGTGGGGAAGAGGCGCGTCGATCCGCCTCCTGGCATCTCCGCACTTCCGCAACCCGGACAGGTATGGGTCTCGCCGCGGCTTCACGACCTTCTCCGTGATGACCCTGGTCTTGCCCGACTGCTCCCCGGTAGGGAAACAGGGACCATCTCAGCCGCAGGGCTGGCGCATCCTGACGAGTTGTACGCGTACATCGGCGTCAGCCATGGCGAACTCAAGGGCGGTGCTCGCCTGACCGCCTTCGGGGCCGCATATACGAGAGATCCCACCGTGGAACCCTCGACACTCGGCATCCTCCGCTTCACCCTGGCCGGTGTCGTACTGCTGCCGCTGGCCGTCTTCCTCTCCGTCTGCGCCCGACTGTCCGCCGCGGCTCGGATCAGACGACTCGCGGCGTTGCGACTGCTGGGACTGAGCCGAAAGGGGACACAGCGCGTCAACGCGGCCGAGACGGTCGCGGCCGCCCTGCTGGGTGCGGTCGTTGGCTTGGGCGCCTACTGGACACTCAACCAACTCGTCGCGCGGGTCGGACTGCCGGGATTCAAGTGGTATCCGTCCGACGGCGCGTTGCCTGTGTCAGCGCTGCTCATCTGTCTCGTGGGCTGTCCCGCGCTCGCGTGGTTCGTGGGCCGGGCCGGAGCGCGGAGAGCGGCGACCGATCCGCTGGCCGTGCGGCGCAACGCGGTGGAGAAGCCACCTGGCATGTGGGGTCTTCTGCCGCTGGTACCAGGACTGGCCATCGTGATCGGGTACTGCGTGGCCGGTGCGACGGGGCACATCCCCGAAGACACCTCACTCTCCTCGATCCTGATCCCCCTCGCCGTGGTGTCGGTCGGCGCCGGACTCGTCCTGACCCTCCCCCTGCTCTCGCGCACCCTCGCCCGCAAGGTGGCTCGTTCCACCGGCTCGCTCTCCCTCGGTCTCGCCATGCGGCGCAACGAGGTGGAACCCGGCGGTGCCCTCCGTGTGGCAACCGGGCTGGTGCTGCTCGTCTATGCGGCTTCACTCACACAGGGGGTGCTCGTCGAACTGGACCAGGTGTCCAAGAACACCTCACCCATCCAGGTCTACAGCATGTCGCTCGATGACGTCTCCCCGGAGAAGCAGCGTGCCCTTACACAGGTGTCGGATGTCCGTAGCGACGCGGTCTTGGCGTACTCGTGGACGAAGCCCTTCACGAACGCGCCGAGCGTCAGTGCCGTGTTCGCCACTTGCGACCAACTGCGCAGGGTGGCTTCAGCGCTCGACAACTGTGTGGAAGGACATCCCGCACGGCTGATCGTTCCCGATCAGACCTACGACGAGCCCAGCAAGCCAGGAAGCCGTTACCCCTTCCACCTGCGGAACCCTGAGGGACAGCGTCACATCATGACGGTCCGCGTGCCGCGGCAGACGGTCCGCTACCACGACGCGTCGGGGTTGCCGGTGATCGACAGCGGTGCCGTTCTGATTCCTCCGTCATCCCTGCCGGCGGGCTTCCGCCCCCAAGAGGCCACCCTCGTTCTCGTCAGTGATTCGGCCGGGGAGAGCGTGAGTGCCGTGCTTGAAGGGATCGCACGCGTGGACCCGACGATCGAGGTCATGACCGAGGGTGTAGACGTCGCCTCACTGCAGCAGATCACCGTCATCAAGACCCTCCTCGCCGTAGGCATGGTCCTGGGCCTGGTGATCGGTGTCGCCGCCTACGTGGTGGCCGCCACCGATCGCGCCGTCGAACGCCGACCACAGGTCACCGCGTTGACCCTGCTGGGTGCGCGCCCCCGCACCCTGCGGGCCGTCCAAGTGGCGCAGCTCGTGCTGCCCTTGGCCATCGGACTCGCCCTGGCCGTGGTGACCGGCAAGATGGCCGAGTCGAGCTATCTGGTGACCGGCGGTGGGGCCGTCTACTGGGACGGGGACGGGGTGCCGCTGTTGTTGGTGTGTGCGGTGGGGGCCGTGGCTGTGGCCGCGGTCGGGGCGTTGCCGCTGGTCGGGCGGCGGATCGACCCCGAGCTGATCCGGAGGGACTGAGTGGTGGTGAGGTGAGGAAGGGCGGCGCCCCCTGCGGGTGCCGCCCTTTCGCGTATCGAGGCTGAAGTGTGGCTGGTTCCGCTGCGGTGTGCGAGCAGGGCCTTGACTGGCACTCGTCGTTCTCCATCGCACCGATGGCCGAGGGCACGCCCAAAACCGCTTCGCAGAGAGGTACTTGGCATCGGAAGATACGGGCAGCGCCGTGGGACGAGTTCGAGGGAACCGGAGGGATCGTGATGCACGATGCCGCGCAGAGGTTCCTGGAGGAGTTCGGTGGACTGACCGTGGTCGTCAACGGCCCGGGATCAGCTGTGCGCGCACGCCGTTCGAGTTGGATCCGGATCTGGCCGTGGGCGAGGAGGACCGGTTCTCGGAGTGGGGCGAGACGATCGGCCGGTCTCCCTTCCCGCTCGGGGAGCTCGATCACGGCCGGTTCTTCCTGGGCATCGACGAGGTCGGCGAGATCCACCTCGTGGAGGGCTGGATCGCCGGCTTCGGGCCGATGCCGCAGGCCCTTGAGAACCTGGTCCTCGGGGTGACCGCTCGCTCGATCGATGCCGGTGGCGCGCTGTAGGGGGAGGCTGGGTACCGTCGTGGTTTCGGTTGGCCGAGCCGTGGTTGCCGAGTGGGTAGAGAGCGATGGGAAATCCGTGAGCAGGCAGCTGGAGACGACCACACTGTGGCGGCCCACCGGTCCCGTCGAGTTGGAGTTGGTGCGGGAGTCGGGATGGCGGGCCTGGCCGCCTCGGCTCCCTGAGCAGCCGATCTTCTATCCGGTGCTCAATGAGGCCTACGCGGTGAAGATCGCTCGGGACTGGAACGTGAAGCACGACGGCGCCGGGTTCGTGACGCGGTTCGAGGTCGACGCCGAGTTTCTGCGCAGGTATCCGGTGCGGCAGGCCGGTGGCGAGTCGATACTCGAGTTGTGGGTGCCGGCGGAGGAGCTCGGGGAGTTCAACGAGCACATCGTGGGGGAGATCGAGGTCGTCCACGAGTTCCGTTGACGCCCAGTGAGTTTCGCTCGGGGCCCGGTGGGTTTCGTCGCGCGTCATGGCCGTCGTCGCTCCCCGGGCCTAGGAGTTGTCTTCAAATGTCACGCCCACATCAGGAGCGAGGCGAGGGTGACGGCTGCCTGGTAGGGCTCGGCGGTCTTCTCGTAGCGGGTGGCGATGCCTCGCCACCGCTTCAAGCGGTTGCACGTTTCGCCGCTTGTAGAGCTGCTTGTCGAAGGCGGGGCGCTGGCGGCACCCCGCCAGATGGCCCCGCGCCGGTCGACGGATTCCGCGACGAGGGTCCAGCGGCGGGCGTCGACGGCCGGGGCGGCCCGCACGGGACGTCGGCATCCTGGACGTGCCGTTGTTCCGCGAAGGCGACAGCAACACCTCGCCAAGAACCAGGCTGGGAGGTGGTCGGCCGAGCCACGTCGGCCCATGGCGCATCACCCCTCACGTCGGCGGCGCGCCAAGCCGTTGCGGGGCAGCCGTTCTGCCGTCTCGCGTGAGGGGGGCGGGTGGCTTGCTAGCCACCCGCGCGGTGTGCACCTACAACGGTGTGTGTCTGGCGGATGCGGTCAGCGACGGCCGCGGAATTTGCCCAGCAGGCTCTTGGCCTGGCCCCGACGACGGGGGTCGGCAGCGGCCCGCCGCGCCTGCTCGGCCGTACGACGCCCTTGGGGGCTCCTTGCGAACTGCTTGATACGTTCCATCATGCGTGGCATGCGGTTCCATCCCCTCGGTA
Source organism: Streptomyces sp. NPDC002787 (assembly GCF_053592095.1). Classification (NCBI taxonomy): domain Bacteria; kingdom Bacillati; phylum Actinomycetota; class Actinomycetes; order Kitasatosporales; family Streptomycetaceae; genus Streptomyces; species Streptomyces sp. NPDC002787. The sequence goes on along the minus strand of NZ_JBSFVC010000017.1, from coordinate 158,903 downwards.
CCGGCGAGTGCCTTCCTCGACTCGACTACCCCTTGTGGGACGACTCAGCCGTCCCAGTGGCTGGGATGTGCGGCTCGTGGACGGGACAGGGGGTGGGCGGCGTGGATGTCCCCCGTAGTCTCCCGACGTCATTCACTGTCACAGGGCAGTGCCCGTTTGAATCCAGGGTCGGTAGGACACGAACGATCCGGGGGGAAGTGCCCGAGCCCCTGCCGGCCGCGGCACGACACCGCGAGGTCTGATCAGCCGAAGGCCCCGACGAGTCGCACACCGTCCTCGCCGAATCGGTGCATCGCCCGGCCCCGACTCGACCAGGCTGAAGACACGACGGTAACCGGCTGCGAGCAGAAGTGCCGTGGCGTCCTGCTCGGAAGCCACGGCGTTCGCGCCGATCACTGCCGCCGCGTCGTTCCACGCTGTTCGGCAAAGTGGCGGATCCGCTGTTCGGTCCAGCTCAGCATGGCTGAGCCGATGCATGCTCGGGGCAAGAAGTAGCCGCGGTGGAGGTAGAGCCGCGTATCGTCCCGCTCTTGCCACCAATGGCGCTGTGGCCTTCATCGTCGCGGTACGGCCGGAACCCGCAGCCGATCGGAAGGCCATGTCCTGGCGTGCCACCCGACATGACCGGATGATCTCGAACTTGAGGCAGGCGCCGCCCCCTATCCATGCAGCGGCGTCTGCGGCCGTTCCACGAGCTGGCCGCGTTCAAAGCGGGTCCGGTCCCGGCGCGGAGAAGGGCGACGGCGGGGGGCGAGTTCAACGCCCGACAACGGGCCTGGACGGACTCGACGAGCCTGAAGACCACGGCCAGGTCGGCGGCGGGAGAGGCACCGCGAGTGCCCCTGGTCCGCAGCCGGACGGTGTAGAAGGCGGACTCGATCGATTCCTGGTCCGCGGGTGGATCCAGTGCTCGGCCGGGAGGTCACCCGACGACAGGCGGTGTGGGTGGAGCAGTGGCAGCACCTCTCTGACCGCCGGGGGCTTGCGGCACCAAGGCGGCAGGATCGCCTAGGAGAACCGCTTGCGCTCGCCAGTGGCCTCGTCGACGAGCGTGTCGTTCAGGCGTGGGACCTCGACCGCGACCGCACCGGCCGTGGTGGTGACCTTCCGAGGCTGGTGGTAACCGTTGCCGGACCACGAGCCGTCGCCCGGTCGTGTCCCGCTGGTCGCCGAACGGGAATCGCGATCGGGTGATCGCTGCGCAGGCACGGCGACTGAGGCCTCCTGGGCTGCCGCTGCTCGCGGTGCTCTTCTCTCCGGCAGTACGACGGTTCGGGCGCCTGAAAAATGGTTCGGCGAGGAGTGGAACCCGGACCCGGTCTGCGGTGTACCAGATGTAGCACGTGGCAGCCGGCCACCGCAGATCGGGGGATCCATGAGGGCTCATATGCTGAGGGCGCTGTTCGGGGCTGTCGCCGCAGTCCTGCTCCTGGCGGCGTGCGCCGTCGAACCGGCGGGCGGGTCGGCGGGTAACTCCGTGAAGCCCGGCCGAACCGCCGTCCATCCACCGCCCATCCCGTCGGCCCCCGGCCTCCCGGGATGGTCCCACAGCCTCGGCTTCGCCGCGGACGGATCCGGCTTCGCCCTCCTTGCCGAATGCACTGACGAGCGTTGCCGTCAGCATGTCGCCGTACTGGACAGGAACGCGGGGAGGTGGCGCCTGGCCGAGTCCCCGTTGCCGGATGTGATGGGCGACTTGGGCATCACCGCGGGGCTCCATGTCCTGGGGGCGGGCCGCGCCGTCATCATCGACCATCAGGAGGACTGGACCCGACCGGGTTCCACCTGGTTCACCCGCGACGGCGGCGGTACCTGGACGGCCGGCACCCAGAAGCCGCGGGGCACCACGGCGACGGTCCCCGAGGGTGCCCTCCTCGTCGACGAGTGCTTGGAGCTGGACGCGTCCGACCCCGCCAACACCTGCGCGCGCAACCGACTGCTCGTCGTGATGCCGGACACCGGCGAACACCGCGTGCTGGAGCGGCAGCCGCCACTGAAGGGCGTCCTCACACCCAGCGGCGACGTGGCGCGTAACGCGCTCTTCGTGTCCGGCGAAGACCCCGAATCCGGCCTGCCGACACTGGCAAGGAGCAAAGACCGCGGCCGCACCTGGCATCTGACCGATATGGCGAGCGCCTCGAAGGAGGGGCGGGGTTTCCAGGTCGTTGCCGGAGGGGGCGACCTGTACGCGCAGCAGACGGGCCGGCTCCCCGACCACGAAGGGGTGAAGAACGGCCTCCGCGCGCTCCACACCAGCGCCGACGGCGGCCACACCTGGACCCGCCTATGGACCTACCGCGGCGGCATCGAGCCGCTCTCCTCGCTCGGAGACGTCGTCGCGGCCGACGACGGCAGCCTCACGGTGTACGGAGAGCGTGGGGTATGGCGGAGCACCGATCGCGCCAGGACGTTCCAGCGGATCGGCGGTACGCACGGCGCGGCGGGGTCCATAACCAGTACCCCGAGCGGCTGGCTGTGGGCTGACAGCTACGGCAACGGGCACTACCGGATATCCACCGACGGAATCCACTGGCAGGAGTTCACCGTCGGTTCCGACTGAGCACTGTCACCACCGGCTCGACGGCGGTCGACACCGGGGGCCGTGAGTGGATCACAGCGTGCACGACAAGGTGAGGTCGACATGGACGACGAGGCCCCAGCCGCTTGCGGTGGCGGTTGCCGTGGAGACAAGTCAGATGAGGAATGCCCCGGCGAGCAGGGTTATGCCGAGTGTCTGACGCAGGCTTTCGGTCAACGCCGTCAACGCCACGGCGGTACAGACGAGGACGGTCAGGATCACCTGACCCGCGACGCGGTGCCGGATACGGCACAGGCGCTGTTTCGACGAAGGCTCTAGCGATGAGGGTGGCGGGACGATGTGGAGCAGCAGATGCTTGCCGAGATAGTCACTGATGCGTTCCACAGAGGCCTACCGCCCCGTCATCGTCGCGCCCGGCGGCGCGCGACGACCAAACGCATGGCCAGAGCGACGGCCAGCAGAGCCCAGGCCACGGCGCAGTACCCCCAAGCGGTCGTTCCCCGCACGGCACCGACGGAGGTCCACACCGTCCACAGGACGACCACGACACACAGCGCGGTCCAGGCGATGTCTGCGATAGGGGTAGGTAACTGGGCGCGCTGTACGGTCCCGCGTTCGAGTGTGCCAAGCCCCGACCGGTGTGGTGTCTCCCATCGCTTCATGGATGACTCCTCCTTGTTGGCGGTGTGGGTGTTCCGGGTGCCCCGAGGGTGGGGCACCAAGCGGTGAAGTGCCGGGTCAGAAGCGGAAGGCGGAGCTCCGTGGGTGCCGGGTTGATGACGATGGAGCTCCCGAGGTAGCCGGTGCCGCCGGTCAGGCCAGCGATGGCGGTAGGCGGGGAGGGGGCCGCGTGCTGTGCGCTGGCTGGGGCCGACGTCGTTGCCGCGCTGAGCTGGGATGGGATCTTCGCGGCCGTCCTGGCCGACGCCGACGCGGAGGGCCGGGTCGACTGGTCGATGGTGAGCGTCACGAGTACCGCATGCCGCCAGGAGAACCAAAGTTTTGCGTGGAAATGGGTTCGGTGAATTCCGGGGAGCGCGGAGCAGGGGGGCGCCCCCTGGCTCCGCGCTCCCGAGTTCTGTCGTCAGGTGCGGAACGGGCCCGTCACCTCGTAGGTGATGCCGCCCGATGAACTGCCGCTCGTGCCGCGCTGGCTGGAGAAGTACAGGCGGCGGCCGTCGGGGGAGAAGGCGGGGCCGGTGATCTCGGAGGAGGACTGGCCGTCGATGCGGAGGAAGGGGGCGATGACGTCGTTCGGGGTGATGACGCAGATCTCCATGTTGCCGCCGTCCTCCGCGACGAAGAGGTCGCCGGAGGAGGTGCCGGTGACGTTGTCGACGCCGGTGAGCGGAGCGGTGCCACCGGTGACCAGGGAGTCGTCGTAGGCGAGTTCGATGGTCTGGGCGGCCGCGTTGTACTGCCAGACGCGGTTGTCGCCCTTCGTCGTGAACCAGCAGGTGTCGTCGGCGTAGTAGCAGCCCTCGCCGCCGTTGAAGCGCTTGGCGCCGGAGACCTGGTTGCGGGTGGCGGTGGCGCCGGTCGGGTCCGGTACCCGGGACCAGGTCACCGGGCCGCTGGTGCCGGTGCCGGCGACCAGGACCTCCAGGGTGCCCGAGGACAGGTCGCCCCAGGTCGTCGGCCGGAAGCGGTAGAAGCAACCGTCGGTGACGTCCTCGGTCATGTAGATGACGCCACGGGTGGGGTCGGCGGCCGCCGCCTCGTGCTTGAAACGGCCCATCGCGTCCCGGCGGACCGCCGCCTTCACGCCCCACGGGTCGGTCTCGTAGACGTAGCCCCGGTCCACCTCCTCGCAGGACAGCCAGGTGTTCCACGGGGTCTTGCCACCGGCGCAGTTCTGACGGGTGCTGGACAGGATGCGGTACGCGGACGTGACCGTGCCCGTCGAGGAGAACCGCACCGCGCTCGCGCCGCCGGACGGATTGATCTCGGAGTTGGAGACGTAGATCCAGCCGGTGTCGTCCGCGTAACAGGCGCCGCCGTCGGGGGCGTTGTGCCAGGTGTACGACGTGCCGGGCACCGTCTGGCCGGAACGGGCGATCACCCGGCTGGTGAACCCGCTCGGCAGTCTGATGCCGTTGGCGTTCGGTGAGCCGAGGGCCCCGTAGGGACCGGCGCCCGGCTGGGCGGGCGCGGCATACGCGGCGCCGCGCCACAGGGTCCCGCCGAAGACGGTCGATGTGCCGCCGAGAACGGCCGCGCGCAGGAGAGTACGACGTTCCACTGTCGCTCCAAGTAGTGCCTTGACCGGCCCGCCTGCCGGTCGGCGGCGGGGTCGCGCGGTGTTGGAACTTAGGGGAGCATGGTTGACGGGGCATGGACAGTCCATGACTCCGCGGCGGCGTTCACAGGTGGTGCGTGGGCGACGCACAGGCGGGGGCGGGCCGGAGGCCCGAAAGCGGCGCCGGGAACCGCGCGATCCGCTCACGCCGGCAGCGGTGGGGCCTCGCGGCGGCGCTGGTTCGGGCGGCCTCCGAAGCCGTGGCCGTGGGTGTGGGGCGGGGGTTCCGCCGACGGCAGGCGGACGACGGCGTCCAACCCGCCCGTGGTCGCCTCGCGGAGCGACACCTCGCCGCCGCTGGCGTGGGCGAGGCGTTGGACGAGGGTGAGGCCCAGACCCGACCCGCCCTTGGGGGCGCCGGGTGCGCGCCAGAAGCGGTCGAAGGCCCGGGCCCGCTGCTCGGCCGTCATCCCGGGCCCCTCGTCGGTGACATGGAGGTCGACCCAGTTGGGCCGGGCGTCGCGCAGCGGCCGGCGGGCGGGGACGTGGAGCCGTAGCTCCATGGTGACCGTGCTGCACGCCGGGGAGGTGCGCAGCGCGTTGGAGAGGAGGTTGTCGAGGATCTGCTCCACGGCTCCGGGCACGGCCGTCACCGGGCCGACCGTACCGGCGAAGAGGACGAGCGAGACACCCTCCCGTTCGAACAACGGCGCCCACGTACGGTGCCGTTCCGCGCAGATCGCGCCCAGGTCGACCTGTGCCGGGGTGGCCGCCGTCTCCTCCAGGCGGGCCATCGCCAGCAGGCCCTCGACCATCCGGGCCAGCCGGTCCGTCTCGGTGACGGCCGCGTCGAGGCTCGGCCGGGCGCGCCGGGCGATGTCCGGCTCCAGGTTCTCCAGCCGTAGCCGCAGCGCCGCCAACGGTGTCTTCAGCTGATGCGAGGCCTCGCCCGCGAAGGCCCGCTGGGAGGCCAGCAGATGTTCGAGGCGGGCGGCGGTCGTGTTGAAGGCCGCCGCGAGGCTCCGTACCTCCGGCGGGCCCGAGGTGACCACCACACTGGTGGCCGCGCCGCCCTCGGCCAGCCTATGCGTAGCCTCCTCCAACTGCCGGATGGGGCGGCCCGTCCAGCGCGCGAACGCGAACGCCACCGCCGCGACGCCGGTCAGCACCGCGAGCCCCACGAGGGCCAGCAGCAGCCAGACCGCGAAGACCCGCGCGTGCACCATGGTCGTGGGGAGGGTGACGCGTACGGCGCCCTGGGTGGGGGCGGTTGTGGTGGCGGCGGCGGTGGCGATGGAGGCTGTGGTGGTGCCCGTGCCCGTGTCCGCGCCCGCGGTCGCCGTCGTGTGGCCGACCGGGGCCGCGACGGACAGGTAGTGCACGCCGCCGGTCGTCGTCGTACGGACGTCCGTGGTGGCCCGGCCCCGGAGCGCGGCGGAGATCTCGGGGAGGGAGGACAGGGTCTGTTCCTCGTCGTCGGACAGGGAGTGCGAGGAGGCCAGCAGACTCCCGTCCGCGTCGACGATGACGACCTTCCCGCCGATGCGCTCGGCGCAGTGCCTGGCCCGTTCGACCAGCTCGTCGGGGCGGTGGGCGGCCAGGGACAGCGCGGCGTACGCGGCGACCGACTCCGCCTCGTCGTTGGCCGAGTTGACGATCCGCTCGCGTTCGGCCCGTGAGTAGACGAAGCCCAGCGGGATCTCCAGGCCGAGCAGGACCAGGGCGGCGAGGCTGAGGTAACTCAGCAGCAGACGGCGGGTCATGACGCCCTGGACTCGGTTGTGTGGTCCCTCCCCGACGACGCCCCCGCCTGCCCACGCCCTCGCCCGCGGCCGGGCCCATGACGCCGGGGCTGCCCCTGACCCGGCCCGGGGGTGCGTACGGCGAGCCGGAAGCCGACACCACGCAGGGTCTGGATCCACGCCGGGTCGCCCAGCTTGCGGCGCAGGGTCGCGACATGCACGTCCAGCGTCTTGGTCGGGCCCTGGTAGTGCTCGTCCCAGACGCGGTTGAGGATCTGCTGCCGGGAGTAGACCGCGCCGGGGTCCTCGGTGAGCAGCGCCAGCAGTTCGAACTCCTTCGGCGTCAGCGCGACCGGCACCTCGCCCACCCACACCTGCCGGGTCCGCCGGTCCACGACCAGCGGGCCGGGCGGCGGAGCCGAGGCGTCACCGGCCGCCGTCGCGTCGGAGGGGGTACGTGGTTCCGGCGGGGCCTGCTCGTACGACGGGGGCTCGTAGGCGGGGCGCTCGTAGGCGGGGGAGTCGTAGAGCGGCGTCCCGTGCGCTGGGGTGCCGTGGGCCGGGGCGCCGTACGTCTGGCTCCCGATGGCGGGAGTGCCGTGCGCCGGGATGCCGTACATCTGCTGCGCGCCGTATGTCTGCGCGCCGTATGTCTGCGTGCCGTGCGGGGGAGTGCCTTGTGTCGCGGCGCCGCCACCGCCGCCGCCGAAGGCAGGCGTCCCGAAGGCCGCGTTGTCGGGGACGGCCGGGGTTCCGTGCGCGGGGGTTCCCTCGAACGGTGCTCCGGAGGCCGAGTCGAACGGCGCTCCCTGCACAGAGGTCGCCTCGAAGGGTGCTCCTCGCATCGGCGTTCCGTGCGCAGGCGTTTCCGAAGCGGGTGTCTCATGCGCGGCCGACCAGTCGTACTCGGACCCGCCAAGCCCCGACCCGCCACGCCCGGCACCGCCAAGCCCGGCACCGCCAAGCCCGGCATCGGCGGCAGACCGGCTCGTGCCTCCGGCAGCCGGCCCCCGGCCCGCGCCCCCGAGATCGGCGCCCCCGAGATCGGCGCCCCCGAGATCGGCGCCCCCGAGACCGGCGCCCCGGCTCGCGTCGCCAGGACCGGCCCCCCAGTCCGTGCCCCCGACGCCGGAGTGACTCGTGCCCTGGGTCCCGTCGCGCCCCGCGCGCTCGGCCGCGAAATCGCCGTCGGCCGCCGTGAAGTCACTCCCGGCCGACCCGAAGTCACTCCCGGGCCGGAAGGCGCTCCCGGACCCGGAGTCGCTCCCGGCCCCGAAGTCACTTCCGGGCCCGAAGGTGTCGTTCTCGCCCCGGCCGCCGATGCCGCCCCGGGTGGCCGACTCCCGCAGTGCCGCCAACTCCTGGGAGGACAGCACCTGTTGCCCGTGCGGCTCGATCCGGGCCCGGGCCCGGGCCTCGACGCCGGCATCAAGCCCGATGCCCGCTTCAACCCCGTCCCCGTCCCCGCCCCCGAACCCGATGCCGTTGCCGGACCTCCCAGACCTCCCGGACCTCCCGGACTCGGTCAGCGCGACCCCGCCTCCCGGCCGCTGATGGCGGCGTGACACCGCCCTGATGCGGGCGACCAGTTCTCGGATGCTGAATGGTTTCGCCAGGTAGTCGTCGGCGCCGAGCTCCAGACCCAGTACGCGGTCGGCCTCCTCGCCGCGCGCGCTGAGGATGATGATGGGGACGTCGGAGGTCCGGCGGATGCCGCGGCAGACGTCGATGCCGTCCATGTCGGGCAGGCCGAGATCCAGCAGGACGACATCGCCGTGCGGACCTCTCAACCCTTCCGCGCCGGTGGCCACGTGGTGGACCGTCAGGCCGAAGTGCCGCAGCCCGTCGGCGAGCGGTTCGGCGATCGTCTCGTCGTCCTCGATGAGCAGCACTCGTACGCCCATGGCGGCCTGTCTCTCCAGAAGGTCGGGACAACACGAGTCCCGTGCTGTGGGGTCGCCACGCTACAAGAGAACGAACAGAAACGTGCAGGGAATCCGGAGCATTGTGAAATGACCCTCAGAAACCGCTTGTATTCGGTCGCTCGACCTGCGGCGAAGGGGTGTCTGGCCGAAATCTGTGGAAAACCTGGCGGCGCTTTAGTGTTCGCTTAACCTTCCTCTGGTCATCGCCCCCCTACGGTCGTAAGAGCTGGTCGGAGCACCTCAGGGAGGCATGATGAAGGCGTTGCTGGATCGCGCCCGGTCGTTCAAGCGACGGGTGGACTTCGAGAGTGACGAATACCGGAAACTGGCCGTCGGGCAATTTCCCGAGGCGCTGTTCATTACCTGCTCGGACTCGCGGGTGATTCCCGCTCTGATCACCGGAGCACGGCCCGGCGAGATATTCGAGCTGCGAAACGCGGGTAACATCGTGCCGCCGCACGACGCGTACGGGGCCGCCTCCGGTGAGGCCGCCACCATCGAGTACGCGCTGGAGGTGCTCGGCGTTCACGACATTGTGGTGTGTGGTCATTCCCACTGCGGGGCGATGGGCGCGCTGAAGTACGGCGCCGACCTGTCCGGCCTGCCCAGGGTGGACGCCTGGCTCGACTACGCCCGGCCCGCGCTCGAACCGGTGCTCGGCGGCAGCGGCGGTGACGGCGGCGCTGACAGTGGCCGTGACGCCACGTCGTCGTCCGAGGACCCCGCTCTGCGCGAGGTCGTCCAGCTCAACATCCGCAACCAGCTCGCGGTTTTGCGCGACTACCCCGTGGCCCGGCAGCAACTCGATGCCGGACGGCTCCGGTTGCACGGCTGGTACTACGAGATCGACACCGGCAAGGTCCACGAGCTGGGCGCGGACGGCGCCTTCCAGGTGCACGGCTCATGAGCGGCGCGCACGGCCGCCGGCACGCGGCGGGCGCCCGCAGGCATGCCACCGCCCCCGGCCATCCTCCCGACATGCCCGACTATGCCCCCAACGTACCTGCGGACATGGGGGGTTGGTCGGACCCCGACGACGCTTGGCGGGAGCAGAGCGGCCGTGGGCGAGAGCAAAACGGCGATCACCGAGAGCCGGACGGCCCCCGGCGGGCAGACCGAGGTGCCAAGAAGTCCGGCGCGCCCGGCCGAGGTGCCAAGAGGTCCGGCGCGCCCGGCCGAGGTGCCAAGAGGTCCGGCGCGCCCGGCCGAGGTGCCAAGAGGTCCGGCGCGCCCGGCCGAGGTGCCAAGATGCCCGGCGCCCCCGGCCGTATCGACCTCGGTACCGAGATCACCGCGTCCCTCGTCGTCTTCCTGGTCGCGCTGCCCCTCTGTATCGGCGTGGCCGTCGCCTCCGGGGTGCCGGCCGAGCTGGGCATCATCTCCGGCGTGATCGGCGGTCTGGTGGTCGGCGCCGTGCGCGGCAGTACCCTCCAGGTCAGCGGACCGGCGGCCGGTCTCGCGGCGCTCGTCGCGGAGACGGTCATGGAGTTCGGTGTCGCGATGCTCGGCGTGATCGTCCTTTTTTCCGGCATCCTCCAGATCGTGCTGGGGGTGGTGAAGCTGGGCCGGATGTTCCAGGCGATCTCCCTCGCCGTCGTCCAGGGCATGCTGGCGGGCATCGGACTGCCGCTGATGTTCAGCCAGCTCTACCCGATGTCCGACAACAAGGCGCCGGGCACGCCGTTGGAGAACATGGCGGGCGTTCCCGGGCTGATCGCCGACACCGTGACCAACCCGCAGGCGCTGATCGCCGCCGGGCTCGGTGTCGTCACGATCGTGCTGAGCTTCATGTGGAAGAAGGCACCGGGGCCGGTCAGGAAGATCCCGGCCGCGCTCGTGGCCGTCGGGATCGGTATCGCGGTCGCCTCCTTGCCGGGCGTCGACGTGAAGACGCTCCAGGTCGGCAATCTGCTGGCGTCCGTGGACGTACCGGGGCCGGGGCAGCTGGCCGGGCTGGCCGACGCCGGGATCATCACGGCGATCCTCACCTTCACGGTCATCGCGTCGGCGGAGAGCCTGTTCACGGCCGCCGCCGTGGACCGGATGCACGACGGGCCGCGCACCCGCTACAACACCGAGCTGATCGCCCAGGGCGCGGGCAACACCGTCGCCGGCATCCTCGGCGCACTGCCCATCACGGCGGTCGTCGCGCGCAGCTCGGCGAACGTCCAGGCCGGCGCGAAGACCCGTATCTCCCGTACGCTGCACGGTCTTTGGCTGCTCGCCTTCGCGCTGCTGCTGCCGCAGGTGCTGGCGCTGATCCCGATCTCGGTGCTCGCGGGTGTCCTCGTGCACAGCGGGTGGAAGCTGTTCGGCCCGGAGGAGTTCCCGAAGATGTGGCGGCAGGACCGGGGCGAGTTCGCGGTCATGACGCTGACGACGCTGGTCATCACGGCGACCGCGCTGCTCGAAGGGGTGCTGTTCGGGCTGGCGGCGGGTGTGGTGCTGGCCGCGCTGCGGATGTCGCAGACCGTCATCCGGCAGCACATCGAGGACGACACGGCGAAGGTCGTGATGGCCGGCAACGCGACGTTCCTCCGGCTGCCGAAGCTGATCGACGCGCTGGAGAACGCGGCCGCCTCCGGCAAGCCGCGCATCCGGCTCGATCTGCTGGGGGTGACCCATCTCGACCACGCCTGCCGCAGCCAGGTGGAGGAGTTCGTGGCGCAGCAGCGGGGGGCCGGGCTGCGGGTGGAGCTGTTGATGCCGGATCTCACGTCGACCGGCACGCGGGTGCCTGCGGCGGCTGGGCCGACGGGTGGTGAGGCGGAGCCGGCGTTCACGGGGGGATCGGTGCCGGGTGTGGAGCTGGACCCGACGGAGGTGTGGGACTACGCGACTGTCGGTACGGCGACGGCGACGGCGGGGGCCAGGGGACAGATGCCTTCTGTGCCTGGGCCTGGGCCTGGGCCCGGGGCGGAGTGGTTCTATCTCGACACCCGTCCGATGTCGGAGGCGATGGAACCCCGGTCGCCGTCATGGGGCGCCTAGAGGCTCGTGGGTGACTGTGAGCGGGCGGCCGCGGGTCGTATGTGGTTGCTCGCGCGGTTCCCCGCGTCCCTGAGAAGCAGGGGCTGCGCCCCGTGCTGTCAGGTCCGCGGGGAACCGCGCGACAAGCCCTCACCCACCCGCACCCGACGGACCGGCTCCACGCCACACACCCAGGCGTACGCTGAAGTCGTTCGTGTGTCCCCCTCGGGAGGATGGCGTGATGGCCGGCTGGAACGTGCGGGACATTCCTGACCAGAGCGGTCGTACCGCGGTCGTGACCGGTGGCAACAGCGGCATCGGGTACGTCGCCGCCCGTGAGCTCGCCCGCCGTGGCGCGCACGTCGTCCTCGCCTGTCGCAGCGCGCAGCGGGGCGCGGCGGCGTTGGAGCGGATGAGTTCCGAAGTCCCCGACGGAAGAGCCGAGTTGATGCGGCTCGACCTCGGAGACCTGGGCTCCGTAAGGGAGTTCGCGGAGGCGTACGGAGGGGCGCACGACCGGCTGGACCTGCTGGTCAACAACGCCGGTGTGATGGCCGTGGCGCAGGGGCGGACGGCCGACGGGTTCGAGACGCAGTTCGGGACCAACCACCTCGGCCATTTCGCCCTCACCGGCGTGCTGCTGCCTAGACTCCTCGCCGCCCCCGGCGCCCGCGTCGTGACCGTCTCCAGCGGTATGCACATGAGGGCGAACATCGACATCGACGACCTCAACAGCGAGCGTAAGTACGGCCGTTGGCTCGCGTACGGCCGCTCCAAGACCGCCAACCTGCTCTTCACCCACGAGCTGGCCCGGCGGCTGGCCGCCAGTGGCTCGGAGGTCGTCGCCGCGGCGGCGCACCCCGGCTACGCGGCGACCAACCTCCAGACGGCCGGGCCCAGCGCCGAGGGCCGCAGGGGCGTCGAACGCTTCATGCGCGTCGGCAACCGCTTCTTCGCCCAGTCCGCCGAAGCGGGCGCCCTGCCCACGCTGTACGCGGCGACCGCGCCCGGCGTATCCCCCGACTCCTTCATCGGCCCGTCGTTCTTGATGTGGCGCGGGGCGCCAGGGCCGTCCCCGCGAGCCCCCTGGACCCTCAACGACCAGGCGGGCGAACGTCTTTGGGCCGCCTCGGAACAGCTCACCGGGGTCACGTACGCCGAGCTGAAGGCGTGACACCCTCCCCACGACCTCGCCTCCGCCCCGCGGCGCACCCCGCCTACGCGACCCTCATCCCCAGCAGCTCCCGGAACGCCTCGCTTCCCGCCGGGGTCACCTTCACCGCGCGGCCGGAGCCGACCCGGCGCACCCACTGTCTCTCCAGGGCGGTGGCGCACAGGGCCGCTCCCAGAGCTCCGGCCAGGTGGGGGCGGCGTTCCGTGTGGTCCAGGCAGCTCCGTACCAGGGGGCGTCGGGTGTTCTCGGGCTGCCGGTAGTCCAGGGTGTCGGCGAGCCAGGTCCGGCCCGCCGGGGTGACCGCGAGACCCGAGTCGACGGCGACCAGGCCGCGGGCGATCATCGCGTCGGCGAGGTGCACACCCAGTCGGCCCGCCAGATGGTCGTAGCAGGTGCGGGCCCTGGCCTCGGCGTCGAGCCGTACCGACTGGCTCAGGTTCCGTGGGCGTGTGGCGTCCGGGGCGTACGAGGCGAGCGCCTCGACCAGAGTGGCCGCCTCCGGGCCGGCGAGCCGGACATAGCGGTGCCGGCCCTGGCGTTCCTCGGCCAGCAGCCCGCCCTCGACCAGCCTGGTGAGCTGCTCGCTGGCCGTCGACGCCCGCACCCCGGCATAACGGGCGAGCTCGCCCGCCGTCCAGGCCCGGCCGTCGAGCAGGGCCAGGCAGAAGGCGGCCCGGGTGTGGTCGGCGAGCAGACCGGCGGTCTCGGCGAGGGACATACGGTCATGATGCCGCGCGGACGGTTCGGCCCTCGCCGAACTGTCACGGCCCCAGTATCGGGACCATGACACAGAGGACGAGCACCCCGGGCACGGCGGGCACCCCGAACACGGCGGGCACCCCGAACACGGCGGGCACCCCGAACACGGCGGGCACCCCGAGCACGGCGGGTACGGCGCACGTGCCGAGCCCGGTCAGCACGACGCATCGGTTCGACCGCTACGCCGACGTGCGGGCGGCCCTCGCCGACCCGGCGCTCGTCCCGGAGCGGCCCGCAGCGTACGACGGTCCCGCCGGGGCCGGTGTCGCCTGGTTGCGTGCCACCGTGGCCCGGTTCAGCTCGGGGGAGCCACACCGCCGACGCCGGGCCCTGGTGGAGGCCGAGCTCGCCCGACTGGACCCCGCCTCTCTGCGGCAGGCGGCAGCCACTGGCCCGGAGGGAGAAGCGCGGACCCGGGTGGTGCACATCCTCGCCGAAGCACTGGGCCTGCCCGCCCCGGCAGGGTGGCGGAGGCGGTGACCGTGATCGCCGGCGCCTATTTCGGCGGCGCCGTCACCACGGCGGACGAGAAGGAACACGAAAAGCCACAGGAGAAGGCCCATGCGGAGGCACACGAGAAGGCCCACGCGGCCGCGGACGACGCCGTGGCCCGGCTCATGACGCGTCTCGCCCCGGACCCGGCCGACGAGGCCGCCCTGGAGGCCGCCGCCAACCGTGTCGGGCTGCTCGTCCAGGCCTGTGAGGCGACGGCCGCGCTGGTCGGGTCCGCGGCCGGTGGTACGGGCGTACCGGTGGCCCGGGTGCTTCGGGACACGCCCCCGGTACGGGTCATGCGCCGGGTCGCCGCCAGGGCCACCAGTGTCGCGGGCCGAGAGATCGGCGAGGGCGACACGGTGATCCTCGACGTCGCGGCCGCCAACCGTGCGCACCCGGTGCCGCTCACCTTCGGTGCCCCGCCCCGCGTCTGCCCCGGCCGGCGGCACGCCCTCGCGCTGGCCGACGGACTGCTGCGGCGCCCGCTGACCCCCTTCGCCCGTCTCCACCACCGGCCGGCCCCGCTGCTGCTGCCCAACGCCTGGGACCACGCCTCCGCCGCCGCCTTGGCGGCGCACGGCTTCGAGGCCGTCGGCACGACCAGCCTGGGCGTAGCCGCCGCCCTCGGTCTGCCGGACGGGGCCGCCGCCACCGTCGACGCGACCGTGGCGCTGGCCCGTCGGCTCGGGCGGGGGCCGTTCCTGCTCTCCGTCGACGCGGAGGGCGGCTTCAGCGACGACCCGGCGGAAGTGGCCGAGCTGGCACGGGAGTTGTACGACGCCGGCGCGGTCGGGATCAACCTCGAGGACGGTCTGCCCGACGGCACGCTCGCTCCCGTGGAGTCGCACGCCGCGAAGATCGCCGCCGTCAAGGCCGCGGTGCCCGAGCTGTTCGTGAACGCCCGCACCGACACCCACTGGCTGGGCCGTGAGCAGGAGGAGACCGCGTCCCGCCTCGCGACCTACGAACAGGCCGGTGCGGACGGGGTGTTCGTGCCGGGGCTGGCGGATGCGGACGAGATCGCCGCGCTGACGGGCACCCTCGTCGTGCCGCTGAACATCCTGTACACACCCACCGGCCCGACCCTCCCCGAGTTGGCCGCTCTGGGCGTACGCCGGGTCAGCCTCGGCTCACTGCTCTACCGGGGCGCCCTGGCCGCGGCCGTCGCCACCGCGACCGCCGTCCGCGACGGCCGCCCGACGGACCCGAACGCCCCGTCCTACGCCGAGGTGCAGGGGTACAGCGGCTGAGGCCGATGCGAGGTGCCCGCCCACAGGGCACCGGCACGCGCGTGGCGTGCGAACCGTACAAGGCCACGGTTCGCACGCCACGCGCGTGTGAAAGATCGGACGGGACCGCCAGGGGACTACGCGGCGCGCACCTCGTACGCCGTGATCCTCACCGTCTCGTCGTCCAGGCACTGCCCGGTCTCCAGGTCGAAGCGCTGCTTCAGGAGCGGGGAGGCGACGAAGGGGCGGCCCTGGTGGGAGCCGGTGAGGCCGCGGGAGAGGACGGCGGCGCCGCCGAAGGGGTCGCGGTTGTCGATGGCGTACAGCTTGCCCGCGCGGTCGAGGAACAGCGCGGCCTGGTTGCCGTCGGGGAGCAGGGCGGCCACGCCGCGGCCCGGGATCAGCAGGGCCAGGTCGCAGACCGTGAACCAGCCGTCCGCCAGCCGCAGCTGGACCTTGACATCGATCTTCTCGGGGGCGAGGGTCATCGCTGGGCGCTTCCTTCCAGGACATCGGCGGGCCGCAGGCCGATGGACAGCAGGGGCAGGTCGGGCTTGATCTGGTCGCGCTCGGGGACGAAGCCGACGACGGGGTCCGGGGTGTCCGGGGCGTTGACGAAGGACACGAACCGGGCGAGCTTCTCGGGGTCGTTGATGGTGGAGGCCCACTCGTCGGCGTAGTGCGAGACGTGGTCCGCCATCAGGGACTCCAGCTCCTCGCAGATGCCGAGGGAGTCCTCCACGACCACGTCCCGGACGTGGTCCAGGCCGCCGGGGATCCGCTCCAGCCACGTCGAGGTGCGCTCCAGGCGGTCGGCGGTGCGGATGTAGAACATCAGGAACCGGTCGATCAGCTTGATCAGTTCGGCGTCGGAAAGGTCCTGGGCCAGCAGGTCCGCGTGGCGCGGGGTGGCGCCGCCGTTGCCGCCGACGTAGAGGTTCCAGCCGTTGGAGGTGGCGATGACGCCGAAGTCCTTCGACTGGGCCTCCGCGCACTCGCGGGCGCAGCCGGAGACCGCCGACTTCAGCTTGTGCGGGGACCTGAGCCCCCGGTAGCGCAGCTCCAGGTCGATCGCCATGCGGACCGAGTCCTGGACGCCGTAGCGGCACCAGGTCTGACCGACGCAGGACTTCACCGTACGCAGCGACTTGCCGTAGGCGTGGCCCGACTCGAAGCCGGCGTCCACCAACCGTGTCCAGATGACGGGCAGTTGCTCGACGCGGGCGCCGAACATGTCGATCCGCTGACCACCCGTGATCTTCGTGTAGAGACCGAAGTCGCGGGCGATCTCACCGATCACGATCAGGCCCTCGGGGGTGATCTCACCGCCGGGGATGCGCGGGACGACCGAGTAGGAGCCGTTCTTCTGCAGGTTGGCCAGGAAGTGATCGTTGCTGTCCTGGAGCGCCGCCTGCTCGCCCTCCAGGACGTAGCCGCTGGCGCCGATGGTCGGGGCGAGGGAGGCGATGATCGAGGCGACCGCGGGCTTGCAGATCTCGCAGCCGTCGCCGCCCTTGGCCTCGTCGCGGCCGTAACGGTCCAGCAGACCCTGGTAGGTGTTGATGCGCAGGGCGAGGACGATCTCGTACAGCTCCTCGCGGGTCTGCGAGAAGCAGCCGCACAGGCCCTTGTCGACGACGACGCCGCTGGCCTCCAGCTCGGCGGTGACGAGCTGGCCGAGGACCTTGACGCAGGAGCCGCACGTCGTGCCCGCCTTGGTGCACTTCTTCACCTCGGGCACGGTGGTGCACTGGTGGTCGGTGACCGCCGCGCGGATCGTGCCCTTGCGGACGTTGTTGCAGGAGCAGATGATCGCGTCGTCCGGCAGCGCGGTCGGGCCGAGCTGGGCGGACTCACCGGCACCGGCGGGCAGCACCAGCGACTCGGGCGAGACCGGCGGGACGGACCCGGTGAAGGCCTTCAGCGTGCCGTACGCCTCCGCGTCACCGACCAGGATGCCGCCGAGCAGCTCGCCGTCGCGGCCGATGACCAGCTTCTTGTAGATGCCGGAGCGGGAGTCGGAGTACACGACGTCCAGGCAGTCGGCGGTCGCGCCGTGCGCGTCACCGAAGGAGGCGACGTCGACGCCGAGGAGCTTCAGCTTGGTGGACAGGTCGGCGCCGGTGAAGGCGGCCTCGTCGGCGGCGATGGTCGCGGCGGCCGTCTCGGCCTGCTCGTAACCGGGAGCCACCAGGCCGTACACCCGGCCGTCGGCGGCCAGGGCGCACTCACCGATCGCGAAGACGTGCGGGTCGGCGACCGTACGGCACTGCTCGTCGACGGTGATGCCGCCGCGCTCGCCGACCGTCAGACCGCAGTCGCGGGCGAGCTGGTCGCGGGGGCGGACACCGGCGGAGAACACCACCATGTCGGTGGCGAGTTCGGAGCCGTCGGACAGCTTCATCCCGGTGACCGCGCCGGCCTCGTCGACCACGATCTCCTGCGTGCCCACACCGGTGTGCACGGACAGGCCCATGTCCTCGATGGTGCGCAGCAGGGCCGCGCCACCGCCGTCGTCCACCTGCACCGGCATCAGGCGCGGCGCGAACTCCACGATGTGGGAGGTGAGTCCGAGGCCCTTCAGCGCGCCGGCCGCCTCAAGTCCGAGCAGACCACCGCCGACCACGGCACCGACCTCGACGTTCTTCGCGTACTCCTCGATCGCGAGCAGGTCCTCGATCGTGCGGTAGACGAAGCAGCCCTCGGCGTCCTTGTTCGGGACCGGCGGCACGAAGGGGTACGAGCCGGTGGCGAGGACGAGGATGTCGTACTCGAAGACCTGCCCGGAGCGGGCCGTGACCTTCTTGGCTTCGCGGTCGACGGTCTCCGCCGGGTCGCCGACGAACAGTTCGATGCCGTGCGTCTCGATGAACTCCATGTCGGTCATCGACAGGTCCTCGGGCGTCTTGCCCGCGAAGTACGAGGTGAGCGCCACTCGGTCGTACGCCGGGCGAGGCTCCTCGCACAGCACGACCACGCGGTGCGTGGCGGTCAGGCCGCGCTCGGCGAGCGCTTCGAGGAAGCGCTGGCCGACCATGCCGTGGCCGACGAGCACGATCGTGGGGGTGGCCCCCAGGGTGGCGGTCATCAGGAGCCTCCATCGTTGGTAAGCAGGTGGAGCAGTGGTGCGCCGTTCGCGGGGAGCGGCTCTGCTCCCTCCCAGGCGCGGGCGAGCGCGCCCACGGTGCCGAGTTCGCCGACGAGCACCCCGCCGACCAGGCGGTCGTCGCGGACGACGACCTTGCGGTAGGTGCCGCGCGTGGCGTCGGCGAGCTGGATGACGTCGTCACCCGGCTGGGGCTCGGGCTCGCCGAACGCGGCGAGATCGAGGAAGTCCGCTCCGGCGAGCGTCAGCCGGGTCAGGGCGCGGGTCCCCGTGTAACGGGAGTCGGTGTTCCCCGCCAGCAACTCGGCCAGGACGTCCGCCTGTTCGAGCGCCGGGGTGGCGAGCCCGTACACCGTGCCCTCGAACTGGGCGCAGTCGCCGATCGCGTGGATGCGCGGGTCGGAGCTGCGCAGCTCCTCGTCGACGATGACGCCCTTGTGCACCGCGAGCCCCGCCTCCTGGGCGAGACCCACACGGGGGTGGACCCCGCAGGCGATGACCACGAGGTCCGCGTCGAGCGCGTACCCGTCGGCCATCGACACCGACCGCACGGTCCCGCCGACGCTGCGCACGGCACGGACGCGCGTCTCGGTGTGCACCTCGACGCCGAGGTCGCCGAGGTGTCGACGGACCAACTTCGAGGCGGACGGGTCGAGCTGACGCTCCATCAGCCGCTCGCCCTGCTGGGCGAGAACGACCTGGGCGCCGCGCAGGGCGAGCGCGCGGGAGGCGGAGACCCCGAGGAGCCCCCCGCCGATGACGACGGCCCGCGCCCCCGGCCGTACGGCCTCGGACAGGCGCATGCAGTCGTCCATGGTCCGGAAGGCGTGCACCCCGTCGGGGAACTCGTGCCGCTCCGGGTCCCACAGGCCGCGCAGCGGCGGCAGCACCGGGTTCGAGCCGGTCGCGAGGACCAGCTTGTCGTACGCGATCTCCGCACCGTCCGCGAGATGTACGGCTCGCATCTCGCGGTCGATACGGACCACCCGGCCGCGCGTCAGCTGTGTCAGCTCGGCCGGGGCGGGCAGCGCGATGACCTCGGGCGCGTACCGCCCGGCCAGGACCTCGGCGAGCAGCACCCGGTTGTACGGTGTGTGCTCCTCCTCGCCCACCAGCGTGGCGGGCATGCCGAGCTCTCCGAGCCGCCGGGCGAGACGTACGCCCGCGAGGCCGGAGCCGATCACCACCACACGCTCATTCGAGGTCATGCACTCGAGCGTGCGGTGCCGGTGTTACCCGACCGCATCGCGTCTGTTTCCCACGAGGAACGCTGCCCTCCCCACGGCCCCGAGGTGAGTGTGAGGGGTTTCCGAGAGGGCCGGGTGGGGTGTGAGGACGCCCGGGATCACCGCGCTGACCTGGCGATACGAGGGCCATGCGGGCGTATACGGGAGGACCGGCCGGGGCGCGGGCAGGGGCGGGCACGCCGGGGCACGGTGCCGTAGGTCACGTCGGGCGGGGCCGCGGGGAAGCATTCCGGGGGCGGATCGGCGGGGGAGGGGGGCCGAACCTCAGAAGATCCTCAGGTCGATGGACGGCGCATGTATCCCGCCGCATAGGGTCGCGCTCATGCCCGACATATCGCTGACCATGGTCGTCGTCCTCTGCCTCGCGGCCCTCGCGGCCGGCTGGATCGACGCCGTGGTGGGCGGCGGCGGACTCCTGCTCCTCCCCGCCCTCCTCCTGGGCCTGCCGAACGGTTCCTCGGCCGCCCAGTACGCGCTCGGCACCAACAAGGCGGTCGCGATCGTCGGCACCACGGGCGCGGCGGTGACGTACGCCCGCCGCACCCCCGTCGACGTCAAGATCGCCGTACGGATCGGCCTGGCGGCGCTCGCGGGGTCCACGGCCGGCGCCTTCGTGGCCGCCGGGATGAGCACCGAGGTCCTGAAGCCGGTGGTCATGGTGGTCCTCCTGGCCGTGGGCGCCTTCGTGATCCTCCGCCCCTCCTTCGGCACGGCCCCCGCCACCGGCCCGGTCTCGGCGCGCCGCGTCCTCGCCGCGATCGGCCTCGCCGGCGTCGGCATCGGCTTCTACGACGGCCTCGTCGGCCCCGGTACCGGCACGTTCCTGGTCCTCGCCCTGACCGCCGTCCTCCACCTCGACCTCGTCACCGCCTCCGCCACCGCCAAGATCGTCAACTGCTGCACCAACGCCGGCGCCCTCGCCACCTTCGCCTGGAAGGGCACGGTCTACTGGCAGCTGGCGGCCCTGATGGCGGTCTTCAACCTCGTCGGCGGGACGGTAGGCGCCCACACCGCCCTCAAGAAGGGCAGCGGCTTCGTCCGGGTCGTCCTGCTGACGGTGGTGTTCACGCTGGTGGCGAAGATGGGGTACGAGCAGTGGGTGGCGTGAGCGACGGCGGACGTCTGCGGACGGCTGCGGAGGGTTCGGGATCAGCCGGGGCGGCTGTCGGGTGTTCTGTGATCGGCGGGCGGGCGGCTGTCGGGCGTTCTGTGGTCAGCCGGGGCTGCTGCCCGTGAGGTGGGCGAAGACGACCACGTTCCCCTGGTAGCCGGTCGACCTCGAATACCCGCCGCCGCAGGTGATGACCCGCAACTCCGGCCGCTTCGCCGCCCCGTACACCTTCCGGTCGGGGAAGTCCCGGGCGTCGTACACCTCCACCGCGTCCACCGTGAACACCGCGACCCCGCCGTCCCGCCGGTCCACCTCGACGGTGGCGCCCCGCTTCACCGCGCCGAGGTCGTAGAAGACGGCGGGCCCGTCGGCGTTGTCCACATGCCCGGCGACGATCGCGGTGCCCCGCTCACCCGGGGTGGTCCCGGCCTCGTACCAGCCCGCGAGGTTCTTCTTCTCGGCCGGCGGGACGTCGAGGCTGCCGGTGGGCGTGAGCCCGAGCCCCGTCAGCGGAGCGTCCACGCGGATGGAGGGGATCCGGATGCGGTCGGGAGGGGAGGGCGGCAGCGGTACGGCCGCGCTCTCGTCGTCCCCTGAGGTGCCCGCCGTGCCGGACGGGCTCGAAGTGCCCGGCACGGCGGAGGTGTTGGGCGTACCGGAACGGATGTGGGCCTGCGTGGCCGACGGCTGCGGCGGCGCGTGTGACGCGATGCCGTTGCGCACCAACCACGCGCCCGAACAGAGGGCGACCGCGGTGACGCCGGCTATGAGGGCGTTGCCGAGCCGACGCCCGTTCGCCCTCTCTCGGCGTGGATCTTCCATCTCATTCACCCTCTTGGTCTTCGTCCCCCTGTTCCTCCCCTCCGGGCCGAGGGGCGTCGGACCCGGAGGGGAGGAGGGGACGGCGGTACCGGCGGACGGACGGCGGAGGGTGTCCGTCAGATCCCGTCGCCTCTCGCCCGGCGATGCAGGAGCCAGGTACCGCCCGCGGCGGCGACGGCCAGAGCCGCCACGCCCGCCGCGGTCTGCACGGGGTCGGGACCGAGTGCGCCACCGACCCCCGTCTTCACGCTTCCCCTCGGATATGTCGGCTGCCCGGTGTTCGCCCCGGTGAGCGTGACCACCAGGTCGCCGGTGACCTGCCGGCCGCCGTTCGCGCAGGTCGCGACGATCTCGTACGTCCCCGGCTGCGCGCTCGGCGGCACCTCGAACCGCCCGTCGAGCCGGCGTTGCCCGGCGCCGGGTGCGAGTGGGAAGGAGCCCGCGCCGACCGCGCTGGCGTCCCCCGTCGCCGTACCGTCCGCACCGCAGGCCTCCGTACGGACGGTGACCTCGTCGCCGGGGACGACGTCGGCGGGGGACAGCTCCACCCGGCCCGCGCCCTCACCGCCGTACGCGGGCGCGGCGGCGAGGGCCGCGACGGCGACGGCGAGGGCGGTTGCGGTCAGCGGCCGGGCGATACGTCGCATCGTCAATTGCTCCTCCGAGAGTCCTCCGTGCTCTTCCGAGGTAAGTGGCACACCGCTCCGAGCGCTTCCTGATGGTGTGTCAGAAATGATGTGAATGGGTGTCAGGGGGGTGGGGACGGAAGGCGGAAGGAGAGGTGTTTGGGCAGGTCACGGGGGTGGGGTGGGCGCGGCGGAGAAGGGAACGGGATGGGTGTGGGGTGAGGGGGGTGAACGGGTGACCGGGAGTGGTGGTGGGTGGTGGTTGATGGGTGGCAGGTGGCGGGGTGGGTGGCGGCTCGGACGGGGGCGTTCCTCCGGCCGCTTGACCTCAAGTGAACTTGAGGTACGAGGGTGTTCGCATGAAGACCGCGACAGACACTCATACGGCCGGCCGCGCCGAGCCCACCACCCCTGCCACCGCTTCCCCCTCCCCGTCCTCCTCCGCCACCCCGGTCCGGGTGACGCTGGTCATCGGCAGCAACCGCGTCGGCCGCTTCGGCTCGGTGATCGCCGAGTGGCTGCTGGACCGGGTCCGGGAGCACGAGGACTTCGAGGTCGACGTCGTGGACGTCGCCGAGGCCGACCTGCCGACGACCTTCGTGCCGACGCCGGAGGTGACGGCCCGGCTGGCCGAGATCACTCCCAGGCTGGCGGCGGCGGAGGCGTTCATCGTGCTGACCCCCGAGTACAACCACTCCTATCCGGCGGCGCTCAAGAACCTCATCGACTGGCACTTCGACGAGTGGCGGGCCAAGCCCGTCGCCCTCGTCTCGTACGGCGGCGTCTCGGGCGGCCTCCGCGCGGCGGAGCACCTTCGTCAGGTCTTCGCCGAACTCCACGCCACAACCGTCCGCGACACGGTCTCCTTCCACAACGCGCACGGTTCCTTCGACGACACCGGCGACCTCAAGGACCCGACCGGCCCGAACACCGCGGCCAAGCTGATGCTCGACCAGCTGTCCTGGTGGGGGCAGGCCCTGAGGGAGGCGAAGGAGAGGCGGCCGTACGGGAGGTGAGGGGCGGGGGTTCGTGAGGTGAGGGGCGGGGCTGCGTGGGGTGAGGGCCCGAGAGCGGTGGGTGTGTGCGGTGGTGGGCGCGTGGGGCGGCCGGGGCGTGGGGCGGCGGGGGCCTGCGGCGGTCGGGTGAGGGGAGGGCCCCGTCGCCGACCGCGCCGCCGTCCTGGCCTCAGCAACCGTTCCCCGGCTCCTCGGGAGAGGGTTGGGGGGCTTCGGGTGAGGGCTCCGCAGGAGCGGGGGCCTCCGGCGCGGGGGTGTCGGTGCCGGGTGTGTCGGCCCCCGGGGGCTCGGTGTCCGGCGTTCCGGTGCCCGGGCCGTCGGCCTCGGGCTGACCCGTGTCCGGGGTCTCGGAGTCCGGCATCTCGCCTTCCGGGGATTCCGCGTCCGGTATCTCGCCCTCCGGGCCGTCCGTGTCCGGCGCCCCCGCCTCGGGAGAACCCGTCACCGGGTCTTCGGCGGGCGGCTCTTCGGCGGGCGGCTCTTCGGTGTGCGGGTCTTCGGTGTGCGGGTCTTCGGCCCCTGGTGCCTCGGCCTTTGGTGCCTCAGCCCCCGGTGCCTCGGCCCCCGGTTCATCGGCCTCCGGGTAGCCCGTACCGGGCTCCTCCGCGCCGGGCTCTTCACTCCCGGGTTCTTCTACACCAGGCTCCTCAGCGCCTGGTTCCTCAACACCGGGTACTTCGGCACCAGGCTCCTCAGTACCTGGCTGCTCAACGCCTGGTTCCTCAACGCCTGGCTCTTCAACGCCTGATTCCTCGGCGCCGGGCTCTTCCACCCCCGGCGTCTCCCCGCCCGGAGCTTCCTCGTGCCCGGCGCTGCCCTCGTCCCCGCCACCAGGCGGCGCATCCGCTTCCGTGCCGGGCGCGGTCTCGTCCCCGGGTGCCGTGCCGTCGCCCGCCGGTTCCTTCCCGGAGGGCCCGTTCCCGTCCTCGTCCTCCCCCGCCGCCTGAATCACCACGGTGTCGCGGGCCTCGTCGCCGCCGAAGCCGGCCGATGACGCGGACCCGCTGTCGGCACCCGCCCCGCCCTCCCGCGGCGCGACCACCGCGTCCGTCGCGGCGCCTCGGCGGTCGGCGACCTCGGGCGTGGCGGCCTCCGGCCGGTGCGGCGCCGGGGCCTGGGCGACGGGCACCCGCTGGGGTGGGGCCGTCGCCGAGTCGAACGGACCGAGGATGATGCCGGCCGCGACGGCCGCCGCCGCGACGGCGGTGCTGACGGCGGCCACGGTGGGCCCCTTCGCCCCGCCGCCCGCCGCGGCCTGCCGTACCGCGTGCAGCAGTTGCCCTCCACCGTGCCCACTCGCCGAGCCGAGCGCGGCGGCCGTACCGGCGGAGCCCGCCGTGAGGGAGAGCAGCACCTTGCCCCCGCCCCCGCCCACGACGAACACCAGCAGGGCCGGCCCGACGAGCGCGGGCAGCCGGTCGTTGGTGCGCATCAGGACCGCGAGCCGCGCCCGGCAGTCGTCGCACGCGTCCACATGGCTGAGCAGCTGCTCGGACTGCCGAGGCGTCGCCGTACCGCGCACGTACGCCGGCATACGCCCCCAACGCACCTGGCACGCCGGATCGACCGGCGCCCCGGGCTGCTCGCGCAGGAACGCCTGGCGCATCCCCTCCCGCGCCCGGTGCAACAGCACCGCCGTCGCGCCCTGCTTGGCGCCGATGCGCTGCCCGACCGTCTCCAGCGGCTGCCCCTCCGCCTCGGCCAGCCACAGCGCCCGCACCCACCGCTCGGGCAGCTGGCCCAGCACACGCACCAACAGGTCGACGGAGGAGACCTGTTCGGCCGGGTCGGCGGCGTCGTTCGCGTGGACGTCGACCTCGACCCGCTCCGGAGCCGTCGGATCCAGCGGCGTCTCACGCGCGGCGCTGCCGACGGCGGCCGCGAGATGCCGCACCGTCGTCATCAGATACGCCGGCACGTTGTCGATCTCGTGCCCCGCGGACAGCCGCCGCCACACGCGGAAGTGCGCCTCGGAGACGAGGTCTTCGGCGGTCCACGCGTTCCTGGTGAGGGAGCGCGCGTACGCGACGAGGCGCGGGTGCTGTTCCTCGTAGATCCGGGTGTACGCGGCGGTCGCCGACGCGGACATGGAACTGGGCGCGGACCCCTGGGTGGGAACAGCGGGCATGGTGGCGTGTCCGTCGGTCATGGCGGGGGCGCTCTCTAGTGGCCTGCTGGTGGAATGAGGACGATTTTGTATGCCGCGATGACAAAAATCTCAAGTAATCACACAAAGTGACACGCGTCACAGCGGGTAACTTCGAAAGCGGCGTAATGCACGGGCTCTTGGCGGACTCGAGAGGGCGCGTCGGTCCAGTCGGCTGATCACGCGCACGAGACATCCGCAGAACCTTCACAGACCTCACCGTCCGAAGCACCGTCCGACGAACACACGAAGTCGAAGCACCCCGAAGTGTCCGAACTGGAGATCACCCATGCACCCCGCACAGCCCACCCGGCCCACGCCCCCCGCGCTCGAACAACGCGCCCGCGCCCGCCTGATCACCCCCGCGTACGAGGAAATCCCCGTCCGCACCACCCTGCGCTACACCCCTGACGACCCCTTCGCCGTGCACATCGACTTCCCGGCCGGGGCCTCCGCCGACGACGCGCACGTGACGTGGGCGTTCGCCCGCACCCTGCTGGCGGAGGGGCTCACCACCCCGGCCGGGATCGGCGACGTACACCTGTGGCCCTGCGGCCCGGCGCAGACGGTCGTCGAACTGCGCTCGCCGCAAGGTATGGCCATGATCCGCTTCGACACACCCGCCCTCCGCCGCTTCCTGCGCCGCTCGTACGCCGTCGTCGCGCCCGGCGGTGAGGACCTCGAACCGGCACTCGACGACGGCCTCGCGTCCCTGCTGGGCGGAGTCTGAACCAGCCGCCCGAAGTGCGCGCCCGGTGTGCCCGCCCGCACCATCCCTCCGCAGCGCCCGCTATGTTCGATCCGATCATCCGAGTGTGCGGAGTTTGTGTGCAGAAGACAGATGAACCGGCCGGAGGGGCGGCAACGGCCGGGACCGAAGGGCAGGCAACGGCCGGGACCGAAGGATCGGTGACGGCCGACCCCGCGCCCGACCTCGACGCCGCCCCCGACCTCGACGCCGACGCCGACGCGCCCCCCGGCCGCGACTGGCCCCGTCACTGGCCCCTGCTGCTCCTCGGCGCGGCGGTCCTCCCCGGCGTCGCGCTGTTCGCCGTGGGCCGGTGGATGGAGGAACCGGCCGTGCAGGCGTGGCGGACCGTCTGTCTCTCCATCACCGTGCAGGCGCTGCCGTTCCTGCTGCTCGGTACGGCCCTGTCGGGTGCCATCAACGCGTTCGTACCGGCGCGGGTGTTCACCCGGGTGCTGCCCCGCAGGCCGGCGCTCGCGGTCCCGGTCGCGGGTGCCGCCGGGGTCGTCCTGCCTGGCTGTGAGTGCGCGTCGGTGCCGGTCGCGCACAGCCTGATCCGCCGAGGGGTCAACCCGGCCGCGGCCTTCGCGTTCCTCCTCTCCGCCCCCGCCATCAACCCGATCGTCCTGACCGCCACGGCCATCGCCTTCCCCGGCAGCCCCGCCATGGTGCTGGCCCGGCTGCTCGCCTCGCTCGTCACCGCCGCCGCGATGGGCTGGCTGTGGCTCTGGCTGGGGCGTGCGGAATGGCTCAAGCCGGTCGCCCGGCACACGGGACACCGGCCGGGGCAGAGCCGCTGGAACGAGTTCCGGCTCGGCTTCCAGCACGACTTCCTGCACGCGGGCGGCTTCCTCGTCGTCGGCGCGATGGCCGCGGCCACCTTCAACGTGCTCGTCCCGCGCTCCGTGCTCGACACCTTCGCCGACTCGCCCTGGCTGTCGGTCCTCTTCCTCGCCGCGCTCGCCATCCTCCTCTCCGTCTGTTCCGAGGCGGACGCCTTCGTCGCCGCGTCCCTCACCGGCTTCTCACCCACCGCGCGGTTGACGTTCATGGTGGTCGGACCGATGGTCGACCTGAAGCTGATCGCCCTCCAGACGGGCACCTTCGGCCGGGCCTTCGCCTTCCGCTTCTCCGCCGCGACGGTCGTCGTCGCGATCCTGTGCAGCGTCCTGATCGGAGGCGTACTCCTGTGAAACGACCCCTGCAGGCGCTCCTTCTCCTCCTCAGCGGCCTCGGCCTCCTGCACGCCACCGTCCTCACCGACCACTACCTGAGATACGTCAAGGAGGGCATGCGCCCCCTCCTGATCGCCTCGGGCCTGCTCCTGCTCGCGCTGGGAGCGGCGGAGGCATGGTCACTGTGGAGACCGCGCGGGACCGGCGAGCAGGAGAGCCACGACGACCACGACCACGCCGACGGTGACGCCCAAGGCCACGACCACGCCGACGGTGACGCCCAAGGCCACGACCACGCCGACGGTGACGCCCAAGGCCACGACCACGACCACGGTCACGACCATTCCACCCCGCCCCGGGTCGCCTGGCTGCTGCTCCTCCCCGCGGTGAGCCTGCTCTTCTACGCCCCGCCGGCCATCGGCGCGTACACCGCCGCCCGGGAGGCCCCGAAGGCGGTGGCGGTCACGGAGCAGGACGACTTCGACGCCCTGCCGGCCACTTCACCGCTCCCGATGACCCTGACCGACTTCACGCGGCGGGTGCAGCAGGACCGTGAACGGGCCATCGACGGCCGCACCGTCCGGATGACGGGCTTCGTCACCCCCGAGAAGGGGAGCGACGAGGGCGAGGGCGAAGGCGGCTGGTACCTGACCCGCGCCATCTTCACCTGCTGTGCCGCGGACGCCCAGTTCGTGAAGGTGCGCGTCCACGGCACCGAGCCCCCGCCCGCCGACACCTGGGTGACCGTCACCGGCACCTGGCACCCCGCCGGCACGCTGGGCACGGCCTCCGCCGAGGCGGCCCTCGACGCCCACACGGTCGAGAAGGTCGCCCGCCCGGCCAACGCCTACACCGACGCCCTCCCGCTCACTCCCTGACCCGGCGACCCACGGGGACGACATGCCCTCCAGACCCGCTCCAGCCACCGGCCGCCCCGAGAACGAGGTGATCACCTTCAAGGAGGGAACGCTCCGAGCCACCCTCCCCGTCCTGCTGGGCTTCCTGGCGGGCACCGCACTCCTGTACGCGGGCCTCGCCCTCACCGGCGACCCGATGGGGGGCGACACGCTGCGGCAATGCCTCTCGGGAGCGGTGCTGGCCACCGTGGTCGTCTCAGTGCTGCGCCGGAACGACGAGGTGACCCTGGCCGACGACGCCCTCGTGGTACGCGGCACCCGGCGCCGGCGGATTCCCCGGACCGGCATCCAACGCCTGGAGGTCCGCCGGATCCTCGGCGTACGCCAGATCACCGTCCACACCACGGACGGCCACCGTGCCACGCTGCACACCCCGACGTCCTTCATGGACAGGGAGTTCGACCAGAAGGTCGAGACCCTCACGCGGTGGTGGCAGGCCCGGCGCTGAGGCGCACGCCCTCACACGTACTCCGCCAACACCTCGCCCGCAGTCCGCCGCCCCACCTCCGCCAGCACATGCCCCTTGTCGCGGTAGTAGTGCTCGGCGACGAGGCCGAAGCACAGGGCCCAGCCGCGCCCCCGCGCCCAGGTCGCGACGTCGACGTCGGCGGTCTCCCTGAACGTGGCGCGGGAGTCGGCCGTGCACAGGGCCCAGGCCGGCAGCAGGTCGCAGGCGGGGTCGCCGACGCCCAGACCGCCGAAGTCGATGACGGCGGTGAGCCGGCCGGCGGTGGTGAGGAGGTTGCCGGGGAGGAGGTCGGCGTGCACCCAGACGGGGTCGCCGGTCCACTGCGGCACGCGGAGGGTCTCCTCCCAGACGGCCGTGGCGAGCGCCGCGTCCACCGCGCCGTCCGCGCCCAGCCCACGGATCGCGTCCCGGACCTCGTCGTCCTCGGCGGCCACCGGGCCACCCCGGAAGGAAACCGGCCCGCCGGTCGCGTCCACCTTCCGCAGCGCCGCCACGAAACGCCCCAACTCCTCGGCAGCGCATCCGAGATCGGTGACCGGCGCGTCGTGGGCGTTCTCGCCGTCCAGCCAGCGCAGCACCGACCAGGACAGCCCGTACGCCTCACTCGGCCGCCCCTTGGCGAGCGGTTCCGGTACGGCGAGGGGGAGGTGCGGGGCCAGCAGCGGCAGCCAGCGGTGTTCCTTGTCGGCGTGGTGGGCGCCGTCGGGCCGCCGGGGGAGCCGTACGACCATGTCGTCCCCCAGGTGGTACATGACGTTGTCCGTCCCGGCGGTGGGAGCCGGCGCGAGCGGCAGCCCGGCCCACTCGGGGAACTGCGCCGCGATCAGCCGCCGGACCAGCGCCTCGTCGATGTCGAACTCATCGGCGTGCAGCTTTCCTTGGGACGACATGGATCTCCGTGGGTTCCGTGGCCGGGGGACAGCGGTGAAGCGTAGACACGCCCTCCTCCCTCCGGCCACGGAATTACGGCCCGCCAGCGCCCCTGAGACCACTGTCCGGCCACCACCACGCCACGTCAGGCCACCACGCCACGTCAGGCCACGTCAGGCCACGGAGACCGCGCTCCAGGCCGCCGCCACCGCGTCGTACTCCGTGCTGCCCGCCCCGTAGAGGTCCCGTGCCGCGTTCAGCGTCGCCGTACGCGCGCCCGCGTAGTTCGTGGACGAGGTCATGTAGACCGTCAGGGCCCGGTACCAGATCGCGCCGAGCCTGTCCCTGCCGATGCCGGTCACCGTCGAGCCGTCGCAGGTGGTGCTGGAGTGTTCGACGCCGCCGATGGTCCTGGTGCCGCTGCCCTCGGCGAGGAGGTACGCGAAGTGGTTGGCGACACCCGAGGAGTAGTGGACGTCGAGGTTGCCCACCGACGGGCTCCAGCAGTCCACCGAGGAACCGTCCTTGCTCGGCCGGTCCATGAACCGCAGGGCCGGCTTGCCGAAGCCCGACCGGACGATCTTCTCGCCGACGAGCCAGTCACCGGGGTCGGAGGCGTTGTCCGCGTAGAACTCGACGAGTGTGCCGAAGATGTCCGAGGTGGCCTCATTGAGCCCGCCCGGCTCGCCCGAGTACGTCAGATCGGCCGTCGCCGAGGTCACGCCGTGCGTCATCTCGTGGCCGGCCACGTCCAGCGAGACCAGCGGGCCGAGCAGGTTCCCGTCACCGTCGCCGTACGTCATGCAGAAGCAGCTGTCGTCCCAGAAGGCGTTGTTGTAGCCGTTGCCGTAGTGGACGCGGCTGTAGGAGCCCCGGCCGTCGTTCGCGATGCCGTTCCGGCCGTGGACCTTCTTGTAGTAGTCCCAGGTGGTGTCGGTGCCGTACTGCGCGTCGACGGCCGCCGTGGCACGGTCGGTGGCCGTGCCCGTCCCCCAGTGGTTGTCGGCGTCCGTGAAGAGAGTCGCGGGGGCCCGCCGTACGCAGATGCCGAGGAGGCAGAGATCGGTCTGGTTCGCGGCGTCACCGGTGTAGGTGTTGCCGCGGGTGGGGTCCTTGAGCTGGTACGCCGCCCCGGAGAGGGTCGTCTCCAACGGAACCGTGCCGCCGTAGAGCGACTTGCCGTCGCCGGTCGCGGTCTCCAGCGCGTCCCAGGCGTCGATCTGCTTCCCCGTGGTGGCGTCGGTGACGACCGTACGGGCGACCGGGTTGCCGGCCTCGTCCTGGCCCAGCACATCCGTCTGCCAGGCCAGCTTCGGGGCGCCGTGCAGGGCGTCGACGACCAGCCGGGGCTTGGACGTCACCTTGCGCAGCGTCTCGCCGACGTTCACGGCGCGCAGCGCGGCGGCGGCGATGTCGGCGGCCCTGGGCGCCTTGACCGCGGGCGTGACGGAGGGGACGGTGATCTCACGGGTCGTCGCCCGGTTCGCACTCCGGAACTCGCCGGCAGGGGTGAGGTGGACGACGAAGTCCCCGCCGATTACCGGGAGTTGGCGATACGTCCGGTCGTAGCGGACGTGCCGGCTGCCGTCCGCGTCCACGATCACGTCTCGTACGGTGGTGTCCTGGGCGGAGGTGAGCCCCAGGCTCGTCGCGCGGTCCCGCAGGACGTCGGCGGCGTCGGCGATCGCCGTGCTCCGGGTCGGTCTGTCGGCGGCCCCCGCGGTGGGGGTGAGCGTCGCGGCCAGCAGGGCGGCGGCCGCGACCGCGGTGCCGGTGGTGGCGACGTGCGGGCGTCGGAGGTGCCGTATCCGGCTCATCTGTCTCCCAGGGAAGGTGGGGGGTGCAACCACTGATGTCGGACAGATTTACGTGAGCATGACAGTGGGTGTCCAGGGTGGGAGCGGGCGGGATGTGTGAGGAGTGAGAATCGTTTCTGCAACGGCGCGCACGGCCCGCTCAGCCCAAACCCGCCGAGTCCGTTCAGTCCGTCCGGCTGAGTCCGCACCCTTGGAGAGGAGAACGGTGCTCCCCTTCTTCGTCTACGGCACCCTCCGCCCCGGCGAGCACAACCACGACCTCTTCCTGCGCGGCCGCACCCGCGCCGAGGAGCCCGCCCGGATGCGCGGCATGGTCCTTTACGACGGCCCCGGATACCCGTACGCCGTGGAGGAGACCGGAGCGGTGGGCGGCGGGGCAGGAGACACGGTGAGCGGCGAACTCGTCACCGCCCGTCCCGAGGCCTATGACGAACTGCTGCGCGCCCTGGACCGCTTGGAGGACTACGCCCCGGGCGACCCGGCGAACCTGTACGAGCGGGTGGCACGACCGGCGACCCTCGACGACGGCACGGACGTACGGGCCTGGGTGTACGTCGCCGCCCCGGCCGTCGCCGCCGGACTGCGGGCGCGGGGGAAACCGATCGAGGGCGGGGACTGGCGTACGCGCCGCTGAGCCGACTGTCGGCGGTTCCCCGCGCTCCCTCCTCAGGGCGTGGCTGTCGTCAGCCTCAGCAGCAGGACCGACGGGGCTTCGGGCAGGCTCAACCGGAGCTTCGAACCGTCCCACTCGGCCGTGCCCGTCGTCGTTCCCGTCGTGGTCCCCGGATGCAGGATCTCCACCCGTACGTCACCCGCGTCTCCTCCGTCCTGCTCCGCCAAGTGCGGGAGTGGGAAGGTCTGTTCGGCGGCTCCGCCCCGGCGCCACACCGTCACGTACACCGGGCCCGTGCCCGCGACCGGCGGTCTCAGGCCCAGCGCGATCCAGTCGTCCGTCCAGCCAGGGAGGCCGAGGGGCCAGAAGGGCAGGGCGGTGCGCAGGTCACCCCGGATCGACTTGTAGGTCACCAAGGCCTCGCGCACCAACGCGAGTTGATGGCCCGTCATCCGGTCCAGATGACCGGACAGATGGATGCGGCCGAGGAGGGCGGAGCCGAGGGCGAAGGCGATCTCCGCGTCGGTGCAGGACGGTTGGGGGTAGGCCCAGACGGCGCCCTGTTCCGGGGGTACGGCGGTGGGGGCGGCCGCGGCGATGGGCGGGTAGCGCAGGGGGTCCTGCTGGTCGGAGGTGGACTGGAGCTGGGCCACGGCCAGGGAGGCGCCGTCCATGCGCATGCCGCCGGAGGCGCAGTTCTCGATGACGAGGCCGGGGTGACGGTCCAGGACCGAGGACAGCCAGGACAGCCAGGCCCGGGAGTGGGCGAGGTGGGCCGGTGCCGAGGTGGTGATGTTGTAGTCGAGCTTGAGATAACCGACGCCCCACTCGCCGACGACGCGGTCGACCGTCGCGTCGAGGTGGGCGCGGGCCGCCGGGTGGGTCAGGTCCAGCTGGTGGCGGCCCTGTTCGGTCACCCGGGTGCCGTCCTCGTGGCGGAGGAAGGCCTCGGCGGGCAGTTCGTGGGCAAGCGGGCTGCGCACCCCGATGACCTCCGGCTCCAGCCACAGCCCCGGCACCATGCCGAGCTCCCGGACGCGGTCGAGCACGACCCGGATGCCCCCGTCGCCCGGGAAGCGACGCGCCGACGGCAGCCAGGCGCCGACGCTGTCCCACCAGCCCCCGGGCGAGTCGGCGTTCTCCGTATCGCCGCTCTCGCCGCCGACCCCGTTCTCACCTCCCTCCCCACTCTCTCCGCTTTCTCCGCTCTCCCCGTCGTCGTACCACCCCGCGTCCACCACGAAGTACTCCGCGCCCGCCCGCGCCGCCGCGTCGATCAGCGGCAGCAGCTTCTCGGTGGTCGGGTCGCCCATCAGCGTGTTCATGTAGTCGTTGAAGATCACGGGGAGGGCGTCGTGGTCGGGGTGGGGGCGGCGTACGACCCGGCGGTAGGCGGTCAGCGCGGCCAGGGCCCCGTCGAAGCAGGTGCCGAGCGCGAGGGCGGCCCACTCGGTGGTGAACTCGGCGCCCGGTTCCAGGGCCTGGCGCCACTGGTGGTCGTCGTGGTTCGGGCCGCCGAGCGCGAGGTACGTCCGGCCCGCCGACTCGCCGGCCTCCCAGGCCCAGCTCGACGCCGACTCGACCTGCCACAGCCAGCTGCGCGCGTCCGTACGGTGCTGGAGAGCGCCCATCGCGAGGTGGCCGTCGGTGGGCCAACTGCCGCGCCCGGCGCAGCGCGCGGCGGCGTGGCCGGTGCCGCCGTGCGCCACGGGGTTGATGTCGGGGACGGAGTCCCGCAGCGGCTCGGCGTACCAACGGCACTCCGCGAGCCAGTCGTTGCGCGCCCGGAAGACGGACAGCTCGTCGGGGGAGGGCAGCCCGCCGAGGAGCAGGCTGGCGACGGAGCGCACGGTGACCGTCCTGGTGCCGTCGTTGCGCAGCCGGACGCGGGAGCGCAGGACGGGGATGCCGTCCGGTGAGGCGTACTCGACGAAGGCGGTCAAACCGCTGGCGGGGTCGTGGAGTTCGAAGGTGAGCTGATGCCAGGCCCCGCCGTCGTCGGGGCCGCGGGTGCCGGCGCACGTGGAGTGGTGGGCGCGGTACCGCAGACGGCCGCCGATCGCCGTGCCGGTGAAGCGCGGTCGCGCCCAGCCGGTGCCTTCGCCGAGCAGGACCAGGTCGACCAGGGGTGGCGAGGGATCGGACTTGGTCTCCTCGGGGCCGGGCTCGGGTTCACCGGGGCGTCGGACGCGCAGCAGCCGGGGGGTGTCGCCGCTCAGGTCGAAGTCGGCGGTCAGCGCGGAGTGGCCCCAGCGGTACGAGAGGCTCCACGGGAACGAGTCGGTCCATCGGTGACTGTCGTGCTGCGGCATGCGATCCCCCCGGGTCGGCTGGACTCCCAAGTGTTCACGGTGAGCTGTGTGTCGCTGTCCCATCCTCTTGCGAACGTCGGGATACCACACGAGATCTACGTACAGAAAAGCATGAATGTTCAAGCAGGTCGGGTATCGATGCTGATCACGACAGCACCACCCGTACCCACAGCGCCATCCGCACCGCCGGCGCCGGCCGCGTCACGAGCACGAGGAGCCCCACATGAACGCCGTCGCCCTGAACGAGACCGTCCTGAGAACGCCCGCCCCGAAGTCGGCGGATGGCTGGCCGAGTTCGTCGAGCGGAACGGCGGTTTCCACCACAGCCCCGAAGCCGGACCTCGGCGGCCGGGGCGGCCCGGGCATCCCCGTCCGCTTGCGGCCCGGTCCGCTTCCGGCGCCCCGTCTCGGGCCGACTCGCGGGCTGGTGTCTGGGCCGACTGCCGGGCTGGTCTGCGGGCGGGCTTGTGGGCTGGTGTCTGGGCCCGACTGCCGGGCTGGTCCCCGGGCCGACTGCCGGGCTGATCTCCGGGCCAACTCCCGGGCATTCCTTCAAGCCGTCTCCCGGGGCTCCTGGGTGCGCCCGCGAGCCCGCCCCCAGGCGGCCTCTCGCGCTCGGGGACGGCGGTCATCCTCCCCGTTCCCGCCCCCGCCCCCGGCACGGGCCCCGCCTCACTTCCCCACAGCCTCCACCCGTACCGCGCACGTCTTGAACTCCGGCATGCGGGAGGTGGGGTCGAGGGCGGGGTTCGTGAGGGTGTTGGCGCGGCCCTCGCCCGGCCAGTGGAACGGCATGAAGACCGTGTCGGGGCGGATGCCGGTCGTGATGCGGGCCGGCGCCACGGCACGGCCCCGGCGGGAGACCACGGCCACCGGGTCGCCCTCCGCCGCGCCGAGCCGCTCGGCCAGCCGGGGGTGCAGTTCCACGAACGGGCCGGGCGCGGCGGCGTTCAGCTCGTCGACCCGCCGGGTCTGGGCGCCGGACTGGTACTGGGCCACGACGCGCCCGGTGGTCAGCAGCACCGGGTACTCCGCGTCCGGCTCCTCGGCCGCCGCCCGGTGCGAGACGGGCACGAAGCGCGCCCGGCCGTCCTCCGTGGCGAACCGGTCGAGGAAGAGACGCGGGGTGCCGGGGTGCACGTCGTCGGCCGGGGCGGGAACCGTAGCCGAGGCCGAGGCCGAGGCCGTGGCCGGTGTCGTGCAGGGCCAGAACACCCCGTTCTCCTCCGCCAGCCGCCGGTACGTGATCCCCGAGTAGTCGGCCGGACCACCCGCGCTGGCCCGGCGCAGCTCCTCGAAGACCTCCTCGGGGTCAGTGGCGAAGCCCTTCTCGACGCCCAGCCGGTCGGCCAGCTCGTGCATGACCTCCAGGTCGCTGCGGACGCCGTCGGGAGGACTGATCGCCCGCCGCCGCAGCAGCACCCGGCCTTCCAGATTGGTCGTCGTGCCGGTCTCCTCCGCCCACTGCGTCACCGGCAGCACGACGTCCGCGAGGGCCGCCGTCTCCGACAGCACGACATCGCACACGGCCAGGAAGTCCAGCGACCTGATCCGGTCCTCGATGTGCGCGGCGCGCGGCGCCGACACCACCGGGTTGGAGCCCATCAGCAGCAGCGACTTGATGTCGGTGCCGAGCGCGTCCAGCAGCTCGTACGCGCTGCGCCCCGGCCCGGGCAGACTGTCCGGTTCCACTCCCCACACCTCGGCGACATGCCGCCGCGCCTCGGGGTCGACCAGCTTG
Source organism: Streptomyces sp. NPDC002787 (assembly GCF_053592095.1). Classification (NCBI taxonomy): domain Bacteria; kingdom Bacillati; phylum Actinomycetota; class Actinomycetes; order Kitasatosporales; family Streptomycetaceae; genus Streptomyces; species Streptomyces sp. NPDC002787. Next base: position 123,095 of record NZ_JBSFVC010000017.1, on the reverse strand, counting down.
CGGTAGCCGGGCAACTGGTCGGCCTTCTGACCGTGCTCGCGCCCGCCCTGCCCGTTGCCCTGCCCGGTGAGGCAGCCGTACCCGGACAACGGCCGTCCCGCACGGCCCGTCGCCAGCGTGAGGTTGATCCACGCGCCGACGGTGTCCGTGCCCTTGGACTGCTGCTCGGGCCCGCGCGCCGTGAGCACCATCGCGTGCTCCGGCTCGCAGAACAGCCGTACCGCCTCGCGGAGTTCGGGAACGGACACCCCCGTGATCCGTTCCACGTACTCCGGCCAGTGCGCCATGGCCGCCGCCCGGGCCTCCTCCCATCCGCTGGTCCGCTCGCGGATGTACTCCTCGTCCGTCCGCCCCTCGGCCACGATCAGGTGCAACAGGCCGAGGGCCAGGGCGAGATCGGTGCCGGGACGCGGGGACAGATGCAGGTCGGCCTGCTCGGCCGTACGCGTGCGGCGCGGATCGATGACGATCAGCTTGCCGCCGTTGTCCTTCAGCTCGGTGAGATAGCGCAGCGCCGGCGGCATGGTCTCCGCGAGGTTGGAGCCGACGAGGACGACACACCCCGTCTTGGGGATGTCCTCCAGCGGGAACGGCAGCCCCCGGTCGAGTCCGAACGCCTTCATCCCGGCGGCCGCCGCCGAGGACATGCAGAAGCGGCCGTTGTAGTCGATCTGCGAGGTGCCGAGCACCACCCGCGCGAACTTGCCGAGCGCGTACGCCTTCTCGTTCGTCAGCCCCCCGCCGCCGAACACTCCGCACGCGTCCGGGCCATGTTCCGTACGCGTGCGGGTGAGCCCCTCGGCGATCCGGTCGAGTGCCTCGTCCCAGGAGGCGGGTTCCAGGTTGCCCGCCCTTCTGACCAAGGGACTGGTCAGCCTGACCCGGGACGAGAGCACCGCCGGCGCCGTACGGCCCTTGCCGCACAGCGCTCCCCGGTTCACCGGGAAGTCCGCGCGCTCCGTGACCACTACGACACCTTCGGTCCCGTCCGCACCGGGCGTCAGGTTCATTCCGCACTGCAGGGCGCAGTACGGGCAGTGGGTGGGCGTCGCGGAGTTCGGCATACCACTCAGCGTGCGTCGGACGTGTTACGCGCCGGGACGCTCCCCGTTACGCCACCGGCACGGGGACCTCCCGGCGGCCCCGGGCCCGGCGTGAGGAGCCCGCGGCAGGATCACCGAGCGGGCGCCCGACAGGCACTACCCCGCCGACGCCAGCGCCTTCTCGACCCCCGGTTCCTCGGGCCCGAGGAACCGGGGGTCAGGCTCGAACAGGGCGTCCAGCGAGGCCTTGCCCGCGGCGAACAGCTCCCGCGTCGCGCCGTAGTACCAGGTCCCGTCGTGCCGGTCCCGCACCCCGACGCCGTACGACTCCACGCCCGCCTCCTGGCACAGGGCGACCGCCCGGCGTATGTGGAAGCCCTGGCTGATGAGCACCGCGCGGTCCACACCGAAGATCTTCTTGGCACGGACGCAGGAGTCCCAGGTGTCGAACCCGGCGTAGTCACTGACTATGCGACCGTCGGGCACGCCGTGCTCGGTGAGGTACGCGCGCATCGCGTCCGGCTCGTCGTACTCCTCCCGGCTGTTGTCCCCGGTCACCAGCACCACCTTGATCCGGCCCGTGCGGTACAGCTCGGCCGCCGCGTCCAGCCGGCGCGCGAGATACGGGGACGGCTCGCCCTGCCACAGCCCCGCGCCGAAGACCATCGCGACCTCGGTGCGCGGCACGTCGGCGGTGGTCCGCAGCCGGTCGTCGGCGGCCGTGAACATCCACGTCGAGGGCAGCAGCGCCAGCACGCACAGCAGCATCGCCGCCTGCACGGCCCGCCGCCGCCCCGTACGCGTACGCGGCAGCCGGACGACTCGCCAGACCCGCCTCACCGAGGCCCCCCGTTCGTCGGACGCACGAATGTGTCCTGGTTGTTTCCGACAGGCCCGACACGGCCCGTCTTTCCGACCAACGAAGACGCCGTCCGCGGTGATCCGGTTCATCGCCCCGCGTGACAAGTTTCACTCGAAAGAGCCGAAACCCCAGGTCGGGGAGGTTCACAGGCCCCTGCGGCGCAGCGTGAACCCCCGGAAAACACCCGTCACCACCGTGCAACGGGAAGGCAACGTCCCCCCGGCACCATCGGTGCATGACGGCGACGACGAGTAAGTCGAACGCGGACCTCGACAGTACGGCGCACATCATGAACCGGATCGGTGATCAGTTGGCCAGCCAGCTCAGCCTCGTCTCCCGCAACGGAACCCGGCGCCCCACCCCGCCCGCCCTCGTCCTCGTGGCGCACGGCAGCCGCGACCCGCGCGCCCTGGCGACCGTACGCGCCCTCATGGACCGTGTGCGCGAGCAGCGTCCCGGCCTCCGTGTGCACCTCGGCCACATCGAGCTGAACGAGCCCCTGCTCCCCGACACCCTCGCCGCCCTCGGCGACCGGGAAGCGGTCCTCGTCCCCCTCCTCCTCAGCCGCGGCTACCACATCAAGCAGGACATCCCCGAGATGGCCGCCGCGGCCGACGCCCACACCCGTCTGGCGGCACCTCTCGGCCCCCACCCCCTCCTCGTGGAGACCCTGCACACCCGCCTCGTCGAGGCGGGCTGGCCTACGAGGACGGACGACGCCATCCGCCGCACCAGCGCCGTGGTCCTGGCCGCCGCGGGCTCCCGCGACCCCGAGTCCAAGGTCGACACGGGCCGCACCGCCCGCCTCCTCGCCGAACGCCTCGGCGTTCCCGTGGTCCCGGCCTACGCCACCACCGCCGCACCCGACGTCCCCGAAACCATCCGCGCCCTGACCGCCCGAGGCCGCACCCGCATAGCCGTGGCCTCCTACTTCACCGCCCCGGGCCGCTTCGCCACGGAGTGCGCGGCGGCGGCCCCGTGGATCGCGTCGGCCCCGTTGGGCGCCCACCCGGCGATGGCGAAACTGATCCTGCACCGCTACGACCAGACACTGGCGACGCCCGGGACCACGGTGGAGCGAGCCCTGGCGTCGGCGTAGGGGCGCCGTGGGACTTCCGGCCGGCAGCCGCGCCCTTCAGGGGCGCGGGGAACCGCGCGACCAGCCACAACCGACCCGCACTCGCCCAAGCACGGCACCCGGCAGACGAGTAGGCACCCATTTGTCACTCCCTCCCCGTACTGTCGAATCATGGAAGGCACCGCACCCCCCACTTCGTACGACCACCCCTCCACCGAACGATGGGCCCCGGAGCCCGACAAACGCCCGGGCCGCACCGCCTTCCAACGCGACCGCGCCCGCATCCTGCACTCGTCCGCGCTCAGAAGACTCGCCGGCAAGACCCAGGTCGTCCCACCCGGCGAGCGCAGCGTCCCCGCCTGGGACGCCAGCCCCCGCACCCGCCTGACCCACTCCCTGGAGTGCGCCCAGGTCGGCCGCGAGCTGGGCGCGGCACTCGGCTGCGACCCCGACCTCGTCGAGGCCGCCTGCCTCTCCCACGACCTCGGCCACCCCCCGTTCGGCCACAACGGCGAACAGGCACTCAACGAGTTCGCCGAGGACTGCGGCGGCTTCGAGGGCAACGCCCAGTCCCTGCGCCTGCTGACGAGGATCGAACCCAAACGCTTCGTGCAGTCGGACACCACGGGCGAGCTCGTCAGCGTCGGCCTCAACCTCACCCGCGCCGCCCTGGACGCCGCCACCAAGTACCCCTGGCCCCGCGGCGGTCACCCCACGGACCGGAAGTCCCCCAAGTTCGGCGTGTACGACGACGACCGCCCCGTCTTCGACTGGGTCCGCAAGGACGCCCCCGGCACGAGCACGACCTTCGAGGCTCAGGTCATGGACTGGTCCGACGACGTGGCGTACTCCGTGCACGACGTCGAGGACGGCCTGCACGCGGGCCACATCGACCCCAACTGCCTGCACGCCGAGCCCGAACGGCAGGCGGTCTTCGAGGTGGCGCGCGGCCGGTACGTACCCGCCGACACGGACCCGGCCGAACTCGCCGAGGCCCTCGACCGCCTCCTGGACCAGGAGTGGTGGCCGCACGGGTACGACGGGACGGCGGTCGCCCAGGCCCGGTTGAAGGACGCCACCAGCCAGCTCATCGGCCGCTTCTGCCTCGCCGCCGAGGGCGCCACCCGGCAGGCGTACGGCGGCGGCCCCCTCACCCGGTACGCCGCCGAACTGGTCGTCCCGCGCGGAACGCGCCTGGAGTGCGCGGTCCTCAAGGCCGTCGCCGACCGGTATGTGATGCAGCGGGCCGAGCAGGAGCTGCTCCGCGCCGACCAGCGGATCGTCGTCGCGGAACTGGCCGGGGCGCTCACCGCCCGCGCGCCGGAGGGACTGGAACCCCAGTTCCGCGCGCTCTTCGACACGGCCGCGGACGACCGTGCCCGCAAGCGGGTGATCGTCGACCAGATCGCCTCGCTCACCGACACCTCGGCCCGCTCGCTGCACGCGAGACTGACGGGGCGGGTGTGACACGGATTGACTGACACGTGACCCTCCGTGGCCTGATCGGGTCACTCCCTCTTCCCGCATCACGCTCCGTGCGGGACGCTCGCATGTGGACGCACCCTTAAGAGGAGGCATCAAGTGGTCGACGCGGATCAGACATTCGTCATCGTCGGAGGCGGTCTCGCCGGCGCGAAGGCGGCCGAGACGCTCCGAGCGGAGGGCTTCACCGGCCGCGTGATACTGATCTGCGACGAACGGGACCACCCCTACGAGCGCCCGCCACTCTCCAAGGGCTATCTGCTCGGCAAGGAGGAACGCGACAGCGTCTTCGTCCACGAGCCCGGCTGGTACGCGCGCCACGACATCGAACTCCACCTCGGCCAGACGGTCGACGCGATCGACCGTACGGCGAAGACCGTCCGCTTCGGCGACGACGGCACCCTCGTCCACTACGACAAACTGCTGCTCGCGACCGGCGCCGAGCCCCGCCGCCTGGACATCCCGGGCACCGACCTCGCGGGCGTCCACCATCTGCGCCGCCTCGCCCACGCCGAGCGCCTCAAGGGCGTCCTCGCCGCCCTCGGCCGCGACAACGGCCACCTCGTCATCGCGGGAGCCGGCTGGATCGGCCTGGAGGTGGCGGCCGCGGCCCGCGAGTACGGCGCGGAGGTCACGGTCGTGGAGCCGGAACCCACCCCGCTGCACGGCGTCCTCGGCCCCGAGCTCGGGAACCTCTTCGCCGAGCTGCACCGCGAGCGCGGTGTCCGCTTCCACTTCGGTGCGAAGCTCACGGAGATCGTCGGCCAGGACGGAATGGTGCTGGCCGCCCGGACGGACACGGGGGAGGAGCACCCGGCGCACGACGTCCTCGCGGCGATCGGGGCGGCCCCGAGGGTGGGCCTCGCCGAAGCCGCCGGGCTGGAGATCGCCGACCGGGCGCACGGCGGGGGCATCGTGGTCGACGCCCAGCTCCGTACGTCCGACCCGTCCGTCTACGCCGCCGGTGACGTCGTCTCCTTCCCGCACGCCCTCTTCGACACCCGGCTGCGGGTCGAGCACTGGGCCAACGCGCTCAACGGCGGGCCGGCGGCCGCCCGCGCGATGCTCGGGAAGGACGTCGTCTACGACCGGGTGCCCTACTTCTTCTCCGACCAGTACGACCTGGGGATGGAGTACTCGGGGTGGGCCCCGCCCGGCTCGTACGACCAGGTGCTGATCCGGGGGGACGCGGGGAAGCGTGAGTTCATCGCGTTCTGGGTGAAGGAGGGGCGCGTGCTGGCCGGCATGAACGTGAACGTGTGGGATGTCACTGAGCCGATCCAGGAACTGATCCGGTCCCGGGCGCGGGTCGATGTGGACGCGCTCTCGAATCCTCAGGTGCGGTTGGAGAGTCTGATCGCCTAGAGGGTCGCCGGTTCGGGGCGTAGAGCGACTGCGGGCCGTATGTGGCTGGTCGCGCCCACGCGGCGGAGCCGCATATCGAAACAGCCCCCCGCCCCTTCGGGGCACAGGGATGTCAGAACGCCACCGTAGAATTCACGCGTGGCAGGACGGATCAACGACGAGGACGTGAAGGCGGTACGGGACGCGGTCCCGATCGACGCCGTGGTGTCCGAGTACCTCCAGCTGCGGAACGCGGGCGGGGGGAACCTCAAGGGACTCTGCCCGTTCCACGACGAGAAGTCGCCGTCCTTCCAGGTCAGCCCGAGCAAGGGGCTCTTCCACTGCTTCGGCTGCCAGGAGGGCGGCGACACCATCACGTTCGTGATGAAGGTCGACCACCTGTCCTTCTCGGAGGCCGTCGAGCGCCTCGCCGGCCAGGCCGGCATCACCCTTCGCTACGAGGAGGGCGGGTACAACCCGTCGCACCAGCGCGGTGAGCGCATCCGCCTGGTCGAGGCGCACAAGATCGCCGCCGAGTGGTACGCGGAACAGCTCGCCACCAGCCCCGAGGCCGACACCGGCCGGATCTTCCTCGCCGAGCGCGGCTTCGACCAGGCCGCCGCCGTCCACTTCGGCGTCGGCTACAGCCCCCAGGGCTGGGACCATCTGACCCGCTTCCTGCGCGGCAAGGGCTTCACCGACAAGGAACTGCTCCTGTCCGGCCTCGCGCAGGAGGGCCGCCGGGGCCCCATCGACCGCTTCCGGGGCCGCCTGATGTGGCCCATCCGCGACATCGGCGGGGATGTCGTCGGCTTCGGCGCCCGCAAGCTCTACGAGGCGGACAACGGCCCGAAGTACCTCAACACCCCCGACACGGCGATCTACCGCAAGTCCCAGGTCCTGTACGGCATCGACCTCGCCAAGAAGGACATCGCCAAGGCCAGCCGGGCCGTCGTGGTCGAGGGCTACACGGACGTCATGGCCTGCCACCTCGCCGGGGTGACCACGGCCATCGCGACCTGCGGCACCGCCTTCGGCGGCGACCACATCAAGATCCTCCGCCGGCTGCTGATGGACAACGGCTCGGCCCGCGTGATCTTCACCTTCGACGGCGACGCGGCCGGCCAGAAGGCGGCCCTGCGCGCCTTCGAGGACGACCAGAAGTTCGCCGCCGAGACGTACATCGCGATCGCGCCCGACGGCATGGACCCGTGCGAGCTGCGCCTGGCGAAGGGCGACGAGGCGGTGGTCGAGCTGACCGAACCCCGCACCCCGCTCTTCGAGTTCGCGCTCCGCCAGATCGTGGCGCGGTACGACCTGGAGACCCCGGCCGGGCGCGCCGCCGCCCTCGACGAGGCCGCGCCCGTCGTGGCCCGCATCAAGAACAGCGGCGCCCAGCACGAGGTCGCCGTGCAGCTCGCCGGCATGCTCGGCATCCTCGACACCCAGTTCGTCGTCAAACGCGTCGCCCAGCTGGCCCGCTGGGCCCGCGACCGCGGCGGCCAGGGCCCGGCCCCGGCCGCCCAGCGCCCTTCGCAGCCGTACGAGTCCGCCGCCCGGCCCCCGTCCGGCCCGGCCCTCACCCTCCGCAACCCGGTCTTCGCCACCGAGCGCGAACTCCTCAAACTCGCCCTCCAGCGCCCCGAGTTGGTCGCCCCGGCCTTCGACGCGTACGGGGTCGACGAGTTCACCGCCGAGCAGTACGCGGCCGTCCGCCTGGCCATCATCGAGGCGGGCGGCGTCGAGTACGGCGCCGAGGACCCGCAGGAGTACCTGGTCCGGGTCCGCGAGGCGGCCCCGGACGACACGGTGCGGGCCATGGTGACCGAGCTGGCCGTCGAGGCGATCATGCGCAAGACGGTCGACGACGTGTACGCGGGCGCCCAGCTGGTCACCGTGCGCCGCCGGGCCGTGGAACGCCGGGTGCGTGACGTCCAGGGCAGCCTGGCGAGGGCCGCCGCCCAGGGCGACCCCGCCCAGCTGGCCGCCGTGCAGAACGAGTTGTGGGTCCTCCAGCAGTACGACCAGGCGTTGCGGGAGCGGGGCGCGGAGGCGCTCTGAGCCCGGCCCGGCCCGCGCCCCCGGGGGTGAACGTCCCCGACGCACATGCCAATTCACGCCGGAGCCACCCCACTCCGTACGGCCTTCAAACGGTTTACGGCCCTCCCAGCAGCGCACTCGTACGGCACAGTAACCGTGAGGTCACGGACCGGACGCAAAAAGTCACCGCACGCCCCTCGTGGCGGCTGTGTGTCGTACTCCACACTGGGTTCCGGTGCCTGAGTCCTCGGAGCGCGGCCGACCCGTCCATGGGTTCGAGATCCCCGCGGTTCCGCTCGATGAGTACGGGATGGACGGCGGCGAGGCCGCCCGCGCCATCCCAGACGTACCGCTGTCGTACGCCTTGGCAGCGACATTCCTGGAGGTCGCCCCCGTGCAGACCCAGACCCTCATACAGAACGACATCAGTACGGCCATCAGTACCGACGGCGCGGAGCCGGACGTGGAGACCGACGTCATCACCGCGGTGCCCGCCCAGAGCCGCGCCGCGCACCACCCCGAGACGGCCCCCGACGGCCCGCCCGACCTGGACGAGCCGCCGGCCGCCGTGGTGGAGGCCATAGAAACGGCCGATCCCCCCGAGCCCGTGGAGCTGCCCCGCACCCGCACGGACACCAGCGCCCCTTCCTCCGACCTGTTCCGCCAGTACCTGCGCGAGATCGGCCGCATCCCGCTGCTCACGGCAGCGGAGGAAGTGGAACTGGCCCGCCGCGTGGAGGCCGGTCTGTTCGCCGAGGCGAAACTCGGCAGCGCACCCGACCTCGACACCCAGCTCGCCCTCGACCTCGACAAACTGGTCGTCATGGGCCGCATGGCCAAGCGCCGCCTCATCGAGGCGAACCTGCGGCTCGTCGTGTCGGTGGCCAAGCGCTACGTCGGCCGCGGGCTGACCATGCTCGACCTGGTCCAGGAGGGAAACCTCGGTCTCATCCGCGCCGTCGAGAAGTTCGACTACGCCCGCGGCTACAAGTTCTCGACCTACGCGACCTGGTGGATCCGCCAGGCCATGTCGCGCGCCCTCGCCGACCAGGCCCGTACGATCCGCGTCCCCGTCCACGTGGTCGAGCTGATCAACCGGGTCGTCCGCGTCCAGCGCCGCATGCTCCAGGAGCGGGGCTACGAGCCCACGCCGGAGGAGGTGGCCGCCCACCTGGACCTCCTGCCCGAACGCGTCAGCGAGGTCCTCCGCCTCGCCCAGGAACCGGTCTCGCTCCACGCCCCGGTCGGCGAGGAGGACGACGTGGCCCTCGGCGACCTGATCGAGGACGGGGACGCGACGAGCCCCGTGGAATCGGCGGCGTTCCTGCTCCTGCGCGAACACCTGGAAGCGGTCCTGTCGACCCTGGGCGAACGCGAACGCAAGGTCGTCCAACTCCGCTACGGCCTGGCGGACGGCCGCCCCCGCACGCTGGAGGAGATCGGCCGCATCTTCGGCGTCACCCGCGAACGCATAAGGCAGATCGAGTCCAAAACCCTGAACAAGCTCAGGGACCACGCCTTCGCAGACCAACTGAGGGGCTACCTGGACTGAGGGGCACGCTGTCGGGTGCGGGGTGCGGGTGCGGGCCGAAAAGCAAGGGGCGCAGCCCCTGCTTTCCAGGGGCGCGGGGAACTGCGCGACCAGCCCCCACCCACCCGCACCAAAGAACGCACCCAAGGCGGGGTCGAAGGGGCGCAGCCCCTGGATGGGGGCACCTCCCGCTCGAGCGAAGCCGAGAGTGGGGGAGGGACGGGTAGGGGCGGCGGGGGCGAGAAAAGCCCGCCCGCTGCCGCCGCCGCCGACCTCACTCCACCTCAACCACCGCCTCAGCGAACTGCGCCTTGTACAGCCGCGCATAAGCCCCATCCGCGGCCAACAACTCCTCGTGCGCCCCCTGCTCCACGATGGCCCCGCTCTCCATCACCAGAATCGTGTCCGCATCCCGAATCGTCGACAACCGATGCGCGATCACGAACGACGTACGCCCATGCGCGAGTTTCGCCATCGCCTTCTGGATCAACACCTCCGTCCGCGTGTCCACCGAACTCGTCGCCTCGTCCAGCACCAGAATCACCGGATCCGACAGAAACGCCCGAGCGATCGTGATGAGCTGCTTCTCACCCGCGCTCACCCCGCTCCCCTCGTCGTCGATCACCGTGTCGTACCCGTCGGGCAACGTCCGGATGAACCGATCCGCGTGCGCCGCCCGGGCCGCCTCCTCGATCTCCCCGCGCGTGACCTTCCGCGCGGCGGCCGCCCCGTACGCGATGTTCTCCGCGATGGTCCCCCCGAACAGCCAGGTGTCCTGAAGCACCATCCCTATCCCGTCCCGGAGCTCGTCCCGGGACATGGACGCGATGTCGACCCCGTCCAGGGTGATACGCCCACCGGTGACCTCGTAGAACCGCATCAGCAGGTTCACCAGCGTGGTCTTCCCCGCCCCCGTCGGCCCCACGATCGCCACCGTGTGCCCCGGCTCGACCACCAGCGACAGATCCTCGATCAGCGGCTTGTCGGCGTCGTACCGGAAGGACACGCCCTCCAGCGCCACCCGCCCCCGCAGTTCCTCCGGCCGTACCCCGGGGACCGCGTCGGCCTCCTGCTCCTCCGCGTCGAGCAGCTCGAAGATCCGCTCGGCGGACGCGACACCCGACTGCACGAGGTTCGCCATCGACGCCACCTGCGTCAGCGGCATCGAGAACTGCCGCGAGTACTGGATGAAGGCCTGCACGTCACCGATGGACAAGGCCCCCGAAGCGACCCGCAGCCCGCCCACGACCGCCACCAGCACATAGTTGATGTTCGACACGAAGAACATCAGCGGCTGCATGATCCCGCTGTTGAACTGGGCCCTGAACCCGGCCTCGTACAGCCGCTCGTTCTCCTCGGCGAACTGCTTCGCCGACTCCTCCTGCCGCCCGAACACCTTCACGAGCGTGTGCCCGGTGTACATCTCCTCGATGTGCGCGTTGAGCTTCCCGGTGGTCCGCCACTGCGCCACGAAGTGCGGCTGCGACCGCTTGCCGACCCGCGTGGCCACCACGAACGACACCGGCACGGTCACCAGCGCGACCAGCGCCAGCAGCGGTGACACCCAGAACATCATCACCAGCACACCGATGATGGTGAGGAGAGAGTTGACGAGCTGGCCCATCGACTGCTGCAGCGTCTGGCCGATGTTGTCGATGTCGTTGGTCGCCCGGCTCAGCACCTCACCGCGCTGCCGCTGGTCGAAGTACGACAGCGGTAGCCGCGACAGCTTCGCCTGGAGCTCCTCGCGCATGTGGTAGACGGTCCGGTTGATGGCCCGGTTGGACAGCCGCGTGGCCGCCGCCATCAGCAGCCCCGCGACCAGGAAGATGCCGAGGGCAACCAGAAGAACCGTGCCGACGGCGTCGAAATCGATGCCCTTGCCGGGCGTGAAGTCGGTGCCCGCCAGCATGTCGGCGACCCCGCCGTCCCCGCGCTCACGCATGGACTCCAGGACCTCGGCCTTCGTGGCGCCCGCCGGCATGTCCCGCCCGACGACCCCCGCGAACACCAGGTCGGTCGCCTTGCCGAGGATCCACGGCCCGAGCACCGACAGCCCGACGCTGAGCACCGCGCACACGACCATCGCGTACATCGTGAACCGCTCGGGCCTGAACTGGGCGAGCAGCCGTTTCCCGGACCCCTTGAAGTCCATGGAGTGCTGATCGGGGGCCCCGGCCCCCGCCATCCGTGCCAACGGCCCGGCCATCAGGCTGCCTCCGCTTCCGTGAGCTGGGAGAGGACGATCTCCCGGTAGGTCTCGTTGTCGGCCATCAGCTCGTGGTGGCGCCCGGTGCCGACGACCCGGCCCTCGTCGAGGACGACGATCCGGTCGGCGTCCCGGATGGTCGCCACCCGCTGGGCCACGATCACCACGGTCGCGTCGGCGGTCTCCCGCGCCAGCGCCGCCCGCAGCGCGGCATCGGTCGCGTAGTCGAGCGCGGAGAACGAGTCGTCGAACAGGTAGATCTCCGGCCGCTGCACCAGCGTCCGCGCGATCGCGAGCCGCTGCCGTTGCCCGCCCGACACGTTCGTCCCGCCCTGCGCGATGGGGGAGTCCAGCCCGTTCTCCAGCCGCTCGACGAACTCCTTGGCCTGCGCCACCTCCAGCGCGTGCCACAGCTCCTCGTCCGTGGCGTCCGGATTGCCGTACCGCAGATTCGTCGCCACGGTCCCCGAGAAGAGATACGGCTTCTGCGGCACCAGGCTCACCGTCTTCGCCAGCAGCTTCGGATCGAGCGTCCGTACGTCGACCCCGTCCACGAGCACCTCGCCCTCGGTGACGTCGAACAGCCGGGGCACCAGCCCCAACAGCGTCGACTTCCCGCTGCCCGTGGACCCGATGACGGCGGTCGTCTCACCCGGCCGCGCCACGACCTCGATCGACCTGAGCACTGGCTCCTCGGCACCCGGATAGCGGAAGCCCGCACCCCGGACCTCCAGGAACCCGTGCCGCCGCAGCTCCCGTACGGGCGCGACCGGCGGCACGACACTCGTGTCGGTGTCGAGCACCTCCTGGATGCGCTCGGCGCACACCTCAGCGCGCGGCATCATCATGAACATGAAGGTGGCCATCATCACAGCCATGACGATCTGCATCAGATAGGCGAGGAACGCGGTGAGCGCGCCGATCTCCATCCCGCCGCTGTCGATCCGATGGGCGCCGAACCAGACCACCGCGATCGACGAGAGGTTGATGACGGTCATCACGATCGGGAACATCAGCGCGAGCATCCGCCCGGTTCCCAGGGACACATCCGTCAGCTCGACGTTCGCCTTCCGGAACCGGTCCTTCTCGTAGTCGTCCCGTACGAAGGCCCGGATGACCCGGTTGCCGGTGATCTGCTCGCGCAGCACCCGGTTCACGATGTCGAGCCGCTCCTGCATCGAGCGGAACAGGGGGCGCAACCGGCGCACGATCAGGCTGACGGAGATCCCGAGCACCGGAACGACGGCGAGCAGCACGCCCGACAACGGCACGTCCAGCCCGAGCGCCAGCACGATGCCGCCCACACACATGATCGGCGCCGACACCACCAGCGTGAACGTCATCAGCACCAGCATCTGGACCTGCTGCACATCGTTCGTGGTCCGCGTGATCAGCGACGGCGCCCCGAAGTGACCGACCTCACGCGCGGAGAACGACTGCACCCGGTCGAACACGGCCGCCCGGATGTCCCGGCCGATCGCCGAGGCGGTGCGGGCGCCGTAGTACACGGCCCCGATGTTGCAGACGACCTGCACCAGCGAGATGCCGATCATCAGCGCGCCGAAGGACAGGATGTAACCCGTGTCCCCCTCCACCACGCCCTCGTCGATGATGTCCGCGTTCAGAGTGGGCAGATAGAGCGTGGCGCACGTCTGCACGAACTGCAGCAGCACCAACAGGACGATAGGTGTCCGATACGGACGAAGATGACTTCTGAGCAGTCGTATGAGCACGCGAGATCTCTCGGAGTCGAGGACAGGGTTCGGGATGCACCACCCCCCATCGTCGAACACTCCACCCGTGTTACCTCAACCGAATTAACCCAGCGGTGAAGGTCCGGTGTCGAGCTCCCGAAGCCGAGATGTGCCGTTACACCCGGAACGCCCCAGGATGCGTCTGCTCACGAACCGCGACGTACTGCTGCCGAACCGCCTGCCCCACGGCCAACTCGTCCCCCGGCTCCAGCACCTGTGCCGCCGCCCCCGGCCACATCGGTGGCGTACGCGGGTCGAGCGCCCCCTGCGAGACCCCGAGCGCCCACGCCGCCTGCCGTGCCGCGCCCACCGCCGCGTAGTCCGCCGGCTGCGGCACCACCACCTGCACCCCGAACAGCGCCGGCGCCGCCGCCTGCACCGCGGGCAGCTCCGCCGCCGCCCCCAGCAGGAAGATCCGCCGCACGTCCACACCCCGCCCGCGCAGCACGTCCAGCGCGTCCGCGAGCCCGCACAGCATGCCCTCGAACGCGGCCCGCGCGAAGTGCTCCGGCTTCATCGACTCCCGCCGCAGCCCGGCCAGCGTCCCCGCCGTGTGCGGCAGATTCGGCGTCCGCTCGCCCTCCAGATACGGCAGCATCACCAGCCCGTGCGACCCCGGCGTCGACTTCATCGCCAGGTCGGACAGCCCCTCCAGATCGGCCACACCGAGCATCTCGGCGGCCCCGCGCAGCGTCCGTACCGCGTTCAGTGTGGTGACGACCGGCAGATGCATACCCGTCGCGTCGGCCAGCGAGGTGATCATCCCCGTGGAGTCGACGAGCGCCTGGGTGTGTACGGCCATGACGGACCCGGAGGCCCCCAGCGACACCACCGCGTCACCGAGCCCGATGCCCAGCCCGAACGCGGCGGCCATGGTCTCGCCGGTGCCGGCGGAGATGAGGAGCCCCTCCGGCGTCGTACCGGCGGCGTCCGAGGGCCCGAGGACCTCGGGGAGCATGACCTGATGCCCGAGCGCCATCTCCACGAGGTCCGTCCGGTACTGCCCGGTCGCCGCGTTCCAGTACCCGGTACCGGACGCCCCGCCCCGGTCGGTGGTCCGCCGGACCGGCCGCCCCAGCAACTGCCAGACCAGCCAGTCGTGCGCCTGGAGCAGCACGGCGGTCCGCATCGCGGCGTCCGGCTCCGTACGGCTCATCCAGCGCAGCTTGGTCACCGGCTGCGCGGCCCCCGGCACACAGCCGACGGCCTCCGCCCACGCCCCGCGCCCCCCGAGCGCGTCGACGAGGTCGGCCGCCGCGACCTGGGTCCGCTTGTCGCCGCCGACCATCGCCGGGCGCACGGTGTTGCCCTGTGCGTCGAGCGCGATCAGCCCGTTCTGCTGGGAGGACACCCCGATGGCCTGCACGCCCTCCAGCAGCCCGCCGCCGGCCGCCTCCCCCAGGGACAGCAGCCACGCCTGCGGATCGACGTCGGAGGGACGCCCTCCGCTCTCCGCCGGCTCCAGCGGGTGCAGGGCATACCCCTGCCTGAGCACGGCCCCTGTGTCCGAGTCACAGACGACAATGCGCGTAAAATCGGGCGAACTGTCCAGCCCGGCGACTATCCCCATGGCAGAAATTCTGCCGCACGGGAAGGGGTGGGAGCACCGCGCGGCGGTCCGGTCGACGCGATGTGGCCGTTACGTATTGCTGGTACCCCAGTCGTCCGCGGCGGCGCCGTTGGTGTTGCGTTCGCGCAGGGAGCGGACCCGCTCGGCGACCGAGTCGGGCACATGGTCCCCGACCTTCTCGCTGACCACGTGGTACGCCTTGCCGGCGAAGACGCGCCCCTGCTGGGCCGCCGACTCCGCGGTGTTGCGCACGGCGGGGTTCTGCGCGACCTGTCGCGCGGACTTCCTCAACTGCTCGTAGCGTTCGCGTCCGGCCTTCGTGCCCAGCACGTAGCCCAGGGCCAGTCCGGCAAAGAACGTGAGCCGATAGCGCATGGCGGCCACCCTTCCCTTACGTCTGCGTCGGTCCCTTGCGTTGCCCCTGCGAGGCGACGGGCGCGGGGGGAACCGATTGGCGGAGCACCCCCCTGCTTGCGCTAATGTATGTGTCGCAGCGAGCGCACGCCCCCTGGCGAATACCCAGGGAGGTACGTTCGATGCAGCGAGGCGATCCTCCGTAGCTCAATTGGCAGAGCAGCCGGCTGTTAACCGGCAGGTTACTGGTTCGAGTCCAGTCGGGGGAGCTTCGATCTTCCGTAGCTCAATTGGCAGAGCAGCCGGCTGTTAACCGGCAGGTTACTGGTTCGAGTCCAGTCGGGAGAGCAGCGGAAGGAGGACCCCGTCGGGGTCCTTTTTCATGTGCGGGGGAACCGCGCGGGCCGCGCCGAAGTCCTCAAGGTCAAGAAGCGCATGCGAAGGCCGATCATCCGAAGCAGGAGATCGTATGAGCGGCTATGCTGCGGCAGACGGCGCGCACACATGTACGCGACACGCCGCACGGGGCGGTAGCTCAGCCGGTTAGAGCAGCGGACTCATAATCCGTCGGCCGTGGGTTCGAGTCCCACCCGCCCCACTTCTGCAGGTCTCTGACCTGCGGAAACGTTCTTTTTGACTGTCGGAGCGTTAACTTCGCCTGAACGGACTGAATCCGCTGCTCGCGGGTTTGGAGTCCGGCCGTGGTCGAGGGAGCTTCAACCCCTCTGAGCTGGGGCGGAGTAGGTGTTCGAGGTTGTCGCTCGCGGTCCGGGTGGCTGCCTTGAGGGCCGATGCCAAGATCCAGGGGCCGTACAGGGGCAGTTGCTTTGCGGCCGCTCAGCCCAGGCGAAGCCTGCGTCGACGATCCGGTCGTACGGGATGGGCCCGCTGCGATGGTGGTGGTTCCTGACGGCCTGGGGAATCGTGCGGAGCGGGGGGCCTCGGGACTTCGTGCGGTGGATACGGATCGCGGCTGCGTGCTGACCTCGCCGTGCGGCAGGTCCGCTCTCTTCGGCACCTGAACCGCGCCGAGCCCTGTTTGCTGGTCATCGAGGACGGGGTCCGTTGAGGACGCTGGGCGTGACGCGCGGCCAACTCAACCGACGAGGAAGGGAAGTTCAGCGGCCTTTACCTGCCGACGACGTGTCCGTTCCCGCCCGGGTCGCGTCTGTGCCCCAGCTGGCCAGCAGCCGTAGTGCCTCGGCGGACGGGGAGTTCGGTTCGGCGTGGTACGTCACCAGCATCTGTTCGTGGTCGTCGGCCAGGTGGAACATGTCGACGCGGAGATCGAGTTCGCCGACGAGCGGGTGCCGCAGGCGCTGGATGCCGTGGCACTTCTCCTTGACGTCGTGGGTGGCCCACAGCCGCCGAAACTCCTCGCTCTTCACGGAGAGTTCGCCCACCAGCGCGGACAGTCGGGGGTCGTCCGGATGGGATCCGGCGTCCATGCGCAGCAGAGAGACGACGTCGTTCGCTTTGTGTTCCCAGTCCACGAATAGGTCGCGGCACTCGGGCCGCAGGAAGACCAGCCGTGCCCAGTTCCGCTCCTGCGTCGGCAGCTCCGTCCAGTCGCCGAACACGGCGGCGGACATCCGGTTCCAGACGAGGATGTCCGAGCGCCGCCCCACGACGATCGCCGGGACGCCGTCCATGGCGTCCAGCAGTGTCCGTAGAGTGCCCCGCACCTGCTGGGCGCGGACGGCCGGCTTCTTCTTCTGCTGCTTCGGCTTCGCCAGGTGTATGAGATGGGCGTGCTCGGCGTCGCTCAGCCGGAGCACCCGGGCGATGGCGTCGAGGACCTCCGCCGAGACGTTCCGCCCGTTGCCCTGCTCCAGGCGCGTGTAGTACGCCACCGACACCCCGGCCACCAGCGCCAGCTCCTCGCGGCGCAGTCCCGGCACCCGCCGGTGCCGTCCGAAGCCCTGCAGCCCCACGTCCGCCGGCTTCAGCCGGGCCCGCCGACTGCGCAGGAACTCGCTGAGTTCGGCACGCGGGTCCAGGGCGCCGCCGACGGGCTCGTGCACCGGTTCGGGGTGTTCGTCCATCTCTCGAGTATCCACCGGTGGACGCACCCCATCCTGACCCCGCCAGTGGTAGGAACGGCGAACGTATGCGAAGCCGTGGCCTGGGTGGATGCCGGACCGTCCGGCACGTTGGCAACCGCCGGCCGGAAGGCAGCCGGGCACGGAGCCTCTGCTAGGAGAACCCCGGCATGACCACTGTTTGCTGCATACGCCGTACCCATTGCAAGGCTCCTCGGGAGTGCACCATCGAGCACCGCGCGGTCAGCGAGTTCGAAGTCCCGATCGACATCAAGTTCGCCGGCAGCCGCGACACGGACATCCACCGGGCCCGCGAGGGCTGGGGCGAGGCGATCTTCCCGATGGTCCCCAGCCACGAGGTCGCGGGCGTCGGCTCCGAAATCGGCCCCGGTGAAGTTCGCCTTCATCAGTGCGTGTGGCGAGGCAGGACGCGGCGTTTCAGGCCGGAGCCCTTCTGGTCCCTGTCGCGGGTGCCCGATGGAGACCCCTCAAGAGAACGAGCCCTCGGGCGAACCGGAGGAATGACACGGTGGAGATCGAGCTGCGGATCAACGGGTCCGCCCAACGGCTGGACGTCTCGCCACAGGTGAGTCTGCTCGACGCGCTGCGCGAGTACCTGGGCCTGACCGGCACCAAAAAGGGATGCGACCAGGGCGCGTGCGGCGCCTGCACGGTGCTCGCCGACGGCCGGCGGATCAACGCCTGCCTCGCGCTGGCGGTGCAGTACGAGGGGCGTGAGATCACGACCATCGAGGGGGTCGACCACCCGCTGCAGGCGGCGTTCGTCCGCACCGACGGATTCCAGTGCGGCTACTGCACGCCGGGCCAGATCTGTTCGGCGATCGGCATGCTCGCCGAGCACAAGGACGGCGCGCCCAGCGCGGCGACCGAGCACCTCGCCGCCACCAGCGAAGAGCTGGACGACGAGGAGATCCGGGAGCGGATGAGCGGCAACCTGTGCCGCTGCGGCGCCTACAACGGCATCGTCTCGGCGATCAAAGAGGTCGCGAAGTGAAGTCGTTCTCCTACGTCAGCGCACCGGACACGGGCACGGCGCTGCGCACGATCGCGGACAGCGAGGGCGTGAAGTTCCTCGCGGGCGGGACGAACCTCGTCGACCTCATGCGTGAGGGCATCGAACACCCGGCGACGGTCGTGGACATCACCCGCCTGCCGCTTACCGGGATCGACGAACTGCCAGGCGGCGGGATCCGCGTCGGCGCGCTGGTGACCAACAGCCGGCTCGCGGCGGACCCCCTTATCCGGACCCGCTACCCCGTGCTGGCGCAAGCGATCCTGCACGGGGCGTCCGCCCAGTTGCGGAACATGGCGACCGTGGGCGGGAACCTGCTGCAGCGCACCCGCTGCATGTACTTCTACGACGAGACCGCCGCGTGCAACAAGCGCGCGCCCGGCAGTGGCTGTGACGCGATCGGCGGGTTCTCCCGCGGCTGCGCGGTGCTGGGGGCGAGCGAGCACTGCATCGCGACCCATCCCTCGGACATGGCGGTGGCGCTGGTGATGCTCGACGCGGTCGTCGAGGTGGAGAGCGTGCGCGGCACCCGGCGCATACCGGTCGCCGAGTTCCACCGGCTGCCCGGCGACACACCGCACATCGAGACGGTGCTGGCCGCCGACGAGCTGATCACGGCCGTCGAACTGCCGCCGGCCCAGGTCGCGGCGAACTCGCGCTACCGCAAGGTGCGCGACCGTGCGTCCTACGCGTTCGCCCTCCTCTCGGTCGCCGCCGCGCTGGCCGTCGAGGACGGCGTGGTCAACGAGGTCCGGCTCGCGCTGGGCGGGGTCGGCACGAAACCGTGGCGCGCCACCGAAGCCGAACGCGTGCTGCTCGGCCAGCCGGCGACGGAGGAGGCCTTCCGGCGGGCGGCGGAAGCCGAACTCGCCGCCGCGGAGGGCGGACCGCAGAACGCTTTCAAGATCGAACTCGCGCAGCGCACGATCGTGGCGACACTGCGGCGGCTGCTGACCGAGGGGAGCGCCGCCTGATGCCGTACTCAAAGGCAGTCGGTATGCCGAGGTCAAACGCGGTCAGTGTGACAACCATCCGTGGCCGGCTCGCGCGACTTCCGCGTACCGAGCGACTGGGCCGTATGGAAGAAGGCAGGGCGGCATGACCACGATCGGACAACCGCTCGACCGCGTCGACGGCGGCGTCAAGACGACCGGCGCGGCCAGGTTCGCCGCCGAGCACTTCTATCCCGGCCTCACACACGCCGTACTCGTGCACGCCACCATCAGCCGCGGCCGGATCACCGCCCTGCACACCGACGAGGCGAGTGCGGTGCCGGGCGTGGTCACCGTCCTCACCCACCTCAACGCGCCCCCTCTGAAACCGGCGCCCAAGCCCGGCATGTTCAACTTCAGCGGGACGTTCTCCGGCACGTCGGTGAACTATCTGCAGAGCGACGAGGTGCACTGGGAGGGGCAGCCGATCGCGGTGGTCGTGGCGGAGACCTCCGCCGCCGCCCGTGAGGCCGCCGCGCTGGTACGTGCCGAGTACACGGTGTCGAAGGCCGTTGTGGACTTCGCGGGGTCCGAGGAAGACGCACGGCCGCAACCGAACAACGCGTTCCTCCCCCGAGGGGCCAAGAGGGGCGACGCGGAGGCCGCGCTCGCCACAGCACAGGTGACGCTGGACCTGCGGTACACCACCCCACCGCAGAACCACAACGCGCTGGAACTGCACGCCACCACAGCCACCTGGGACGGCGACAGACTCACCGTCCACGACGCATCGCAGACCATCGACTGGTTCCGCACCCACCTCGCGCTGCGGTTCGGGGTCCCCATGACGAACGTGCGGGTCTTGGCGCCGTTCGTCGGCGGTGCCTTCGGCGGCAAGTCCGCGATCTGGCCCGGCACCATCCTCGCCGCCCTGGCCGCCCGGGCGACCAGCAGGCCCGTCCGGCTGGTGCTCTCCCGGGAGGCGGTCTACCGCACGGTGGGCGGACGCACCCCCTCCATCCAGCGGGTCGCACTGGGAGCCGACCGCGACGGCAAACTGACCTCGCTGATACACACCAGCGTCACCCGCACCAGCCGAATCGGCGGCCCTCCCGAGCAGGTCACCTCCGCATCCCAGCACCTCTATGCGTCCGAGCACATCCTCGCGCGGCACGACATCGTCCAGCTCGACCTGCTGTCCAACACCTTCATGCGGGCGCCGGGCGAGGCCATCGGCACCTTCGGGCTGGAGTCCGCGATCGACGAACTGGCCTGTGAGCTGGGCATGGACCCGATCGAGCTGCGCATGCGCAACGACACCGCGGTCGACCCGATCGACGGCAAGAAGAAGTTCTCGCACCGCAGGCTGCGCGAGCTGTACGCGCTGGGCGCGGAGCGGTTCGGCTGGCACGAGCGCAACCCCGAGCCGCGTTCGAAAGGCGACGGGCGGTGGCTGGTCGGGACGGGCGTGGCAACGGCGTACCACCCGGCGTTGAGCATGCCCGTCAACGTCACGGTCCGCCTGTCGGCCGACGGCCGTGTGCTGGTGCGCTGTGCCTTCCACGAGATGGGCATGGGTGCGGCCACGGCCCAGGCCCAGATCACAGCCGACGCGCTCGGCGTGCCGTTCGAGGCCGTCCGCGTGGAGTACGGCGATTCCGAGCTGCCGATGGGCCCTGCCGCCGCCGGGTCCGTCCAGACCGCGAGCGTCGCCGCCAGCGTGATGCAGGCGTGCGAGGAGCTGAAGCAGACACTGAAGTCCATGGCACGCAAGACGGGCGGTGGCAACAACGAGGAGATTCTCAGGCGCGCGAAGGTGCCGCACGTCGAGGCCGTCGTCGGATCGGAGACCCGGCTCGGCCGGATCGGCGGGCGGGTGCGGTTCCTCCCGAACTTCCTGCGCGAGAGCCAGCGGTGGATCAAGGGCGCCTCCGGTGCGCACTTCTGCGAGGTACGCGTCGATGCGGAGACCGGCGAGACACGGGTGTCGCGGTGGGTCGGCGTGTTCGACATCGGCAGGGTGATCAACGCGAAGACGGCGGCCAGCCAGCTGCGCGGAGGCATCGTGATGGGCCTGGGCCTCGCGATGGCGGAGGAGACACTCGTCGACCCGCGCACCGGACGGATCATGAACCCCAGCCTGGCCGAGTACCACGTCCCCGTGCACGCCGACATCCCCCCGATCGACGTGTCCTTCCTGGACGACCCGGATCCGATCGCGCCACTCGGCATCCTCGGCGCCGGCGAGGTCGGCATCACGGGTGTAGGAGCGGCCGTGGCGAACGCCATCCATCACGCGACCGGCAAGCGGGTGCGGGACCTGCCGATCACGCTGGACAAGCTGCTCTGAGCCGACGACGGTGGCGGTCCGCCCTCCGACAAGAAAGTCATGCACATGCTGGACATCGCGGAAGAGCTGAACCGGTGGCTTGAGGAGGGGCGGGGCTTCGCGGTCGCCACGGTCGTGGCCGTCAGCGGCAGTGCGCCGCGCGGTCCGGGCGCCGCGCTCGCCGTCGACGCCGATGGCAACGCCATCGGTTCGGTGTCCGGCGGCTGTGTCGAAGGCGCGGTCTACGACCTGTGCGCCCAGGCGCTCCAGGACGGCCGGGTGGTGCGCGAGCGGTTCGGGTACAGCGACGAGGACGCCTTCGCCGTCGGGCTGACCTGCGGCGGTGTCCTCGACATCCTGGTCACGCCGGTGCCCGCCGACGGACCGGACAGGAAGGTGTTCCAGGTGGCGCTGTCGGCCGCCGCCCGGGGTGAGGCGGCGGCACTCGCCCGCGTGGTCCGAGGCCCGGCAGAACTCCTCGGGCGGGCGCTGGCGGTCCACCCGAGCGAAGCGAGATGGGGGTCCCCCCCGGACGGAGTCTGGGGGAGGATCGTACGAAGGCGAACTCGGCGGACACCCGGACCTGGACCGCGCCGCCGTGCGGGAAACCCGCTCCCTGCTGAACGCCGGCCGCACGGGGTCCTTCGACATCGCGCAGGACGGATCCCACTGCGAGGCCGATGTGGCCCTGTTCGTCGAGTCGAGTGTCCCGCCGCCCCGGATGCTCGTCTTCGGCGCCATCGACTTCGCCGCGGCGTTGGTGCGCATGGGCAAGTTCCTCGGTTACCACGTGACGGTGTGCGACGCCCGACCCGTCTTCGCCACCCGGTCACGCTTTCCCGAGGCCGACGACATCGTGGTCGACTGGCCGCACCGCTACCTGCGCCGCACCCCGACCGACGACCGCACGGTGGTGTGCGTGCTCACCCACGACGCCAAGTTCGACGTACCCCTGCTGGAAGCGGCCCTACGGCTGCCGCTCGCCTACGTCGGCGCGATGGGCTCGCGCCGCACCCACGAGGACCGTGACCGCAGACTCCGCGAGAGGGGCCTCACCGACGCCGAACTGACCCGACTCCACTCACCTATCGGCCTCGACCTCGGCGCCCGCACGCCCGAGGAGACCGCCCTGTCCATCGCCGCCGAGATCGTCGCCGTCCGGCAGGGCGGAGCGGGTCTGCCGCTGAGCGGTTCGCACACACCGATCCACCATGACACCGAGGGGCGCCGGCTCTCCGGTGCAAGCGCGCAAGTGACAGTGTGACGCGACCGCGCACCGACCGGCAGGGCGACCGGAACACCGAGAACCCGGTTCGTGTGGTCGTGGCATGAATGATCAACTCACCCGCCCCGACAGTGCCCGGAGCGCCTTCGGGGAAATCGGCGACGGCCCTCTGACGGCGTACGCGCACGACATGCTGCTCAGCCGTCAGGCCGACGACATGCTGGGGGTTCGATCGGACTCCTGTGGTCGACGCCGACCTGAGCAGATCACGCACGAAACCCGTCGGTCCGGCACCGGTCGGGCACGGACCGACGCACGCACACCATCCTGACCCCGCCAGTAGCAGGACCAGCGGACGTACGCAAAGCCGTGGCCTGGGTGAAGACCGAACCGTCCGCCACGCTGAAACCGTGGCCGGCCGGAAGGCAGCCGGGCACGGAACCTCAGCTAGGAGAACCATCGGCATGACCACTGTTGCTGCGTACGCCGCCCCCGCCGCCAAGGCTCCCCTGGAGCGCACCACCATCGAGCGCCGGGCGGTCCGCGAGTTCGATGTACTGATCGACATCAAGTTCGCGGGCATCTGCCACTCGGACATCCACCAGGTCCACGAGGGCTGGGGCGAGGCGATCTTCCCGATGGTCCCCGGACACGAGATCGCGGGCGTCGTCTCCGAGGTCGGCCCCGGCGTGACCAGGTACAAGGTCGGCGACCGCGTGGGCGTCGGCTGCATGGTCGACTCCTGTCGTGAGTGCGACAACTGCAAGGCCGGCCAGGAACAGCACTGTGTACGGGGGAGCGTCCAGACGTACAACGGCATCGGCCGTGACGGCGAGCCCACCTACGGCGGCTACTCCACGCACGTCGTCGTCGACGAGAACTTCGTCGTCCGTATCCCCGACGGGCTGTCCCTGGACGTCGCCGCGCCGCTGCTGTGCGCGGGCATCACCACGTACGCGCCGCTCAAGCAGTGGGGCGCGGGCCCCGGCAAGAAGGTCGCCGTCGTCGGTCTCGGCGGTCTCGGGCACATGGGCGTCAAGCTCGCGCACGCGCTCGGCGCCGAGGTGACCGTCCTCTCGCAGTCCCTCCGCAAGAAGGACGACGGGTTGAAGCTGGGCGCCGACCACTACTACGCGACCAGCGACCCGAAGACGTTCGAGGAACTCGCCGGCACCTTCGACCTCATCCTCTCCACGGTGTCGGCGCCGCTGGACCTCGGCGCCTACCTCAGCCTGCTCCGGGTGGGCGGCGCCCTGGTGAACGTGGGCGTCCCGGAGGAGCCCGTCTCCTTCCACCCGTTCTCCCTCATCGGCGGCAACAAGATCCTCGCCGGATCGATGATCGGCGGCATCCCCGAGACCCAGGAGATGCTCGACTTCTGCGCCGCGCACGGCATCGGCGCGGAGATCGAGCGGATCGCCGCCTCCGAGATCAACGAGGCGTACGAGCGGGTCACCGCCAGTGATGTGCGCTACCGGTTCGTGATCGACACCGAAACCATCTGAGACCGGTCGCCTGAGACGGATACGCGAGCGATACCCCGGTCGAGCGGTTGCTGTTCGTGTTCGACCCCGATCGCCAGGCCGTGATCTTGGTCGGCGGTGACAAGGCGGGCAACTGGTCCGGCTGGTACCGCGTCGCGGTGCCCCAGGCGGAGCAGGTGTACGCGGAGCATCTGAAGCGAATCGATGGTCCTGGCTTCCCGTGTCGACCGCCTCGCCGAGTTGCGGAAGCGGCAGCACACCACGCAGGTCCAGGTTGCCGGAGCCATGGGTGTCACCCAGGCCCGCGTCTCACGCAGCGAGAAGGGCCAGCTCGAGCGCGGTGAGGTCGACACCCTCGCCGCCTACGTCAAGGCGCTCGGCGGCAAGCTGAAGATCGTCGCTGACTTCGGTGATGAGACCTACGTCCTTGGCTGATCCGATCGACACGTTGCGACCCAGGTCCATACGCAGTCTGCTGGACAGGCTCGCCTCTTGGTGTCAGGGATGATGCTCCACCCCGGGACAAGGGGCGGAGCATCATCGCGTCGGTAAGGGACTCCGCTGTGCGGGGGTTCTATGGAGGAAACGGCCCCGAGCGGTCACTCGGTCCCCGGTCAGGACATCGGGGTGGTCGAAGACGGGTCTCGTCCAGCTCCTCGGGTCAAGGACCGCGGGTAGCTGAGTGTGTTCCAAGGCCCGGTCACGGTCGGTGTGTGACAGTGGGCGGCTCCGATGAACGCGCTCAGATGGGTCACCTCCGCTCAAGCGGAGAGCACGAATCCTGCGCCCACCCGCCTGTGCCTGTGCCTGTGGAAACGTCTCATCGGGGGTGCGGATTCAGGGCTTTGGGTCAATGGGCTGAATCCGCTGCTGCTCCGTGGGTGCGTGAGATTGAGCTGCGCGATCCTCACGGTGACCGGCTCCGGATCGGCACGCCGACGGAATGACACTCTCCGGCAGGTGCTCACGGGCCATCACGTGGATGGCTGCGAACCGCCTTTTGGGGACGTCACCTCGCCCAGCGGTTCGGCGGCCCGCCGGTGGACGGCCAACTCGGCTTCCAGCTCGGCGATACGCTTGTGGGCCGCAGCCGGTTCGGACAGGTCATTGCTGGTCGTGCCAGCCAACTACCCCGTATCGACAAGGTGCTGGCGACGCCATGAACGTCATGGGAAGGGGCCGGACCACTACTGCAGTGGGTCGACCGCGGCTGAGGAGGGCGATGCCCTCATCGGTGAGGGCATCCAGGTGGCCCGCGGCGTCGCCGATGAGCAGGACACGGCCGGCGGTTCTCGAGGCCGCCCGGCTCCGCCGCTGTCCGCTCTCCGAGGGGAAGGATCAGGGCCCGCAACACCGTGGATGCCTGTCCGGACGCGGTGAGCTGCTCGACGTCTTGCGGGAGTGTTCCACGGAGGCTCCTCCGCCAGGAGCCGTCACGCGGCACGGGGAATCCGAACGCGCACCCCACCAGGTTCGATGCTTCAGCGGTCAGCATCGCGAACCCCGGTCGCCAGGTGTCATGCGTGACACGGCGCAGGAAGTCCTTCCGGCCCCGGTACTCCCAACCGGGTGGCGTGGCACAGGCTTCACGTACAGGTCCGCCAGGTCCTCTCGCAGTTCCTCGGCCTGCCGGCGGTTGAGCCGGCGCAGGCTCAGGGGCGTCGTGCGCGTGGCGAGCGGCTGGTGGTCTGCGCGTCTCCGCGATCGGATCGGCCCGGGCGGGGCTGTCACAGCACACCGCCCGGGAGAGCAGGCAGGGTTGGAGCGAGCAGCTGCGCGACCTGGTGTACGGGAGCGGGCCGTGGGGGCGGTCGGTTCCCGGCGAAGGCATCCGGGAGGGCGAGGAAGAGGGAGTCGGAGCCGGTGAGGGCGACGAGGCGTTTCAGCGCCGGGCTGGGGTGGTGCAGTCGCAGGGATCCTCCGGCCGCGGCGGTGCACAACGAGGCGTAGAGGAAGGTGTTGAGGCCGCTGCAGTCGCAGAAGGTCACGGCGGTGACATCGACGTCGATGGTGCGGATGCCATCGTGGAGGCACCGCTCCAGTGATGCGTGCACCAGAGGCGCCGAATTCAGGTCGATCTCACCGGTCAGGGTGACCAGCGCCCGGTTGTCGGTGTCGTGCCGGTAGACGTTCAGGATGGGTGGGACACTCATGGGCAGGGTGCCTCGGTTCACGAGACCGTGCCGGGCTCCCGGTACGGTCGTACTGTCGTGCAGGCAGGTGAACGACCGATCCAGCAGCCGATGTTCCGGGGCGTAGGACCCAGCCGGTTCCCTCGGGGATGCGCGGGGCGACCGGACGAGTGATCCGCTCTCCGCGGGCATGTGAGCCAAGCAGCGGTGGCCCGCCGGGGTCCGGGACGTCCGTACACAGCATAGTCCTGAGGCCGGTCCCACGGTTGGTCCGGGAGAGGGGTACCACGATGTTTACACGGCGGTGATCGGGCGGCTCCGATGCCGGGCTGCTCTGCCGCGTTGCCCACCGACACGGTCGGCGATCCGGTTTGGTGGTCATGCTGGTGACGTGAGTGCCATGTGCGGTTGACAGCACACCGGTTGGGGTCGCTGATCGCAGGGTGAAACACCGTCAGCCGGGCAGTCGTCCCCGTTGTACCGTCCGCACCGTCGAAGGAGCCTTCCATACCCTGCGCTCAGCGGAACCGCACAACTCGCGACTGGGCCAACCCGCATCGACCTTTTCTCGTCCGGTGCGAACAGCTCCATCCGCGCAGGGGGTGCTTCCACGCGACCGCGAAACGCTCACGGACCTCCGTCAAGCTCGCGTCAGCGCCACCGTGGGCGGGACAAGTCCGGCCGTCACACAGTGGCCGGCGAGTTGTCGCTCGGCTTCGTCCTCGCTCTCCGCCATCACGCCGATGGTCACGGCGTCGATGGCCCTCGGGCTCCGGAACTATCAAGGGATATTGATGGAGAATCGCAGAGAAGAAGAGGGACGGGCGCCGAAGCGCATGGTGCTCGACCTGACTGTTGTGCAGGTGGTGGCGAGCGCACTCGCGACGGTGGTGGGCGCGGTGCTGGCGTCCCTGCTGGGGGTGACCGGGACGATCATCGGCGCCGCCGTGGTCAGTGCCAGCGCGACCACCGGCGCGGCGGTCTTCTCGCATGCTTTCCGACGGACAGGCGAGGGGATTCGTAGCCGGGTGCCGCCGGTAGGAGCGCCGAGGACGCCGGGTGAGGAGCGGGCGGAACACCGCGCGGACGCCCGGGCGGCGTTCGGGTTACCGGCCGGCGCTTCGGTTGTCGACGCGGTACCGCCCTTCACGCCCTCCGAAGGTGAGTCGGTCACCACCTATCGGGGTGGCTCCGTCCGGAGGACCATCGGCTGGAAGAAGTACGCCCTGGCGACGGGCCTGGTGTTCGCCCTGGCGATGGTCATGGTGACCGCGGTGGAGCTGATCATGGGTAAGCCGGTGGCGGCCGTCGTCAAGAATGAGCCGGGCAGGGGAACCTCGGTGGGCGGTGGCTCGGCCGGTACTCCTGGTCCCGCCGACAGCCGGACACCCACCCCGGGTGCGTCCAGCGGCGGGGCGCCGCAGACGGGCAGCTCTGGCTCGCCGGACGCGAGCGCGGCACCGGACACCAGTTCTGGTCCCAGCACGAGTCCCAGCACGAGTCCCAGCCCGAGTCACAGTCCCAGCTCCGGTCCCAGCTCTTCGGCGTCGTCCGGGCCGTCCAGCAGCGGTGCCGCGAGCAGTTCCGACACCACCGCTCATTGAGCGGTGAGCCGGAACGGACTACCTGCGGCTGTACCGGCGCTTGCTACCGCCGCGCCCGCGCATCGCGAAGCCGGCGATCCAGACGACCAGCAGGACGGCGGCGACCCACCAAAGGGTCTGCATGGTGAAGCCGAACCCGAACACGGCCAGGATCAGCAGAAGGAGAAGAATCCAGAACAATCATGGCCGGGCCTCCAGATCGCGGGGATTTCCTGGTTCCGCGGGGACCGGGCGAAGCGGGAAGGCGGAATGCTTCGCCCGAGTGATCCGGGGTGCATGGCCCTACGCCGTGTTGTCGGTCAACGCCTGGCAACCTCCCTTGTCAACGCGGTGTCGGCACGGGGAAGTTCTGCGTGCTCGGCAGCGGCGGCCGGGGTGAACGGAGCCTCGGCGGGAGTGTCGAGCGGCTCGGCCGGCGGCGCAGGCAGGACGCGGTCCTCCCACCAGGACAGGGCCATCAAGGTCGCGAGCAGGACGAAGGGGGTCAAAGCGGGAACAATCAGCGCGTACATGTGTATCGCCTGTCGGTGGATACGTGCGACACGGCGGGCAGCGAATGGGCGGTGCCCACATGGGGCGCATCGAGGCTGCGCCGGGATCGCGTAGCGACGGCGAGTGCGGGGCGGCCCGTTGGCAAACGGGGCGGGTACCGGCACTGATGCGCCAGGTGCGCCCCCGAAGGAGCGCGAGAAAGGTGATCGACGCTGCCGGGGGCTCGGGCCGTACCGCACACGCTAGCCCTCGCCGCGTTCCCTGGACAGATGCCAAGTGGCCATCCGGTCCCGGCGGAAGACGCTGACGTGGGTCGCTATCCGTAACCTCTGGGGAGGACTAGTCTGTTCGTACAGGCCCCGGTCCCCGGCAGCGATGGTTTGTTCCGCTCCGGGGAGGCCCGCCGTGTTCGTCCTGCTCCTCATCTTCATCGCGGTCCTGTTCGGCTTCGGCTTCCTCGAACCCATCTGGTGGGTGGCCGCGGCGGTGCTGGCCTACGGCGCCACCCGCCACGGCCGCGATCGTGGCGGAGGTGGAGGCCGTAGCGACAGTTCCGAGTTCGGGGACTACCGGGACTACCAGGAGCGCCGGAATCGTCAGGAACGCTGGGAACGCCGCTACAGCCGTCAGCACCGGGCGCGCTGGAGGCGCGAGGACCGACGGGACCGCGAGCGCCGCGGGTGACCCGTGAAGATGCCGTCGCGGATACAGCGGGCGCCGCGTCGTGCGCTGCGGCGATTACACGCAGCAAGACCAGGGGTGCGACTCACGCTCCCCACGCAGGTCGTCCAGCTAGGGAGAGACCATGATTCACGCAGCCGACGTCCGAGAATGGCGCAACCGCGATGTCGTCGACGCCGAGTCGCGCAAGATCGGTGTCCTTGAGGCGGTCTATGTGGACACCACCACCGATGAGCCGGCCATGGCCACGGTACGGACCGGACTGCCCACCCGGCACCGTCTGGTCTTCGTCCCCATCGAGAACGCGATCGTCGGGCCGGGCTATCTCAGGGTCGGCTACGTCAGAACGCTGGTGAAGCAGGCCCCTTCGATCGGTACCGACGACGTACTGCCCGCCGAGCAGGAGGAAGCGATCTTCAAACACTACGAACTGGCCTACCAGCCCGGTGCGGCCGGCGAGCGGCAACTGGCGCGCCGCTGACCACCCACGGACAGGGCGACTGCCCTGCGAGTACGCACCATGCGCCAACTGACCACGCCCCGCGAAGAACGGCGGCTGTTGACGGCCGTGGCTTCGGCGGAGGAAAACGGCTCTACTGGCCGAGATCGTCGAACTACGCGCCAGCAAAGAGCAGTTGGGCCGCGCGCCGGCGAGCCGTCCGGTGATCGACCAGGCGCGCGGCATGGTGATGGCCTTGGCACCGTGTACCAGCGAGAGGGTCTGCCCCTTCCCTGACCCCGAAGCCGTTGAACAGGCAGAAGGCTCGAAGAGCGCCACCCGTCGGCGGCGTTACCGCGGTGGCGGCAGGTACGACGGCGGCGGTTGTGGCCAGGGGGATGAGTGCGGCTCCCGGTTTGGGCGACTCCAGGGTGACGGCGGTTGCGAAAGCCGCGACGGCGGCCGGGTGCCCGGACAGCGGGCCTGGGCCGAAGCCGGTGGCCGGCGCCGACTGGCGGCGATGCCGACGGCGGCGGAGGCCAGGGTCGGCGAGCCTGTACCGCGCAGCGCGGCACGGTGTGCGCCACGGTTGCCGGACAGGCCCATGACGGCGGCGCCGGCCGGCCACGGCAGCAGGGGGTGGGGAGAGGCGACGCGCGAGAAGAGCCGTGCATCGAGTGCGCGGAGGTGTCTCATGCCGACTGCGTACCCGCAGCGATGCCGACCACGCGGCCGCCCGCCGCCCGCCCGCCCTCACGAATCGGTCAAGGGCGTCTGCCGTGTTGCCGGTTGACCATCCGGTTGCGGACGGAACCGCCCAGGGGCGTCTCGCTCGGCTGGGCCGGCGGGGCTGTCAGGGGCGGGGACGGGTCGTGGCGTGGGTCACCCGCTGGAGAGCGTGCCCGGGCCCTTCGACGCGCCACGTTCGCCGCCCGAGCGTCCCATGGGCAGCTGCCGCTGCGTGCCGCAGAGCTTGTTTGAAGGCGGGCTGCCAGGAGACCCGTCCGAGGTGCTTCGAACCGGAGGCACGCCCCTGGGAGCAGCTGTCGCTGCTCCCCAGCGCGCTGCGGTCCGCCGCCTCCCACGCTGAGCGACGCCACCGATCAGGGAGACACGCGCCCATGACGTACGCACGCACGCCGAGCCCACGAAGCGGACGCCGCTACGACGACGCACCGGACACCGGCGCCGCCTTTCGCCGTATCGCCGCCCTGCCGGACGGTCCGGAGAGGTCCACGCTGCGGCAGGAGGTGGTGTGTGCCTGGATGCCGATGGCCGTACGGCTCGCCCGACGCTTCCGCCATCGCGGCGAGACCTTCGAGGACCTCACACAGGTCGCCCAACTCGGCCTGGTCAAGGCGGTGTCCCGCTTCGATCCCGGTCTCGGCACCGCCTTCCCGAGCTTTGCCATACCGACGATCCTCGGCGAGGTGAAGCGGCACTTCCGTGACGAACTCTGGGTCGTGCATGTGCCGCGGCGTGTACAGGAACTGCGTGGCCGGGTCCGCTCCGCCGGCCACGAGTGCTCGTCGCGGGGCGGCCACGAACCCTCCGTCCACGAGATCGCCGCGCACACCGGCCTGACCGAGGCGGACGTACGACTGGGCCAAGGGGCGCTGGAGAGCTTCGCCGCCCTGTCCCTGGACGCCGTGCCCGGCCGCTCCGCTGACAGCCCTCCACTGACCGACACCCTCGGTGGCCTGGAGCCCGGCTTCGACCTGATCGTCAACCGCGAGTCGCTCCGCCCGTTGCTGCGGGCACTGCCCGAACGCGAGCGGCGGATTCTCTACATGCGGTTCTTCTGCGAGATGACGCAGGACCGCATCGCCCTGCAGCTCGGTCTTTCGCAGATGCACGTCTCCCGGCTGATCACCCGCATCTGCGCACGCCTGCGCGAGCAGGCCATGGCCGACACCCCCCATCCGGGGACGGCACCGTGACGACACCCCGGGTGCACAGGCGACGCCGGACCACCAGGCCCGATACCCGTCGCTCCGCGGAGAGGCGGAAACTGACTGCCGCCGGACGGGCGGGCTTCGCCGCGCGAGGCGTGGTGTACGTCCTCATCGGTGTACCGGCCGTCCGGATCGCCCTCGGCAGCGGTGGCGAGTCGGCAGACCGCCAGGGCGCGCCGGCCCAGATCGCGGCGCAGCCCTTCGGGAAGGCGATGCTGTGGGCGCTGGTCGTCGGGTTCGGCTGCATGGCGTCGTGGCGGGGCGCCCGCGCGATCTTGGGCAGGAGGCCTCGGCGCAACGCGGCCTCGCGAGTGCTTGACGGCGGCCGGGCGCTCTTCTACGCCGCGGTCTGCTGGGCCACCGCCGCGTACGCCGCCGGGGGCGGCCAGGTTCCAGTGGCAATGCGCAGTCGCAGGACTGGACGGCATCGGCGCTCGAACCGCCGTACGGCCGGGTGCTGGGGGTGCCGCGGGCTGCCTTCTGATCGGCGTCGGCGCGAGCGCGATACCGAGCGCACGAGCAGGTACAGCACGGCGGCGATGAGGAGCAGCACGGCGATGGAGAGCAGATACAGCACGCCGTCGACGACAGCGCCGATGACGACCAGAGCGATGGCGCCCCCAAGAAGAACCAGGAAGAAGACCATGGCGCCATGCCTCCTGGGGTCGTGGCGGATGGGCGGACCAGAGGTCGTCCACCAGTAGTGCCCGCGTCCTCCGGTCTCGCCTCTACCTCAATCTCTGGGTAGACGCAACCTCTGGCGGTGGCGTGCCGGGTAGAACGGTTCTACCGTGAGGGCAGGCAGCAGATCCCAGGAGCACGTCATGATCATCCTCGGACTCATCATTCTCGTTGCCGCGGTAGGCATCGGCGTCGTCGGCGTTCTTTCCAACAGTGGTAGCGCCCACGAGTTCACCGGGGGATTCTCCGTCTTCGGAGTCGACGTCACCGGCTCCACCGGCACCCTCTTCCTCTACGGCATCGTCGTCGGGGCGGCGGCTCTGCTCGGGCTGAGCCTGCTCCTGACCGGTACACGCCGCACCGCTCGTCGCGGCCGCACCGCACGTCACCGGCTCAAGCAGTCTCGGCGCGAGACAGCCGCAGCCGAACAGGAACGCCGCGTTCTGCTCCACGAACGCGACTCCGCCCGCTCGGGGACGGCGCAGAGGGAGAGGCATGACGAAGACCCTGCCGGACCGGTCGATCGCCCCCGTCACAAGGACCACTGGTTCCGCCACCGGGCCGCTCACTGACGATCCAGGTCGGCCGCCTGGCGACCCGCAGCGCACGGGTTCCCCGCCGGATGCCTCTCTTCTCGGCTGTGGGTACGTAGGGAGTGGGTGTTGCTCATGGAATGGCTGAGAAGGCTGCCTGTGGTCGGACAGCTGATGCGTACGCACGCCTGGCGGGCGTACGAGCGGCTGGATGCCGTCCACTGGGCCCGGCTCGCCGCGGCCATCACCTTCACCAGTTTCGTCGCGCTCTTTCCGCTGATCACCGTGGGCGCGGCGATCGGTGCCAAGCTGCTGAGCGACGACCAGCTGGGGAAACTCCAGGACAAGATCGCCGACCAGGCGCCGGGCCTCTCCGACCTGCTGGACCTGGACAGTCTTGTCGCGCATGCCGGTTCCGTCGGGCTGATCGCGGGCGCGCTGCTGCTTGTGATCGGCGTCAACTGGGTCGGCGCCGTGCGCGGCTGCCTGCGTGCGGTGTGGGAGAAGGAGCAGGACCCGGGCAATCCGTTCCTGCTCAAGTTGAAGGACTCCGTGGTGCTGGTCGGTCTAGGCGCGGTCGGGCTGGTCGCGATCGGCAGTTCGGTGCTCGCGAACAGTGCCGTCGGCTGGGCCGCCGACAAGGTCGGGATCGAGGGCGGGGCGGGACGGGCCCTGCTGTTCTTCGCCGGCCTGGCCATCGCCCTGGTCGTCGACTTCCTGCTGCTGGTCTATTTGCTCACCCGGCTGCCGCGGGTGCATCCCGACCGACGTGAGGTCGTGGTCGCCGGGCTGATCGGTGCGGTGGGCTTCGAACTGCTCAAGTGGCTGCTGACCGGCTACCTGCAGGGCGTTGCGGCGAAGAGCATGTACGGCGCCTTCGCCGTGCCGGTCGCCGTCGTGCTGTGGATCAACCTCATGGCCAGGCTGCTGCTGTACTGCGCCGCTTGGACAGCGACAGCGGCGGGGACGGCGGTGCGGTCCGGCGAGACAGCCGAGGGCGAGGGCCCGGAGCCCGGGACCAGCCCCGCAGCCGGCGGCGCACCACTGCGGGCGTCAGCCGACAGCCGCGCAGCAGCACCGCGCCTCCAGAAGCACGGCCCGTGATCCGAGCGTGATTCCTCGTGCTTGGGCAGCTGCGTGCGGTCGCCGCCTCGGCGTCGGTCTCAGGCCACCAGGCCGGGGAGGGGTTCGGAGTCGTCGATGAAGGCGCGGGCGACGTCGGACAGGCGTCGGTTGTGGGCGCGGGCGTAGCCGCGCAGTGCGGTGAAGGCCTGCTCCATGTCGATGTTCTGGCGTTCGGCGAGTTTCCCTTTGGCCTGCTCGATCAGCACCCGGCTGTTCAACGCCGCCTGCAGCTGTTCGTTGAGGACGGTGCTGCGGTGGGTGGTGCGTTGTTGCAGGAGGCTGATGGTGGCGACGTCGGCGAGGGCCTGGGCGATGAGGGTGGCGGCCGGGTCGAAGGGGCCGGGGGTGGCGCGGAAGAGGTTCAGGGCGCCGACGACCTCGTCGCGCAGACGCATGGGCAGGGCCTGGACCGCGCCGAAGCCGCTGCGGTGGGCTGCCGTGACGAAGCGTGGCCAGCGGTCGACCTCGCGGGTCAGGTCGGGGACGATCACCGGTGTGCCGGTGCGGAAGCACTCCAGGCAGGGGCCTTCGTCGTTCTGGAGCTGGAAGAGTTCCAGCAGGCGTACCTGTTCGTCGGAGGCGGCCATGACGCGGAGTTCGCCGTCACGGTCCGCGAGCAGCACCCCGGCCGCACTGGCGCCGAGCATGCCCACGCAGCGGTCGGTGAGCAGGCGCAGGAAGTCGATCAGGTCGAAGTCGGCGACCAGGTTGTCCGCCAGCTCGACGAAGGTCTTGGCCAGAAGCTGCTGATTCATCGTGACACCCTCGCTTGAGACTTCTCCCGCCGGGAGGGGGCGGAAGTGCAGCACGTTCGTCGGTCGGCACCGGTGCGTCAGGTTTCTTCGTCGGTCCGTCTCGGTTCCGCGTCGGGGGAGAAGCGGAGCCGGTGGGCCACCACGTCGGCGGCCACCTCGGCGAGTCGGCGTCCCTGGGTGTAGGCGTAGGCGCGGAGCCTGACGAAGGCTTCGTCGATGCCGACGCCGAGCTGGACGGTGAGGATGCCGGTGGCCTGGTCGATCTCCGGCCGGTATCCGCCCAGGTCCTCGAAGCCACGGTCCGGCAACGGTCCGCCGGTCGGCGCGCCCGTCTCCTCGATCCGAGTATCGAGCAGGAGCAGTGTCGCGAGATCGGCGAAGGCCAGCGCGTCGGCCAACTCCTCCGCGTCCAGCACGGTCGGTACGTTGGCGTACAGGTCCAGGACTCCCGGGCTGATCGCCCCTATCTGCAGGGGGAGCGCGAACACCGCGCGTGCCCCGGCTTCCAGCGCCGCATCGGCGAACACGGGCCAGCGGTCCTGCATCGCGCCGGTCAGCAGATCGGGTGTCAGGATGGCGGAACCCTGTGTGAAGGCGTCCACGCAGGGTCCCTCGCCCAGGGTGAGCTGGAGCTCCTCCAACTGCTCGCTGATGTCGTCGGTGCTGCACAGCGGATGGCTTGTCGTGGTCCGGGACATCGCGGACACTCCGGCTCCGCCGACCGGCAGAGCGGCCACGGCCGCGGTGCACACGTCCACCACGCCGACCCGGGCTCCGCGGCGGGCCGCCTGCTCGGCGACCAGCGCCTGGATACGGGCCGAGCGGCTGTCGGACCTCACCCGGGCCACCGGGTCCAGGCATCGTGCGCCAAGCCCTCCAGCCTCGCCGCGGTTCGTTCCCCTACGGGAAGGACCAGCACCCGGAGCAGCGTGGCGCTGATCGGCCTCCAGATCTCTCCCACGTCCAGCCACCCCCAGGAACGGAGCGCAGTGAGAGTTGGGCGATCAGCCCGGTCCACCAAGGTTGCGCCGAGCGACGCCTGGTGATCTGTCAGCAGCCGCTCCTGCAACCGGCGGGCCACGTGCTCGTCCTGCGGGTGCGGGCGGACCAGGATGTCGGTGATCGCGAAGACTCCGCCCGACTCGGTGAGTTGCTCGATGCTGCGCGGCAGTGCCCCGTCGAACCCGAGCCACCAGGAGCCGTCGCCACGCACCGGGAAGCCGAAGGCGCATCCCACCAGGCCATCCGTTTCTGCGATCACCATGGCGAACCCCGGTCGGCGGATGTCGCTGGTGAGACGGTTCAGGAAGTCTTGGCGGCCGGGAGCACGGTAGGTCTCACGGGGAGACGTCTCGAGGGAGTCCACGTACAGATCCGCCGGCTCCCCGCCCAGGCCCTGCGCCTGCCAGCGGTTCACCCGACGCAACCGCACCGCGTCCAGCGCGGGCGACTCGCCGCCACTGGGCCCGTACGCCTGCCCCCGCATGGGCCGGGCCGTCACCGCACATCGCCCGAGAGGACAGGCGCAAGCGGAACATGCCGGTGCGGCGGGGCTTGGGCGGCAGGGTCTGGGGCACCCGCCGCGAGAGGAGGTGACAGGGGCCCGAACGGCAGGCCAAGGAGCAGGAACCCGCAGCCGGTGAGATTGAGTATCCGGCCCAGTGCCGGTGGCGGGTGGTGCAGTCCCAGGGTCCCGCCGGCCTCGGTGGTCTTCTGCGCGGCGTCGAGGAAGGCGTTGAGGCCGCTGCAGTCGCAGAAGGTGACGGGGGTGAGGTCGACGTCGATGATGCGGATACCGTCGCCCA
This sequence comes from Streptomyces sp. NPDC002787, assembly GCF_053592095.1. Lineage (NCBI taxonomy): Bacteria > Bacillati > Actinomycetota > Actinomycetes > Kitasatosporales > Streptomycetaceae > Streptomyces > Streptomyces sp. NPDC002787. The sequence continues at coordinate 86,581 of NZ_JBSFVC010000017.1, read as the reverse complement.
GACACCGCGCCAGTGCCGCGCGCACCAGCGGCGCCGATTCCAGGTCGATCTCGCCGGCCAGGGTGACCAGTGCCCGGTGCCTTCGGTCATGGCGGTAGACGGTGAGCTGCGGAAGGGGCATGACGCCTCGGTTCGGAGGACCATTCGGCAGCGCACGCGGTGACGCCGGGATTCCCGGCCCCCTCGGTGTGCTGTCGGCAGGGACGTACGTTCGGCGGAGGTGGAACAACGGTCGGTCCCACAGCCTGTGCGACAGGACAGCGGCCCCACCCAGTTCCCTCCAGGGATGCGCCGGGTGACGGACGAAAGATCCGCTCCCCGGAGCCATCTGTGTCGAGCAACGACAAGCCGCCGGGGTCTGGGGCGTCCGTACAGCAGCATAGTCCCTGACCCGGTCCGGTGGACGGCCGGAAGCCGCCCATTCCCAGGAAGTGGGTGGTGCCGAAACGCGGTGGTGCGCATATCCGCCGCACCGTGAGGTACCGGCGAGTGCGGCACGAGACTTGTCGGCCGACGGCCGCTCGGGCACGGCAGTCCGTGCACCGCCCGAGGTGGTGGCTTCGCATGACGGGGCCGAACAGTTCAACCCTGCACAAGTCCGATCCCGATGAGTTCCGCACCGGCGTCGGCACGATGCTGCAGGCCGCACGGCCCGGCCACAGGGACCACCGGGGCCACGTGACGAAACGGCCATAGCGGACGGGGTGGTGGAGAAGATCGTCCGGATCGCCGCACGGGAGGTCCCCGGAATCAACGCACTGGGCGGCGGATTCACTCGAACCATGGGCGCCGTGCGCGACCGGGGCCCGGGCGGGCACGCGAGCGCGGGGCGCGGCGTCAGGTCGAGGTCTGTGAGAAGCAGACCGCTATCGACCTCCAGGTCGTCGTCGCATGCGGGGTCAGTATCCGCCAGGTCGCCGCAGAGGTCCGTGAGAACGTGATCGCGGCGGTGGAACGGAGGCGGGGCCTGGAAGCCGTCGAGGTGCACATCGCCGTCAACGACGTGCGCCTGCCGGACGGGGACACGCCGCAGACCAGCGAGGACCGTGTGGTCTGGTCGCGAGGCGGCCAGGGGCAAGGACTCCGCCCCATCGCTCCTCCGCGGCATACAGTCAGCCACCGACTGCAGGCGGGTGATCGCCTGATCCGGGCGCAACTCCGCCCCGCTGATGGGAGATACCCGGCCGCTCCCTGTTCGGATCCGCCGGCACGAGGATGGAGCGCATCACTTCCTCAGCGCCGACGCCCGCTTCCCCGGGAGGACCAGCCAGACCCCACGCCGGCCGAGTGCACAGCGAGGAAAGCGAGCCCGGCAAGCATGAGGCTCGTCGGGCTGAAGATCACCTCGGTCGACGTCTCGGTGACATGGATGATGAAGGCGATGACGAAGAGTGCGGCGGCCACGAATGCGAGCATCTGACTACCCCTGTCGGTGGACGACGCACCACACGTGATCCCGGTGGCTGCGCCGCTACATGTACATGCTGGGTTCCCCGGACGGCGCCGATCAGTCGCGTAAATCCCGTGTCGGAGTCGGTAGCGACACCCGTCGCCTGACCTGCCGGTGCTGTGAACAAGGCAACCGAGACTGCTGCTGCCGCGAACCCCCTCGGCCGCCCAACCCGCAGGTCGACCCATCCGACATGTCGAGTTCATGAACAGATCCGGTGGGCCGTTCCACGAACGCGGTCCGTGCAACTATGGGAAGTGGACAGGCCGCCACCGAGCACCCGGATCGTGATCGGACGCCGCGGTCGGCCATCTGCGACAGTGAGGAGCGCCCCATGGGCGCGAACACGGCCGAAGCCGCGGTACCTGACGCCATCCAGGATCTGACGGACCGGCTGACGGCCGCCTACGCCAACCTGTTGACGGCTGCAATCGTGCGGGATGTGGTGCAGGACTGCTACCAGCCACTCAGCAACGCTCGTATTCCCAACTACGTGCCGATCCTCGTCGAGCACTGCAGCCGCGCCAAGCTACGACAACTCACCCGGCGCTCCGATCCCACCGTTCTCCTGCGCGAGCACTCCGACGGGATACGCGGCCACTCGATCGCGAGGGCCTGTCGAAGGGTTCGAGCCGCCCTCACCCGCTCGGCATAGGCGCGGCGCCCATGGAAGGCGCACTTGGCGCACGGGCCCGCTCGACCATCTGCTGTGCCAGTTCCCGGTCCGGTCCGCCTCTCGGACGCCTGCGGGGATGGTCCACGCATCGCTCAGGGCTGCTCAGCTCGCCCTGGCGCAGTCCGTCACCGGTAGCCTGCGCGTAGATGTCCTGGCCGGCGGCAACTGCCGCAGAGGCTCCGTCCCGAGTACCGGGCGGAGCCTCTGCGCATGGGAAGGGAAATCCGCTGCGAGCCTCTTTCTGAGCTGGCGTGATGAACGGCCCGTACCTGCGCCCCACCTGGGCGGGCCTCATTGAGGCCGCGTTGAGGATGCTGCTGCCGTGGATGTGTTGGGGTGCAGGTCCGGCGGCCGGGTCGAGTCGGTAACAGCCCCTTCGGGACTGATCGTCGAGGAACGCACGGCGCTGCGGACCTGAGGTGGCCGGCTGGCCGAGATCAGTCTCGACGAGGTCGCGGAAGCCTGTTGGGCCGGCGCTCGAGTCGCGGCCCTGACCTGCTCGGTCGCCCGTCCCAACCTGCCGTGGCGGAACCAGTTGGCACAGCCGACCAGTCGACAGTGGCGCTCGACGGACAGGAGTGCCGGGCCGAGAGGTTCCGCCCAAACCGTTGACGCGTTGGGCGGATTCAGCCCATCATCGGGCCGCTCGGTGTCATCGATGACACAAGTCAACGATGACACCCCCGGGTCGGCGGTGTGGACGACCAAGCCGACCCGGCATCACTCTTCCGTCGGCCCACGTCGGAGCCGCAGGCTCCGCACCGTGGACGGCCGCAGCGCAGGAGACGCCATGAACTCTGGACGTGAATCCCGGCATGCCCGTATACGAATGATCGCGGCGTGGCGACCGTCTGCGCCCTGTCCGCAGCCCCGCTGGCTCCTTCAGCCGTAGCTGCCGACACCCCGCCGTACTCCGAGACCTACCGGCCCCAGTTCCACTTCACTCCGGAGAAGAACTGGATGAACGATCCCAACGGCCTCGTGTACTACAAGGGCGAATACCACCTCTTCTACCAGTACAACCCGAACGGCAACTCCTGGGGCGACATGTCCTGGGGCCACGCGGTGAGCAAGGACCTCGTGCACTGGGAGGAGTTGCCGCTCGCCCTGTCGCACGACGACGAGGAGATGGTGTTCTCCGGCAGCGCGGTCGTCGACTGGGACAACACCACCGGCTTCGGCACGGAGAAGAACCCGGCCATGGTGGCCATCTACACCAGCCACGCCAAGGACACGGGCATCCAGGCCCAGTCCCTCGCCTACAGCACCGATCGCGGCCGCACCTGGACCAAGTACCAGGGCAATCCCGTCCTCGACATCGGCTCCAAGGAGTTCCGCGACCCCAAGGTCCAGTGGTACGCGCCGACCAAGAGCTGGCTGATGACGGTGTCGCTGTCCACGGAGCACAAGGTGCGGTTCTACTCGTCGAAGAACCTCAAGGACTGGGAGCTGCAGAGCGAGTTCGGGCCGGCCGGCGCGACGGGCGGTGTGTGGGAGTGCCCCGACCTGTTCCCGCTCGCGGTCGACGGGACAAGAAGAAGATCAAGTGGGTCCTGGTCGTCAACATCAACCCCGGTGGAATCGCCGGTGGTTCGGCCGCCCAGTACTTCGTCGGCGACTTCGACGGCGAGAAGTTCACCGCCGACGACAAGGGCACCTACACCCCGCCCACCGGCACCGTGGTGCAGGACTTCGAGGGTGCCGACTTCGGTACGTGGACGACCACCGGCACCGCCTTCGGCGACGGACCGGCGGCCGGGGCGGTGGCCGGACAGGGGACCGTCGAGGGCTTCGACGGCAAGGGCCTCGCCAACAGCTTCCACTCGGGTGACGGCACCACCGGCACCCTCACCTCACCCGAATTCACCGTCGACAGCTCCTACCTGAACTTCAAGATCGGCGGCGGCCGGCACCCGCACGAGTCCGGAACCGTCATGGAGCAGGGGCCGCCGCCGGAGGGCACCGTCCTCGCCGACTTCGAAGGCGGCGGCTACGGCGACTGGACGACGACCGGAGACGCCTTCGGCTCGGCACCGGCCACCGGCACGATCGGCAACCAGCAGGAAGTCTCCGGATTCCTGGGCGACGGACTGGTCAACAGCTACCTGGACGGCGATAGCACCACCGGCACCCTCACCTCGCCCGAGTTCACCATCGACAAGAAGCACATCAACTTCCTCATCGGCGGCGGCAACCACCCCACCGGCTACGCCAATCCCACCGCCATGGAACTCGTCGTCGACGGCGAAGTGGTGCGCAGTGCCACCGGAAGGGACAGCGAGGCTCTCAACTGGGCTTCCTGGGACGTCGGCGATCTCGCCGGCAAGCAGGCGCGGATCAGGATCGTCGACGACAACACCGGCGGCTGGGGCCACCTGAACGTGGACCACATCATGCTGTCCGACGCCTTGGCCCAGCCCGTCTCCCAGGAGACGTCCGTCGACCTGATCGTCGACGGCCAGGTCGTCCGCAGCGCCACCGGTGCCAACAGCGAGACACTGGACTGGGCCTCCTTCGACCTGCGTCCCTACGCGGGCAAGAAGGTGAAGATCCAGATCGTAGACATGAACAATGCCGGCTGGGGCCACATCCTGGCCGACCAGTTCACCGAAGCCGACACCGCCGCCAAGTCCGTCGTGCAGCGCGCCGACTGGGCCGACTACGGCAAGGACTACTACGCGGCCGTGTCCTGGGAGAACGCCCCGGGCGGCAAGCGGTACATGGTCGGCTGGATGAACAACTGGGACTACAGCGGCGCCATCCCCACCTCCCCCTGGCGCGGCGCGCAGAGCGCCCCCCGGGAGATGGCCCTGCGCACGGTCGACGGCCAGATCCGGCTCACCAGCAAGCCGGTCGACGGCCTGGAGTCCCTCCGGAAGAAGAGCCCCGCGACGGCGGCCGACGTCACCGTCAAGAGCACCACGAAGCCCCTGATCGGCCCCGCGGCCCAGGGCAAGGCACTCGACATCGAGGCCACCTTCTCCCTCAAGGACGCCGACCGCTTCGGCCTGAAGGTACGCACCGGCGCCGACGGCGAGGAGACCGTCATCGGCTACGACACCACGACGCGGGAGCTGTACGTCGACCGCGCCAACTCCGGCGCCGACGACTTCAACAGCACCTTCCCCGGCATCCAGACAGCGCCGCTGAAGGCCAAGAACGGCAAGGTCAAGCTGCGGATCCTCGTCGACTGGTCCTCCGTCGAGGTCTTCGGCGGCAACGGCGAAGCCGTGATCACCGACCAGATCTTCCCCGACCCGGCCAGCCAGGGAGTGGAGGTCTTCGCCGAGAACGGCACGGTGAAGCTGGATGAGGCCGTTGTCTGGCACCTCGGCTCCTACCGCGACCGATGAGACCGCTGCACCCCACGACGCGAGGCCGCGACTAGCGTGCCTCCCCGCAGGTCACGGCCCGGCCCACGTCGGCAAGCTCCTCCGGAAGGGCCGGTGCCGTGGCAGGCAGCACCCGCCAGCGAACATCCAAGGCAGCATCCCGCCATGAAGTCCCGTACCACCGTGCCGGCCTTCGCCCTCTGCGCCGTCTCCGTCGTGCTCGCTCCGCTCGCCGGATGCGGTGGCGGAGCCTCTGCGTGGCAGAAGGTGAATCCGCTGCGTGCGAGGCGGTCGGCAGGCGGATGAGCTTGAGTCTCCCGTAGGGGAGACAGCAAGGGTGAGGGCATGGACGGCGACACGCTCTGCTCGATCGGCGAACTGGCCGGGCTGACCGGCCGGTGACTCTCCCGCGGGAGAAGTGACCACGCCCGGGTCCGGGGGGTGTCAGGCCGGCTGCGCGGCGGAGTGCGGCACGGGGGTGAGGGCGGGGGCCGGGATGTTGGGGGTGTGGGGGTAGGCGGCTGTCCGGTGCTGGAAGGAGAGGATCTTCGGGTTCAGGACGACGCCGTCGCGGATCTCGATGGCCTTTCCGACCGTGGGGTCCGCGTCCCATGCCGCGGGGCCGCTCATGACTTTGCGCAGATAAGGGAGGAGCGCCTCGCTGATCTCCCACGTGGCCGAGTTCCACAGGTGGGACGGGCTGTGGTCCACCCCGTAGTAGTGGCACCCCGGCCCGACCATGGGCATCGGATCGCCGAAGGTGGTCGGACGGGCCCAGGCGAAGCCCATGCCCTCGTCGCAGGAGACGTCGATGAAGAAGGAGCCCGGCCGGAACAGGGCGAGTTCCTCGTCGGTGACGAACGTCAAGGGCGCGTCGGTGTCCTGCCGGACGCAGTTGACGATGATGTCGAACCCGGCGAGATACTCCGCGAGCGGCACGGGTCCCGCCGGGGTAAGCGCCTGTAGACGCGACGGATCGTCCTGGTGCTCCTCGAAGTGACCCATCACGACCGACGGCATCGGTGAGGCCACCGCCGCCGCGGCGCGCTGGGTGAGCACCGTGACGTCGGAGACTCCCATGGCGCCCAGGCCCGTGACCGCTCCGCGCGCCGTGGCGCCGAAGCTGATGACCACGGCGCGCAGGCGCCGCCCGTAACTGCCGGTCAGTCCGCCGAGCTGCAGGGCGTGCAGCACCGAACAGTAGCCCGCGAGCTCGTTGTTCTTGTGGAACAAATGGACACTGAAGGCGCCCGTGGACGTCCAGTGGTTCATGGCTTCCCAGGCGATGAGGGTCAGCTGACGGTCGATGGCGAGCTGCGTCATCCTCTCGTCCTGCACGCAGTGCGGCCATCCCCACAGCACCTGGCCCTGGCGCAGCGCGGCGACGTCCTCGTGCATGGGCTTGGGCAGCAGCAACACATCGCACTCGTCGAGGAGTTGCTCGCGGGAGCGCAGTCCCGCCACGAGCGGTCGCAGCGCGTCGTCGGCGACGCCGAACCGTTCGCCGTAGCCCTGTTCGAGGAAGATCCTCTCTCGTACGTCCGAGGCGATCCGGCCGAGGTGGGCGGGGTGCAACGGCAGGCGGAACTCGTTTTCCTTGCGGGAGGAGGCGAGTACTCCGAGACTCAACAGGCTCATACGCTTCCTCATCACTTCGTTCGGGTCATTTCGTTCGCGTCGTACTTGCGGTGGCTGCCCGGGTCTCCGGATCAGGAGCCGTCCGCCCCGTGCCTGCGCACGCGCTCAGTCAGCGGGAGGGGCGTCTCGTCCAGACCGTCGACCGACCCGCTCGCCATGCGCGCGCACGTGCCGTGGCAGGCGAGCAGCTGCTTGTCGTCGCGGTGGGAGACCACCACCACCTGCGGATCGGGGGCGTTCCGGTAGTCGGTGCCGCACATGAGGCAGGCCAGCCCGGAGAGCATCTCCGGGGTAGGTTCGGGGCGGCCGCGGCGGCGGCTGGAGATCGAGTCCTGTGAATACATGCGTCCGCATCTCTTGATCGGTTCAGGGCCGTGCTCATCGGTTCGGAGCCGTGCTGATCGGGTCGGGCGTACTGGTCGGCAGCCAGGAAATCCGCTACCTCGCTGCGCGGGACCGGATACGGGAGGGGGCGGGGCAGTACAGGCCAGGAGGCATGGCGCGGCTCTTCTCCGGCCGGATCCGATGCGCGCCGGCCTGTGCCGTTCTCCGAGGGCGACGCCGAAACGGGTGACGGCGTGCGAGGTGCGCTCGGTGCCGCAACCGTACTCCCCTCCGGGGCCCACACGTGCCGGTCCGGACTCCGGAACCGCCCGCCCGCCGGGGGCGTCACCGAGCCCTTCCCGGCCCAGGCGGGAACATTCCCGGCGCACCGGACGTTGTAGCGAGTGGTTGTGGTTGAAGTTTGCGAACGTGGAAGCGCCCGCGGAGTTCTGACAGCGGGCGTTTTGTCGTTTTGGGGGTTTTCTTCGACGGTTGGCGACCAACAGCCCGGGACCGCGCGATCGCGCGCATACCCGACCTACTCGCCATCTCGAAGGAGACATCACATGGCTCAAGGAACCGTGAAGTGGTTCACCGCCGGCCAGGGCCTCAAGGGCACGCAGGCCGACCAGGTCCGCGCGCTCTGAGGACATCTCGTCACGACGGCCCGCATCGCGGGCCTGTCTTGTGTCGCGGGCCTGTCTCGTGTCGCATCCGTCTGTTTCCGTACGGGACTTCCCGCGTCCGGCGCCCTGCCCCCGCGCCGGTGGTACCGGCCCCGCACATTCCGAAAGGAATACTGTGAGCAGTGACATCATCAACCGGGGCACCGATCAGACGGCCCACGTCGCCGAGACGACGGACCCCCCTCCCGGAACCCGGGGCAGCGACTACGCCGCGCTCTCCCGTGAGGTGAAACGGAGCGGGCTGCTGAAGCGGCGGCCGGGCTACTACTCCGTCAAGGTCGGCGCGAACCTCCTCCTGCTGGCCGCCGGCTGGACCGCGTTCGCGCTGATCGGGCAGTCGTGGTGGCAGCTGCTGACCGCCGCCTTCCTCGCCGTGATGTTCACCCAGACCGGATTCATCGGGCACGACGCGGGACACCACCAGATCGCCGGTTCCAAGCGCGTCAACAACCTGCTCGGCCGCGTGCACGCCGACCTGCTGATCGGCCTCAGTTACGGCTGGTGGATCGCCAAGCACAACCGGCACCACTCCCACCCGAACCACGTCGACCGCGACCCCGACATCGCCGACGGCGCGATCGCCTTCACCGAGGACCACGCCCGCGTCCGCAGCGGGGCGTACGCATGGCTGGCCCGTCACCAGGCCTGGCTGTTCTTCCCGATGCTGCTGCTGGAAGGACTCGCCCTGCACGTCGCCGGCGTACGGGCGCTGCTCGACCGCACCGGCACGGCGACCTCGCGGACGACCAAGGTGGCCGAGGCGGGCCTGCTGACGGCGCATCTCGGCGGCTACCTCGCCGCACTGTTCCTGGTCCTGACCCCCGTGCAGGCAGTCGTCTTCCTCCTTGTGCACCAAGGTCTGTTCGGCCTGTACATGGGGTGCTCGTTCGCCCCGAACCACAAGGGCATGGCCCTGTTCGGCAAGGACGACAAGGTCGACTTCCTGCGTCGGCAGGTACTGACGTCACGCAACATCCGCGGTCACCGACTCACCGACTTCGCGCTCGGCGGGCTCAACTACCAGATCGAGCACCATCTGTTCCCCTCCATGCCGCGGCCCAGCCTGCGCCATGCGCAGGAACTCGTGCGCGCCTACTGTGCCCGGCACGGCATCGCGTACCACGAGACCGGGCTCGTCGACTCCTACGTCCAGGTACTGCGGTACCTCCACACGGTAGGCGGCCCGCTGCGCCTGCGCCCCGAGCTGGAGTACTGATCACCCCGCCGTTCGAGTCTTCCTCGGGAGCGATTGCGTCGGGAGCGTACTTGCCTGGTGGGTCGGCTGGTGGGTGATCGGCGGGCTGTCTGCCACGGGTCAGCAACAGCGGCCGCCTTCCAGGCCGCCCATCGCCGATTCGGCCGCGGGCCGGGGCGGCGCTGAGAAAGCTCAGCCGTCGATCATTGATGGCTCACAGGTTTCTCGTCATCTTCCGCGACGGTGATCCTGTCACCCAAAACGGAGAGAGCAGGGCGGATGACACTGCTCCGCTGCATGCTCCTCCTCCTCCGGCGACGGACGTGCCGACCGTCCGCGTAGAGCAGAGGACGGAATCCGCACAGGGAGGGGCCGCGAGGTGGCGTTGCGCATGGTGTTCAGGACGGTCGGTACGGCGAGAGGGGCACTCAGAGGGACCAGAAGCACGGCGATCGCGGCGGCGGCGATGGCCGCGCTGACCGCCTCCCAGGCGCAGGGGATCCCGGCACAGGCCGTGGAGCCGGCGCGGAACGCGGCGCGCGTCGAGCGCGGGCCGAGCGTGTCCGGCGACGCCCCGTACCGCACCCAGCTTCCGCCACTGCGCGCCGGGAAGTCCGACGAGGAGACGGCCGCGGGGCCGGCCGGCGGCGCACTGCCCGCGACCGTGTTCGCCGCGTACCGGCGCGCCGAGTCGGCGCTCGCGGGCACCGCACCGGGATGCCGGCTGGAGTGGCAGTTGCTGGCCGCCATCGGCCAGGTGGAGTCGGGGCAGGCGCGCGGCGGCCGGGTGACCTCGGACGGCACGGCCGTGACACCGATCCTCGGCCCCCGGCTGAACGGCGGCGCCTTCGCGGTCATCCGGGACACCGACGGCGGCCGGTACGACGGGGACACGACGTATGACCGGGCGGTCGGCCCGATGCAGTTCATCCCGTCGACCTGGACCCGCTGGGGCGCGGACGGCAACGGCGACGGACGTGCCGATCCGAACAACGTCTTCGACGCGGCGCTCGCCGCCGGGCGCTACCTCTGCGCGGGCGGGCGGGACCTCTCCGACCCGGCCGACCTGGATCGGGCGATCCTCGGCTACAACCACTCGGTGGCCTATCTGCGCACGGTCAGGGCCTGGTACGCGTACTTCCTGGAAGGGCATCGGGTGGTGCCGGACCAGAGCGGCGGGTCGTCCGTGCGACCGGAGCCCCCGCGACCGAGGAGCACCCGCGAACCCTCGCCGGAGCCGTCCGAGCGCTCGGGCGCGAGCCCGTCTCCTACACCGTCCACACCGCCCGCCTCACCCTCCCCCTCGCCCTCTCCGTCCCGTCCGGCGGGCGGAGCGCGGGAGACGGAGGAGCCGCCGCTCCCCGTACCCGATCCGGGCGTTGAGCTGCCCGGCGACGACGTACTGCCCGGTGCCGGCCCGCTGACCAGCAGCGGTGCTGACCAGCAACGGTGAGGACACGATGCGCCCCTGCCCCTCCACAACCGTGGATACCGGGCGGTAATGTCGCCCTCCGCCGGACGGCACGAGACGGCGGAGTGAGCGCGAAGGGGCCCTCATGGCGACGGACATGCCTGCTGAGACAGAGGCGGCCACAGCGGCTGGGGCAGAGGCGGCCATGCCTGCCGGGACGGAGGAGGACCACCACCGTTGGCAGCGCATGTGGAGCCACCGCGAGCAGTTGCTCAAGGTGGCCCGGCGCAGGTCGATGAGTCCGGAGGACGCCGAGGACGCCGTGCACGAGGCGATGCTGCGCGCCGCCGAGCGCCCGGACCTCGACGACGAGCGCCTCGGCGCCTGGCTGACGACCGTGACGATGCGGCTGTGCGTCGACCGGTACCGGCAGGTCAACCGCGAGGCAGAGGTGCGCACCAGCCCCACGCTGATCGCACCGGGCCCGGTGCCCGTCGAGGAGGCGGTGTGCGACCGGGCCGAGGCGAGGTGGCTGGCCGTGCGCAGCGGGGAGCTGCCCGCCCGGCAGGCGGAGGCGCTGCGGCTCAAGTCCGAGGACCTCGACGTCGGCCAGGTCGCCATGGAGATGGGGCTGAGCTACCGGACCGTCGAGTCGCTGCTCGCCCGGGCCCGGCGGACGCTGCGCGCCTCGCTGGCCGGGACGCTGGGCGTGGTGCTGTTCCTGCTCGGGCGCGGGCGGCCGCGGGGAGGCGGGAAAGCTCATGCCGTGGCTGTCGCCTCGACGGCGGCGACCCTGGCGGTGGCGGGGTTCGTGATGCCGTACGCGCTCGACGGGAGCACGGACGGTCCGGCTCCGCGGCCCTCCGTGTCCGGGCCCTCGGAGGCGCTCACGACCGATGGGGACGGCCAGGCGCGCGCGCCGGAGCCGCGCGGATCGTCGCCCGCGTCGGCGGCTCCCGGCGACGGTCCGGCGGGAGCCGAGGCCGACGACGGATCGATGCTGCCGCTGTCCGTGCCGCCCTTGCCCGAGGTCTCGGTGCCCTCGCTTCCGGGGCTGTCGGCGCCCGAGGTGCCTGAGGTTCCCGGGGTGCCTGAGGTTCCCGAGGTTCCCGAGGTTCCCGAGGTTCCTGAGGTCCCGGGCGTGCCCGAGGTCCCGGGCGTGCCCGAGCTGCCGGAGACGCCACACATATCGAGCGTCCCCGATGTGCCAGATCCCCCCGATGCGCCGGTCGAGTCCATCGTCCCCTCACTGACGTCGATGTCGTCGGTTCCGGACACGTCCGTCGTACCGTCCGCTCCCCTCTCGCTCCCCGCCGCGACCGCGCTCCCGTAAACGCGCAGGTCCGGCGGCTCGTAAGGCCGCCTGCCCAGCCGTCCACGACCCCGTCCACGACCCCGGCCGTGACCCCGTCCGCAAACCCGTCCGAAAAAAATCGGCCTCGTCGCGACGGACGCCCCGCCCCTCCCCGTAGAGCAGATGTCGGAGCTGCTCCACGGCTGAAGGGTGAACCGGATGGGTGTCGAGATCTGTGTGGAAGGGCTGACCAAGTCCTTCGGTCACCAGGTCATCTGGCAGGACGTCTCGCTGACGCTGCCCGCCGGGGAGGTATCGGTCATGCTCGGCCCCTCGGGCACGGGCAAGTCGGTGTTCCTCAAGACGCTCGTCGGGCTGCTGAAGCCGGAGCGCGGCTCCATCACGATCCAGGGCCGGGACATCACCAAGCTCCGCGAGCACGACCTGTACGAGGTGCGGAAGCTGTTCGGCGTGCTGTTCCAGGACGGCGCGCTGTTCGGCTCGATGAACCTGTACGACAACATCGCCTTCCCGCTGCGCGAGCACACCAGGAAGTCGGAGAGCCAGATCCGGCGCATCGTGCTGGAGAAGATGGACATGGTCGGGCTGATCGGCGCCGAGGGGAAACTGCCCGGCGAGATCTCCGGCGGTATGCGCAAGCGGGCCGGCCTGGCACGGGCCCTGGTGCTGGACCCCGAGATCATCCTCTTCGACGAGCCCGACTCGGGCCTCGACCCCGTACGCGTCGCCTACCTCAACCAGCTGATCGTCGACCTCAACGCGCAGATCGACGCCACTTTCCTGATCGTCACGCACGACATCGCCTCGGCCCGCCAGGTGCCGGACAACATCGGGCTGCTGTTCCGGCGCGAGCTGGTGATGTTCGGCCCTCGCGAGAAGCTGCTGACCAGCGACGAGCCCGTCGTACGCCAGTTCCTGAACGGCCGGATGCAGGGGCCTATCGGCATGGCGGAGGAGAAGGACGCCGCGCAGGTCGAGCAGGAGCTGGCACAGCTCGGCGACGGCGAGCACACCACGACGCCCGGCAGTCAGGAGCTGCCTCCCCGCCTGCTGCCGGGTCCGGGCATCACCAGGCCGCCCCGCTGGGAGGCCATCGCACGACGAGAGGCCGAGCTGCACCGGAAGGAGGTGGCCGGAGCGTGAGCCTGTCGCCGACCGGAGCGCTGCGGCACTCGGGCAACCTGTTCGCCATGGCGCTGGACGTCGTGCGGACCATACCCCGACGGCCTTTCCAGGCAAGGGAGTTCATCCAGCAGGCGTGGTTCGTCGCGAGCGTCACGATCCTGCCCACGGCCCTCGTGTCGATCCCCTTCGGGGCCGTCATCGCCCTCCAGATAGGCAGCCTGACCCGGCAGCTCGGCGCCCAGTCCTTCGCGGGTGCCGCCTCCGTCCTCGCCGTCCTGCGGGAGGCCTCGCCGATCGTCACCGCGCTGCTGATCGCGGGCGCCGGCGGCACGGCGATCTGCGCGGACCTCGGGGCGCGCAAGATCCGGGACGAGATCGACGCCATGCAGGTGCTCGGCATCGACCCGATCCACCGGCTGGTCGTACCCCGCGTACTGGCCTCCATGGTGGTGGCCGTGCTGCTCAACGGCCTGGTGTCGGTCGTGGGCGTGGCCGGCGGCTACTTCTTCAACGTGATCCTCCAGAACGGCACACCCGGCGCGTACCTGGCGTCCTTCACCACCCTCGCCCAGCTCTCCGACCTGTGGGCGGCCGAGGTGAAGGCGCTGGTGTTCGGGGCGATCGCCGGGATCGTCGCCTCGTACAAGGGGCTCACCGCGAAGGGCGGCCCCAAGGGCGTCGGCGACGCGGTCAACCAGTCAGTGGTGATCACCTTCATGTTGCTGTTCGTGACCAACTTCGTGATGACCGCGGTGTACTTCCAAGTCGTCCCGCAGAGGGGCTGAGGGAACCGACGATGCGACCTCCACGACTCCTCGACCGCCCGCTCCGCTCGCTGGAGGAGCTGGGCACCCAGCTCTCCTTCTACGGCCGCTCACTCGCGTGGACGGGCCGCACCCTGCGCCGCTACAAGAAGGAGATCGTGCGGCTGCTCGCCGAGGTGAGCTTCGGGCGCGGGGCGCTGGCCGTCGTCGGCGGCACGGTCGGCGTGATCGCCTTCCTGTCGTTCTTCACCGGCACCGAGGTGGGCCTCCAGGGCTACGCGGCCCTCAACCAGCTCGGCACCTCCAACTTCGTGGCCTTCCTGTCGGCGTACTTCAACACCCGGGAGATCGCCCCGCTGGTGGCCGGGCTCGCCCTGTCCGCCACGGTCGGCGCCGGGTTCACCGCACAGCTCGGCGCGATGCGGATCAGCGAGGAGACCGACGCGCTCGAAGTGATGGGCGTGCCCTCGCTGCCGTTCCTGGTCACCACCAGGATGATCGCCGGTTTCGTCGCCGTGATCCCGCTGTACGTGATCGGCCTGCTGTCCTCCTACCTCGCCGCCCGCACCATCACCACCGTCTACTACGGGCAGTCGACCGGCACGTACGACCACTACTTCCACCAGTACCTGCCGCCCGTCGACGTGCTGTGGTCCTTCGGCAAGGTGATCGTCTTCGCCGTCCTGATCATCCTGGTGCACTGCTACTACGGCTACTACGCGAGCGGCGGACCCGCCGGGGTCGGCGTCGCCGTGGGCCGCGCGGTGCGGACCTCGATCGTCGCCATCAACGTCCTGGACTTCTTTCTGAGCCTCGCGATCTGGGGCGCCAACACGACCGTGCGGATCGCGGGGTGAGGCCGATGAGAGGGATGAGAGTGCTGAGGCTCCGGTTGTACGGCATCGCCTTCATCGCCGTGCTCGCGCTGCTGCTGTCGCTCGCCGTGGCCGTCTACCAGCAGGCGTTCACCTCGGTGGTGCGCATCACCCTGGAGGCCGGCAGCCTCGGCAACCAGCTCGATCCGCGCGCCGACGTCAAGCTGCGCGGGCTGCTGGTCGGCGAGGTGCGCGCGGTGCGCGCGGACGGCGAGAAGGCGACCCTCGACATCGCGCTCAAGCCGGAGCACGTCGCGTCCATCCCGTCGGACGTGCACGCCCGGCTGCTGCCCAAGACACTGTTCGGCGAGAAGTACGTCGACCTCGTGCCACCGCGCGGTTCCTCGGCCCGGCCCATCCGCGCCGGGGACGTCATCACCCAGGACCGTACGAAGGTGGGCATGGAGCTGCAGCGTTTGCTGAACGACCTGCTGCCGCTGCTGCGCACGGTCGAGCCCGGGCAACTGAACGCCACGCTCTCGGCGTTCGCCACCGCGCTGGAGGGCCGTGGCGACCGGATCGGCGACAACCTCACCCGGGTCGAGAGCTATCTGCGCCGCCTCAACCCGCACCTGCCGTCCCTCAGGGAGGACATCTCGCGCTTCGCCGATGTCGCCGAGGTGTACGGGGACGCGGCGCCCGACCTGATGCGGATCCTGCGGAACACGGTCACCACCAGCCGCACGATCGTCGAGAAGAAGGACCGGCTTGCCGCCGCGCTCCGCACCACGGCGACCGTCGCGGGTACCGGTGAGGACTTCTTCGACGCGAACGGCGACCGGCTGATCACGCTGGGCCGGGTCTCCCGCCCCACCCTTCAGCTGTTCGCCCGCTACTCACCCGAGTACCCCTGTCTCCTCGAAGGCCTGGTCCGGCAGGAGAAGGCGTCTCAGGAGGCGTTCCGGGGCGGCCGGATGCGGATCACCCTCGAAGTCGTACGCCCGCAGGCCGCGTACGAGCCCGGCGAGGAGCCGCGTTACGCCGAGCGGTCCGGGCCGAACTGCCGGGGGCTGCCGAATCCGCGGGTGCCCGCTCCCCACACCGACCTCAACGACGGCACCTCGTCCGGCCGTTCGAGCGACGCGCTGCCCGGAGGTGTCGACGTGTCCGCCACCGAGGCCGAGCAGCGGGCCGTGGGCTCGCTCGTGGCCCCCGTCATGGGCGTACCGGCGGACGAGGTGCCGCCCGTCGCGACCCTGCTGTTCGGCCCGCTGGCCCGGGGAACGGCGGTGAGCGTCGCATGAGAACCACAGGAGCCCGTCAAACGGCCGCCCCACTGGTCAAGTTCGGCTTCTTCGCGCTGGTCACGATCCTGGCGACGGCCCTGCTCGCCGCCACCATCGTCAACATCTCCTTCGCGCCGAAGGACACGTACCGGGCGGTGTTCAGCGATGTGACCGGCCTGGAGGAGGGCGACGACATCCGCGTGGCCGGGGTGCGGGTGGGCGAGGTCGAGGGCATCCGGATCAAGGACCGGACGCTGGCCGAGGTCACCTTCACGGTCACCACGGAGCGCCCGCTGCTCACCAGTACCGGCGCGGTCGTCCGCTACCGGAACCTGGTCGGGCAGCGGTACATCGCGCTCACCGAGGGCGCCGGCGACGGCACCCGGCTGCGGCCCGGCGGCACCATCCCGCTGTCCAGGACCCAGCCCGCGCTGGACCTCAACGCGCTGCTGAACGGCTTCAAGCCGCTGTTCGCCGCGCTCAGCCCCAACGACGTCAACCAGCTCGCCACCGAGATCATCAAAACCCTGCAGGGCGAGGGCGGCACGGTGAACAGCCTGCTCGCGCACACGGCGTCGCTCACCACGACGCTCGCCGACCGCGACGAGCTGATCGGCTCCGTGATCGACAACCTCAACGCCGTACTGAAGACGCTCGACGAGCGCGGCGGCCGTTTCTCCGGACTGCTGAAGCAGCTGCGGCGGGTGATCTCCGGGCTGTCCGCCGACCGCAAGCCCATCGGGGAGTCCCTGGTGAGCATCGGCGACCTCACGGAGGCCACGTCGGGGCTTCTCGACGACGCCCGCCCGCCGCTGAAGGACGACATCACCGAGCTGGGCGAACTCACCGGAACGCTGAACAGGAACGAGAAGACCGTGGAGGGTGTGCTGAAGCGGCTGCCGAACAAGCTCACCGAGCTGACGGGGACTGCGTCCTACGGCTCGTGGTTCAACTTCTACCTCTGCGACTTCGACGGCCGGATCGTGCTGCCGAAGACGAAGCAGGTGCTCACCCCCGAGTTCCACGTGGCGCGGGCGAGGTGCGGCGCATGAGGATCCGCATCGTGCCGCGCGGGACGCGACGCCGCCGCCCGGAGCCCCTGATGAAGGTGCGCGTGGAGCCACCGAGGCTGCCCGGGCTGTCGAAGCTGCGGCTCCCGCCCCGCAGGAGGCGCCGCCCCGAGCCTTTGATGAAGGTGCGCGTCCTGCCGCCCAAGCTGCCGAGGATCAGGCTGCCCCGGAAGGCGGGCCGCCCACGTCTGAAGCCGTTCCGGGACCGCAACCCCGTGGTCGTCGGCGCGGTCGGGCTCACCACCCTCGCGCTGCTGGCCGTGGCCGCGTTCAACGCCGACAGCCTGCCGGTGATCGGCGGCGGCGAGACGTACAGCGCCGCCTTCTCGGAGGCGGGCGGACTCAAGCCGGGCGACGAGGTACGGATCGCCGGCGTCAAGGTCGGCAAGGTCGAGGACGTCGATCTGGACGGCAACCACGTCAAGGTGACCTTCAAGGTCAAGGACGACCCGGACTTCGGCACCGACACCGGTGCGTCGATCCGCGTCAAGACGATCCTCGGCGCGAAGTACCTGGCGCTGCACCCGAAGGGGCCGGGCCAACTGAATCCGGGCAGCGAGATCCCGCTGCGGCGGACGGTGTCCGCGTACGACGTCGTGCAGGCGTTCAGCGACCTGACGACCACGACGGAAGAGGTCGACACGGAGCAGCTCGCGAAGGCACTGGACACGATCTCCACCACCTTCCAGGACTCGCCCGCGGAGGTGCGCGAGTCCATCAAGGGTCTGTCACGGATCTCCCGGACGGTGGCCTCCCGCGACAAGGCGCTGCGCGGGCTCCTCGACCACGCGAACGGGGTCACCGAGGTGCTGGCCGAGCACTCGGAGGACTTCTCCGCGCTGGTGAAGGACGGCGACAAGCTGTTCAAGGAGATCAGCAAGCGGCGCGCCGCGATCCACAAACTGCTCAAGAGCTCCGCTCTGCTGGGCATCGAGCTCTCCGGCCTGGTCGAGGACAACCGAGAGCAGATCGGGCCCGCGCTGAAGAACCTCAACACCTTCGTCAGGATGCTCGAACGCAACCAGGCGAGCCTGGACCGGAGCGTCAAGCTGCTCGCGCCCTATGTCCGGGTCTTCACCAACACCCTCGGCAACGGCCGCTGGTTCGACTCCTACGTCCAGAACCTGGTCGCCGCCCCGGTGGTGCCCCGTACGGGAGGCTCACGATGACCAAGCGGCTCCCGGTGAAGAAACCCCTCGCCCTGCTCACCGCGCTCGCGGTCCTCGCCGCGCTCGCCGTCGTACTGTGGCCGCGCACCGGGACCGTCCGGGTCACGGCGTACTTCCCGCGCACCGTCGGTATCTACCCCGGCTCGGACGTCCGCGTCCTCGGCGTCCGCATCGGCGAGGTCAAGCGGATCATGCCCGAGGGCAGCCGGGTGCGTGTCGAGCTGGAGTACGAGGAGGGCCGCAAGCTGCCCGCCGACGCGCAGGCCGCCATCATCAACTCCTCGGTGGTCAGCGACCGTTACGTGCAGCTGCTGCCGGTGTACCGCGAGGGACCGGTGCTGCGGGACGGCGACGTCATTCCCGAGTCGCGCACGGCCGTCCCCGTCGAGCTGGACCGGATCTTCGACAGCCTGCACACCACGTCCGAGGCGCTCGGCCCGAAGGGCGCGAACAAGGACGGCTCCCTGTCGCGGCTGCTGGGCGTGAGCGCGGACAACCTCGAAGGCCAGGGCGAGAACCTCAACCAGACCGTCGAGGACCTCTCACAGGCCGTCACCACCCTGTCCGACGGGCGAGGCGACCTGTTCGGCACCGTACAGAACCTCCAGGTGTTCACGGCCGCGCTGGCGGCCGACGACGAGAGCGTCCGGTCGTTCAACGGCAGCCTCGCCGACGTGGCGGAGCAGCTCGCCGGGGAGCGCAAGGACCTCGCGGC
Organism: Streptomyces sp. NPDC002787; assembly: GCF_053592095.1. Lineage (NCBI taxonomy): Bacteria > Bacillati > Actinomycetota > Actinomycetes > Kitasatosporales > Streptomycetaceae > Streptomyces > Streptomyces sp. NPDC002787. Next base: position 67,610 of record NZ_JBSFVC010000017.1, on the reverse strand, counting down.
GGCGCTGAAGCACCTGGGTGCGGCACTGGGTGACGTGTCGGAGTTCGTGAAGGAGAACAAGAAGTCACTGACCTCGAACGTGCGGGGCCTCAGCAAGGTCACCAAGGTCCTCGTCACCCAACGCGCCGCGCTGGAGGAGCTGTTGGAGGTCGCCCCCACGGGGCTGTCGAACCTGCAGAACGCCTACAACGCCTCCGCCGGCACCCTCGACACCCGCAACAACCCCGAGGAGCCGCAGGACCCGGCATCCCTCCTGTGCTCCCTCCTGAAGACGACCGGGGACGAGGGCGGCAAGAACCCCGACTGCGCGGAGCTGAAGAAGCTCTTCGACTCCCTGCCCGAGGTACCGACGGCCCCCGCCACGACGGGCACGGTCGACCGAACGCTCGGCGGAATCCTGGAGGCCCGAGCATGAGTGTCTCCCGTAGGACGGGCGTGGCCGCGTGGACGGCCGCCGGTTCGCTGCTGCTGTCGGGCTGCCAGTTCAACGGCTGGTACGACGTCCAGCTCCCCGGCGGAGCGGCGGCGGACGGCCGCGCCTACCACGTCACGGTCGAGTTCAGGGACGTACTGGACCTGGTGCCGCAGTCGGCGGTCAAGGTCGACAACGTCACCGTGGGCGCGGTCGAGAAGGTGGAACTGGACGGCTGGCACGCCCGGGTGCGACTGCGCGTCGCCGACTCGGTGAAGCTGCCCGCCAACGCGGTCGCCGAACTCCGGCAGACCAGCATGCTCGGCGAGAAGTACGTGGCGCTGTCCCCTCCGGTCGGCACCGCGCCCGTCGGACGGCTCCGCGACGGCGACCGCGTCCCGCTGTCCCGCAGCGGCCGCAACCCGGAGATCGAGGAGGTGCTGTCCGCCCTGTCCGCGCTCCTCAACGGCGGCGGCGTCGCCCAGCTCAAGACGATCACCGTGGAGCTCAACAAGGCCCTGGAGGGACGCGAGAACCGGGTCAGGTCCCTGCTGGAGGAACTCGACACGTTCGTCGGCGGCCTCGACGGGCAGCGCGCCGACATCGTCCGCGCCCTCAAGGGCGTCGACCGGCTGGCCAAGCGGCTGAGGAAGGAGAAGAAGACGATCGCGAGTGCCGTCGACACGCTGCCGCCCGCGCTGAAGGTCCTCGCCGACCAGCGCCGCGACCTGACGCGGATGCTCACCGCCCTGTCGAAACTGAGCAGGGCCGGCACCCGGGTCGTGAACGCCTCGCGGGACGACACCGTCGCGGGCCTCAAGCAGCTGAAGCCGATCCTGCAGCAGCTCAACAAGGCGGGCGACGACCTGCCCAACTCCCTTGAACTGCTGACCACTTACCCGTTCCCCCGCAATGTGGTCGACGCCGTCGAGGGCGACTACGTCAACCTCGCGGTCACCGCCGACCTCGACCTGGCGGGCCTCTACGGCAACGTCAAGGACAAGCCCGGCGACTCCGGCGGCTCCGGCGAGGGCGACGACGGCTCCGGCACCCCGGACCTGCCGGACCTGCCGGACCTGCCGGATCTCCCGGACGTGCCCGGTGTCCCGACGCCGACCCCGCTGCCCGAGACCCCGGAGGTTCCGGTCGAACCCTCGGCGCCCACGGACGGCGACGACCTGCTGTGCCCGCCGGTGTGCACCGCGGGCTACGGCCCCCGAGCGGACTCCGGCCGCCTCCCGGCGGGCATCGACCTCGCGCTCGCCGAGCTCATGCTGAAGGGAATACAGCCGTGATCACCCGTACGGTCAAGGCCCAGCTGCTCGCCTTCGCCACCCTCACCGCCGTCGGGGTGTCGTACGTCGGCGCCGAGTACACGGGCCTGGTGGACGACGTCCTCGACCGCGGCTACACCGTGCGGGCCGACTTCGCCGCGTCCGGGGGCATCTTCTCCGGCGCCGAGGTCACCTACCGAGGGGTGCCGGTGGGCCGGGTGGGCGAATTGCGGCTGTCCGGCCGAGGGGTGTCGGTGGCCCTGGAGATCGAGGACGACGCGCCCCGTATCCCGGCCGACACCCTGGCGGTGGTCGCCAACCGTTCGGCGGTGGGCGAGCAATACGTCGATCTGCAACCGCGGCGGACCGGCGGCCCGTACCTGCTCGACGGCAGCCCGATACCGCGCGAGCACACCCGGGTGCCGCTGCCCACCACCGACCTCGTCGTCAGCCTCGACCGGCTGGTCAACTCGGTCGGCAAGGACGATCTGCGGACCACCGTCGACGAACTGGGCAAGGCGTTCGCCGGCACCGGGCCACGGCTGAGCCGACTCGTGGATTCGGGCAACGAGCTCGTCGAGGCGGCGTCCGACACGCTCCCGGAGACGATCTCACTGATCGAGGACTCGCGGACGGTGCTCAAGACCCAGGCCGACCAGGGCTCGGCCATCAAGTCGTTCTCCCGCGATCTGGCGGCGCTCACCGCCGAGTTGAAGTCGAGCGACGGGGACCTGCGTCGGCTGATCGGCAACGCGACGCCCGCCGCGCAGGAGATCGACTCCCTGCTGAAGTCGACCCGGCCGGATCTGCCGGTCCTGCTGGCCAACCTCATCAGCGGCGGCCAGGTCACCGTGGCGCGGCTGCCCGGAGTCGAACAGGCCCTGGTCACCTTCCCGGTCGTCGTCGCCGGCAGCCACACGGTCATCCCGGGCGACGGCACCACCCACTTCGGCCTCGTCCTGGGCGCCGACGACCCGCCGCCGTGCACCCAGGGGTACGGCGGGACGCGGCGGCGCGACCCCGCCGACACCAGCACCCGCCCGGCGAACACCGACGCGCGCTGTACGGCGCCGCGCGGCAGCGACACCTCGGTGCGCGGCGCGCAGAACGCCCCCGGCGCGCCGACGGGTTCGTACGGCGCCGAACGGGCCGCGTACGTCACCCCGTACGACCCGGACACCGGCACCGCCACCGGCCCGGACGGGGTGCCCGTCGAGATCGGCTCGACGGGCGGCGAACAGACCGTCTTCGGAAAGGAGTCCTGGCAATGGCTACTCGTCGGACCGATGGCATGAACGCCGAGACCGATGGCTTGAACGCCGGCACCGATGGCATGAACGCCGACGGCGGGGAGCGGGCGCGCCGCAGGGCGCTGTCCGCCGGACTCGTCGTCGCGACCGTCCTGACGACCGCGCTGTCGGTCTGGCTGGCCGTGGGGTTGTCCGGGCAGCGCGCGGCGGAGCAGCGGCGGCAGGACGTCCTGGCGGCGGCCCGCCAGTCGGCGCTGAACTTCACCTCGCTCGACTACCGCCACTACGACCGGGACAGCGCCAACGTGCTCAAGGGCGCCACCGGCGACTTCAAGGAGCAGTTCGCCGCGCAGACCGAGCAGTTGACCGAGCTGGTCGCCGAGAACAAGTCCGTGTCCGAGGGACAGGTCCTCGAAGCGGGCATCGTGCGGTCCGACACCCGGTCCGCCCGGGTCCTGGTCGTCGCCGACAGCAAGGTGACCAACACCGCCGTGCCCAAGGGAGAGGCGCGCACGTACCGGCTCCAGCTCGACCTCGTCCTCAAGGACGGCCACTGGCTGACGTCCGACGTCGAGTTCGTGGGCTGACGACCGGCCTCCCGCACGAACAGCAGGCACGAGAGTTGAGGAGAGAGACCGTGGCGAACACGACCTCACGAGGCCGGGGCGCCGGCTCCCCCGCCCGCCGCACCATGACCGCGGCCGCCCGCGCGGCGGCCAAGCGCACCCGACGCGTGGAGCACCCCGCGGACGAGGCACCACCACGGGCCGAGGAGCGGTACTCCGGGCGCACGGTGGTGATCGACGCTCCGGGCGGTGACGGGTGGGACGACCCGCCGGAGCCGGCACCGGAGCCGGATCAGGTGCCTGAGTCCGAGGAGGTGCCTGAGTCCGAGGAGGTGCCAGAGTCCGAGGAGGTGCCAGAGGAGAGTGCTTCCGTACGACGGCCCTGGCGACGGCTGCTCACCATGGCGCTCTGCGTCGCTCTCGTGGCGGGTCTGGTCGCCATCGCCGTGCTCGGGTGGCAGTACCGGGAGGGGCGGCGCGCGGAACAGGCTCGGGGAGAGGCGCTCGCGGCCGCGCGGACAGCGGCGCCCGTCGTCCTGTCGTACGACTACCGGCATCTCGACCGGGACTTCGCGCGGGCCCGCACCCATCTGACCGGTGCCTTCCGTGACGAGTACCGCAGGACCACGGCGACGGTCGTCGGACCGACCGCCAGGAAGTACCACGGCGTGGTGAAGGCGACGGTGGCGGCACCCGCAGGTGGTGCCCGGCCCGCGGCGTCCGTCGTGTCGGCAGGACCGGACAAGGCCGTGGTCCTGCTGTTCGTCAACCAGGTCACCACGAGCACCCAGGTCACGGGGTCCCGTGTGGATCTGAACCGGGTGCGGATGACGCTCACCCGCACTTCCGAGGGCTGGAAGGTGAGCGCCGTGGACGCGCTCTAGGACGCCGGCGCCGAGTCAGCTCAGCCGGAGCGCCATCGCCAGGGGGAAACGAGCACGTTCACCCGCCCGTGTAGCCGGCGGTGGCGCCGCAGTCCTGTGCCAAGTCCTTTCCGGGACGGCGGTGTCGGCAGGACTCAGCAGCTCGCGCACCTCGGGCGACTGGCCGAGGTAGGCCTCTGAGAGCAGGGGGTGCCGCAGTCGAACGCGCCGATGGTAGGGGGAAGGAGGCGCCGCGCGGGGAGGCGGTGGCGTCGCCGAGGGCTCTTGGTGTTGCGCAGGGACACGACGCGTACGGTCATCGTCTTGCAGAGGTGGGAGACCTTGCCCTGGAGCACTTCGTAGGCGACCTTGACCGGCGTCGGCCGACCGGGTCGGTCAGGGTGAGATGTGAGGTGAAGTCCGCGTCGTCCGGGGTGAGGCCGAGCGGGCTGGGCGGGACGACCTCGACGCCGTCGATGGCAATCGTGTACTGCGGGGCGCCGGCCTCCAGCCGCAGGGTCACTCGGACTCGCCCGCAGGGGGAGATGACGACGACCGGGCGACACCGGCGGTCGCGGGGGCGGCGACCTGTGCGGAGCCGCCGTGAGCTGAACCGCCAGGGCTGCGGTGGTCGTGGCCGCGCCGGCGACGACGGTCCTGCGGGAGAGATGGCCTGAACGCTCGTGGTTCATACGGGATACGGATCCTTCGCCTCGGGTGGGGTGCCGACCGACGTTGGCCGTGGGCGGTGCAGGGATGGTGTTCGTGGCTGAAGGTTCGTGGAGCAAACCAGGACCAGAACGGGTGGTGGCCCGGCGGGTCCGGCCCGCCCGCGGGGCCTCTCTCTGCTGCCCTGTCGTGCCAAAATGGGGCTGCCGTGCGTTCCGTCTCACCGTCTCCGTACTGATCCCCGAGGTTCTCTCCGTGACCAAGCCCGTGGCCCGCGAGCCGATGCGCCGCAATGCGCGGTCCAACCGGGCGCGCATCCTGGCCACGGCCCGGGTGGAGCTGGGGCGGAACCCCGACATCACGCTGGAGGAGCTGGCGCGGGCCGCCGGGGTCGTGCGGCGCACCCTCTTCGGACACTTCCCGGGGCGGGCGGCGCTGCTGGAAGCCCTCGCCGAGGAGGCCTCCGAGACGCTGCGGAGCACGGTGGCGGCCGGGCCGGAGCCGACGGAGCCGGCCGAGCGGGCGCTGGCGGGGTTCGTGTTCACCCTGTGGCCGGTCGGGGACCGTTACCGGATGCTCCTGGCGCTGGCCCGGCGTGACCTGGGCGCCGAGCGGGTGGCCGAGGTGCTGGCGCCGGCCCGGGAGGCGGTCACGGGCATTCTGGAGCGGGGCCAGCGCGACGGTGTCTTCCACTCCCATCTGCCGCCCGCCGTGCAGAGCGCCGGGCTGGAGGCGATGCACGTCGCCCTGCTGGAGGCCGTGAACACCGGGGCGTTGGAGGACGACGGCCACCGGGTCGCCACCGCCACGCTCATCGCCGCCGGCGTGCCCGAGAAGCGGGCGAGCGCCGTGGTGGAGGAGGTTGGGTCGGCGATGAGCGCGGCCCGGGCCGAGGACGCCTGACTCGTCGTAGGTCCGCTTCCGTACGACTTCCGTACCGCCCGGGGTCGCCCTGGGGGCGTGGCGGTCGTAGGGCGGGCGGGAACGGTCGTACGTCGCCTGGCCGTTGTCGTACGCGTACGCGTACGCGTACTCGTACTCGTGCAGCGTGCTCGTTTTCGTCTTCGTCCTCGGGCCGGACTGGTACGTCGGTCTCCTCCTGAGGGCTTCGAGGGTCTCCGGCGTTTCTGGGTGACTCGAGGGTTTCAGAGGGGCTGTGGGGGCGACCCGGTCCCGCGCAAGTGACCGACCCTCTCGGTGGCGTCGGCTGGGGCGACCCCGGCGGCGATCAGGGCGGCGGTGGCGGCGCCGGTGCCGTCGTCGGACCAGATGCCGCGGTTGACGCAGTCGAGCAAGGCCAGCAGATGGGCCTCGATGGCGCGGGCGAGCGGGTCGGGCGGGAGTGTGGTCCGGAAGACGCCCTGCCGCTGACCGCGGGCGAGGATCCCGGTGATCCGGTCGCGGGCCGGGGTCAGCAGTTCGTCGGCGCGGTCGCCGCCGAGGTTTTGGCGGGCGAGCCGGATGAGGGTGCGGTAGCGGTCGCCGACCGGCCACACGGTGAGGACGAAGCGTGCCAGGTCGGTCGCGGCGTCGGGGGTCGCGGCGGGGGCGCCCGTGACCGCGAGCCGGATCGCCTCGGCGGCCTCCGCGGCCAGGCCCTCGACGAGCGCGGCCCGGCCGGCGAAGTGGACGTAGACGGTGCGCCGGGCCACCCCCGCGGCTCCGGCGATGTCCTCGAGACGGCTGTCGGGGTCGCGGGTCAGTTCCCGTCGGGCCGCCTCCAGGATCCGTGCGCGGGTGGCGCGGCCGTTCCGGCGCTGCGCCGGCTGCGGCGTCGAGGGCGGCATCGGTGTTGGTCGGCTGGTCACATCGACACCTCGGGGATCGGCGAGGGAAGGGGGGTGGCGCGATAGTTGCACACGAATGAGCAATAAACTAGTCTGCACATCGATGGGCAATTAAGTGGTTCCGCTCGTCCTTCCCGTCCTCTCTAGGAGCTTTCGATGCCCTTCCTCGCGAACACCCCCGTGGAGAAGATGACAGGGCCGTACACACGGCGCTGGTGGGCGCTGATCGTGCTGTGCCTGAGCCTGCTGATCGTGGTGATGGCGAACACCTCGCTGATCGTCGCCGCCCCGGACATGACCACCGACCTGGGCCTGAGCAGCAGCGACCTGCAATGGGTCGTCGACGGCTACACCGTCCCGTACGCGGCGCTGATGCTGGTGCTGGGCTCGATCGGCGACAAGTACAGCCGGCGCGGCGCGCTGATCCTGGGGCTGCTGATCTTCGCGGGCGGATCGGTGATGGGCAGCCTGGTCGACGAGACGTCGCTGGTCATCGCGGCTCGCGCGATCATGGGCGTCGGCGCCGCCGTGGTGATGCCGGCCACGCTGTCGCTGTTGGTCGCGACCTTCCCCCGGAGTGAGCGGGTCAAGGCCATCACCGCCTGGACCGCGACCTCGGGTCTGGCCATAGCCGTCGGCCCGCTGGTGGCCGGCTGGCTGCTGGAGGACCACGCCTGGGGCTCGACCTTCCTGATCAACGTGCCCATCGCCGTCCTCGCCGTCGTCGGCGCGCTCGTCCTGGTGCCGCCGTCCAGGGCGGAGGGCATGGGCCGTATCGACTACGTCGGTGGGCTGCTGTCGATCGTCTCCGTCGGTTCCCTGGTGTACGCGGCCATCGAGGGTCCGCACTTCGGCTGGGGCGCCGGCCCGGTCACCGCGGCCGTCGTCGCCGGCGTCGGCCTGATCGCCTTCGTGGCCTGGGAGTCGCGCCACCCGCACCCGATGCTCGACGTTCGCAGGTTCACGCTGCGGCCCTTCAGCGGCTCGATGCTCGCGGTGCTGTTCTTCTTCTTCGGCACCTTCGGCGCGATCTACTACTCCACCCAGTTCCTGCAGTTCGTCCTCGGCTACGACGCCCTCGACACGGGTATACGGCTGCTGCCGCTGGCCGGTGCGGTCTTCCTCGGTGCCGTGGTGACCGGGAAGCTGACCCCGAAGCTGGGTGTGAAGGCCATGGTCGTCACCGGCATGCTCATCGGCACCGCGGGCGTGTTCCTGCTCACCCAGATCGACAAGGGCTCGACGTACGCCGACTTCCTGGCGCCGATGATGATGCTGGGCTTCGCGATCGGGCTGAGCGTCTCCCCGGCCACCGACACGATCATGGACTCCTTCCCCGAGTCCGAGCTGGGCGTCGGCGGCGGCGCCAACGACACCGCGCTGGAGCTGGGCGGCGCGCTCGGCATCGCGGTCCTCGGCTCGCTGCTGGGCACGGCCTACCGGGACGAGCTGACCGGCCTGGTCGGCGACCGGCTCCCGGCCGCCGCGATGGAGACCGCCAAGGACTCGGTCGGCGGTGGCCTGGCCGTCGCCGAGCGCCTCGCGCAGGACCCCTCTGTCGGTCCGCAGCAGGCCCAGGCCCTCGTGGACGCCGTCCACCAGGCCTTCGCCCATGGTGTCGCCCAGACCAGCCTGATCGGCGGGATCATCATGGCCGCCGGAACGCTGATCGTCCTCGCGGTCCTGCCGGGCCGGCGGGACTTCGGCAAGAAGGCGGCCGAGCGGGCGACCGGGACGGCGGAGGCGCGACGGGTGGAGGAGCACGCCGGGTCCGTACGGTGACCTCGGGGGCCGTGGAGGGACCACGCGCGGCGCGTACTTCGCGGAGTCGGGGCCGGGCGGGTGTGTCCGCGGGCCTGGTCGGGGCGCTGATCGGACGGGCGCGGGTTGACGGTGGCTGGTCGCTCCGTTGCCCGCGCCCCTTCAGGGCGCTGGTGTCGGCCCCAGGTTCACGGCGGCCTGTTGGAGGGCCTGGACCACCGCTGTGGTCAGGGGCTGTGGGGTGGGGCCGGAGGGGCGCCAGACGGCCGCGATGCGGCGGTGGCCGGCCATCGGGACCGTCGGCAGGGCCACCGTTTCGGATGGGGTGTCGGTGAGGGCGAGGGTGGGGACGACGGCGGCGCCCAGGCCGGCGCGGACCAGGGCCAGGACCGTCGGGAACTCCAGGGCGGTGTGGGCACGGTGCGGTGTGAAGGCGTACTGGGCGGAGATCCGGGCCAGGGCGCGACCGCACGCCGTGCCGGGCGGCGCCGCGACCCAGGGGCGGTCGGCGAGGTCCCGGACCGAGCGGGGCGTCGGTGACCAGTCGGCGGGGCTGATCACGCGGTACTCGTCGTCGGCGACCGGGGCGGACGCCAGGTCCCGCCACTGCTCGTCCGGATCGGGGTCGGCGGCGTCGTACTCGACGACCAGCAGGTCCAGGCCGCCGGTGCGCAGCTCGCGCAGGGCGTCGGGGCCCTCCGTCTCCACCACCTTCGGCCGCAGACCCGGGTGGGTGCGGGCGAGGGTGCCGAGGGCCGGGACGAGCAGGTGACACACCGCCGAGGAGAACGCGGCGACCGTCACCGGCCCGGTGGAACGGCCGGTCAGCTCGGCGAGTTCACGGCGGGCCTCCGCCAGCTCCCGCTCGATCCGCTCGGCCCGCGCCGCCAGCAACCGCCCCGCCGGGGTCAGCCCCGCGCGGCGCCGCGAACGGTCCACCAGCGGCTGACCGACCTCCCGCTCCAACTGCGCCAGATGCTGCGACACGGCCGACGGGGTCAGATGCAGCACCTTCGCCGCGTCCACCACGCCACCGCGCAACGCCACCGCGCGCAGCACGCGCAGACGGCGGGGGTCCAGTTCCATAAGCCGTACTGTAGTGCCGCTTCAGTAAATCTTGCTTGTGGTGAAGTGGTGCTACAGGGAGGATCGGGGCATGAACAGCAAGCCACGGCGGATCGTCGACCTCAGCCACCCCATCCGGCACGGGATGATCACCTACCCCGGGCTCCCCGGCCCCGAGATCGGCGAGCACCTCACCCGAGAGGCCTCACGGGAGATCTACGCCCCCGGCACCGAGTTCGCCATGGGCCGGATCTCGATGGTGTCCAACACCGGCACCTACGTCGACAGCCCCTACCACCGCTTCGGCGGCGGACACGATCTCGCCGCGCTGCCGCTCGAGAGGCTGATCGACCTCGACGGCATCGTCGTACGCGTCCAGGGCGCCGGCCGCCGGGCCGTGGACCGGGAGGCGCTGCTGCCGTACGACGTCACGGGGCGGGCCGTGCTGATCCACACCGGCTGGGCCCGGCACTGGGGCACCGACCGGTACGGCCACGGCCACCCCTACCTCACCGCCGACGCCGTCGCCTGGCTCGTCGAGCAGCGCGCCGTCCTCGTCGGCATGGACACCCTCAACATCGACGACACCGACGACGGCACCCGCCCCGCCCACACCGGCCTGCTCGCCGCCGGCATCCCGGTGGTGGAACACCTGCGGGGCCTGGAGCAACCGCCCACCCAGGGCTTCCGTTTCCACGCCGCACCCCCGGCCGTCGAGGGCATGGGCACGTTCCCGGTACGGGCGTACGCGCTCCTCGACGACGAGGCGAGCGTGGACGACGCCTAGGCTGACGCCGTGACCGAACTCGACATCAGTCGCGTGGACGGTGCCGCCGGCGACGAGCGACTCGAAGCCTGGCGGTACGTCCACAACACGATCATCCCCACGCACCTGCTCTCACTCGACGACGTCCGACAGCGCGCCGTACGCAACGACCTGGAACTCGCCTACGCGGACGGCGTCCTCGTCGGCAACTCCACGGTCCGCCCGCCCGAGGGTGACACGGCCACGGCCACGGTCATCGCGCGCGTACTCGCCGAACACCGGCGGCGGGGGTTCGGCGAGGAGCTGTACGAGCGGGCGTGGCGGCGGGCGCGGGAGCTGGGTGCCCGCGTGATCGAGACCTGCGTGCTGGAATCGAACGAGGACGGGCTGCGGTTCGCGCTCGCGCACGGTTTCGTCGAGGTCGAGCGCTATCTGCTGGACGGCGACACGATCCCGTGGATCGACCTACGACAGCGGGGTTGAGCTACAGCTTCCCGGCGATGTCCAGCGCGGCCACGTACCCGAACGTCATCGCCGGCCCGATCGTCGACCCGGCCCCCGCGTAACTGCGGCCCATCACGGCGGCGCTGGCGTTGCCCGCCGCGTACAGGCCGCGGATCACCGAGCCGTCCGGCCGCAGCACGCGGGCGCGGGCGTCGGTGAGGAGGCCGCCCTTGGTGCCGAGGTCGCCCGGGACGATGCGGAGGGCGTAGTAGGGCGGCAACCACAGGGGCGCCAGGCAGGAGTTGGGGAGGACGGACGGGTCCGTGTAGTAGTGGTCGTACGCGCTGTCGCCGCGCCCGAAGTCGGTGTCCTCACCCTGCCGGGCGAGGGAGTTGAAGCGGTCGACGGTGGAGCGGAGGGCGGCGGCGGGTACGCCGATCGCCCCGGCCAGCGCGTCGAGCGTCCACGCCTTGTGGACGGCCCCGGCGTCGTACCACTCGTCGGGGAACGGGAACGTCGGCAGGATGTCCTTGAAGAGGTACCGGTTGCGGTAGTTCTGGTCGACGATCAGCCAGGCCGGGATGTGCGAGGCGGACGAGGTGTCCTTTTCGTACATCGTGTGGACGACATCGCTGTACGGCCCCGCCTCGTTGACGAACCGCGCACCGGCCCCGTTGACCAACAGCCCACCGGGCAGCGTACGTTCGGCGAGGCAGAACCAGGCCTGGCCCGGGGTGGCGATGGCCGGTCCCCACCAGGCGTCGTCCATCAAGTCGGTCGCCGCGCCCGCCTGTTGACCGGCCCGGATCCCGTCGCCGGTGTTCTCCTTCGCGCCCACCGTCCACTGCGTGCCGACGGGCTGCTCCTGGTACCGCTCCCGCATGGCCGCGTTGTGCTCGAAGCCGCCGGAACCGACGATGACGCCCCGGCGGGCGCGGACGAGCCCGGGGGAGCCGTTCTTGGTGACGACCGCTCCCGTCACGGCCCCGTTCTCCAGGTGCAGGTCCGTCAGAGGGGTGTTGAGCCACACCGGCACACCGGCGCCGAGCAGCCCGGCCCGCAGTCCGCCCGCCAGTGCCTGCCCCATGGTGAGCGGCTTCTGCCCGAGCAGCGCGGCCTTCGTGCCCCGGGCGAGGCACTCGGTGGCGACGGCCAGCCCCTTCGCGCTCACGGCGGTCAGCGCCAGCCACTTGTAGTCGGCGCTGAAGACCACCATCCCGGCCGGGGTGGCCAGATAGGCGGGATTCAGCCGGGCCAGCTCGTCCCCCAGCAGATTCCCGTCGAACTGGTCCGGCTCGATGGACCGCCCGTTCGGCAGGCCTCCCGGCAGTTCCGGGTAGTAGTCGCTGTAGCCCTCCATCCACCGGAACCTGAGCGGGCTGTTGGCCATGACGAACGACAGCATGGCGGGCCCGTGGTCGAGGAACGCCTTCTGCCGGTCGGCGGGCACGTCGTCCCCGACCACGGCCGCCAGGTACTGGGCCGCCTTGGCGGGCGTGTCCGGCACCCCGGCCGCCTTGATCACACTGTTGTTCGGCAGCCAGATCCCGGCCCCCGAACGCGCCGCCGACCCCCCGAAGGTCGGCGCCTTCTCCACGACGACACAACTGAGCCCCTGCTTGGCCGCCGTCAGCGCCGCGGTCATCCCGGCGGCGCCGGAGCCGATGACGACGACGTCGTAGGTGCCGAGGAGGGGTGGAGCGGCTGCGGCGGCGGTCCCCGCGAGCCCACCGGCCGCGACCGCCGCCCCCGCCCCCGCTCCGGCGGCCGTGCCGAGCACCCGACGCCGCGAAGGCCCGCCGTGTGCCGCCGTACGTCTCTCAGGATCCGCGCTCTTGGACATGCAGGACGCTCCAGCCTCGCGAAGGGACGGGTAGGCCGTGCTGTTCCCCGGGAGGCAATCGGTCCCCTGCGCCCCGGACGTGGTGCGGAGCCTCGAATCTGACGTGAAGGGATGGTGAAGTCAAGCCTGTCACTGACGTCGAATCAGGTCCCTTTGATTCGGGCCCATTTGACCTGCATATTCGTTTCGCGGGGTAGGCGCGCGGGCAATGTTCGGGCAGCGTGGTCCCGGTCTGCGGACCGAGGGAGGGGGAGCGCTGTGCATGACCTCGTACGGGCGCCGGACCATGTCCGGACGGCCGACGGGCGGCGGTTACGGGTCGAGTGCGCGGGGGATCCGGACGGCCGGCCGGTGTTCCTGTTGCACGGGATGCCGGGGAGCAGGGTGGGGCCCAGACCGCGGTCCATGTTCCTCTACCATCGCGGCGCGCGGCTGATCAGTTACGACCGCCCCGGGTACGGAGGGTCGGACCGGCGGCCGGGGCGGCGGGTCGTGGACTGCGTGGAGGACGTGGAAGTCGTCGCGGACGCTCTGGGGTTGGACCGTTTCGCGGTGGTGGGCCGGTCCGGCGGGGCTCCGCACGCGCTGGCCTGTGCCGCGCTGCTGCCGCACCGGGTGACCAGGGCGGCCGCCCTCGTGACGCTGGCGCCGCAGGACGCGGAGGGGCTCGACTGGTTCGCCGGGATGGCGCCGCACAACGTCCGTGAGTTCCGTACGGCGCTCACGGATCCCCGGGGGTTCGTCGCCGCGCTGATCCCGCGGTCGGCCGCCATCCGTTCCGACCCTGCCCGGCTGCTCGACGAACTGCGCGGCGATCTCACGGACGAGGACCGGATGATCGTCTCGGACAACGGCATCCGGTCGATGCTGCTGCGCAACTACCACGAGGCGCTGCGGACTTCGCCGTACGGCTGGATCGACGACGCGCTCGCGCTGACCGGCCCCTGGGGGTTCGACCCCGCGGAGATCAAGGTGCCGGTGCTGCTCTGGCACGCCGGGAAGGACGTCTTCACCCCGTCCGCGCACTCCTCCTGGCTCGCCGATCGCATTCCCCGCTCCATCGCCGTCTGCGAACCCGCCGCCGCCCACTTCGCCGCGATCCGGGCTCTGCCGGACGTTTTGAACTGGCTGCTCACCGCGAGTGAGCCGAGTGCGGCGGCAGTGGTCTGAGTTTGTCTGCCGGTCCGGTGGGGGCTGGTCGCGCCCCGCGGCGGAGCCGCATATCGACAACGCCCCGCGCCCCTTAAAAGCCCCGGGCGCGACCCATGCCTTAAGGGGCGCGGGGAACTGCGCGAGCAACCACACACCACCCGCACCCGCCCACGAAACCGGCAACCCACCACCCCCTGACGCGCCCCTCACACCGCCAGGGGCTCAAGGTCCCGGTAAACCCTCCGCCGCTGCCCCACCAGACGCGTGATGCCGTTACCCTCGCCCAGCTTCGGGCCGAGGCGGCGCAGGTCGGAGAGGGTCGCCTCGCGCAGCCGCTGGGCCTCCTCCTCCCGGCCGAGCGAGCGCAGCGTCAACGCGGAGTTGCTGATCACGGCGAGGGTCTCCGGGTGCTGGGGGCCGAGGAGCGACTTGAGGACGGTGCGGGCCGGCTCCTCCAGGGCCCAGGCCTCCTCCGGACGGCCCTGCTCCGCCAGTACGTTGGCGTGGTTCGCGCGGGCGAAGAGGGTGTGGGGGTGCTCGTCGCCCAGGGTCGCCGCCATGCGGCCCGTCACCTGCTGGAACACCTCCTCGGCCTCCTCGGCGTCCCCGCAGGCCCACAGATAGATGCCGAGGTTGTTGAGCGCGGCCTGCGTGTAGGGGTGTTCCCTGCCCGGGACCTTCACATAGTGCTCCAGCACGCTCTTGACGGTCTCCCGCGCCCGGTCGGGCTCGTCGGCGGCGTACAGATCGGCCGCCAGGTTCAGCTCACAGGCGAGGGAGTCCGGGATCGGGTCCGGATACTTGTCCCTCGTGTACTGGGTCCGGTACTGGGTCAGCGTCGCCCGGGTCAGCCGGTGCGCGTCCACGAACTGTCCCGACCGCCGCAGCGACACCGCGAGCGACTTGGCGCAGCTGAGCGTGCCGGGGAAGTCCTTGCCGAGGATCTGCTTGTGCGTCTCGTACGCCTCCGACAGGACCACCACCGAGTCGGTGTAGCGGCCGACCTCGCGCAGGTCGCGGCCGAGGCCCTGGGCCGAGATCAGGGTGTAGGGGTGGTCGGGGCCGAGGACCTCGCGGCGGCGGGCGTAGGTGTCCTGGTCGACGTCGCGGGCCTCGTTGTAGTGGCCGACCATGCGCAGCGCGAGCGCGAGGTTGTTCGCGGCGTTGAGCGTCCGCCCGTGCGACTCGTGGAAGATCTGGCTGAACCCCTGGTGGGCCTCCCGGGCGAGTTCCACCGCCTGTGTGTACTCCCCGAGGGCGGCGAGGTCGCTGGCGAGGCTGGAGGTGGTGACGTACGTGTGCGGGTGCGTGGGCCCGAGGACCCGCAGCTGCCGGTCGAGCACGTCGGCGTCGATCTCGCGCGCCTCCACGAAACGCCCCTGCGACCGCAGCACGTTGGCGAGCTGACCGCGCAGGTACATGTACTGCAGATCGTCCTCGCCGAGGGTCTCGTGCCAGTGTGCAGCGAGCTCCTCGGCGAGTTTCCGGGCGCCGGGGAAGTCACCCCGCTTCCACAGGTAGCGGACCCGGTCGATGAACAGGCGACGGGGCTCGGCCTCATGGCAGTCGCGCAGCTCGGAGGCGTTCAGATGCGGCCAGATGATGGCGAAGCGGGGCCAGGTCTCGGCGTCGTCGATGGGTTCGTCGCCCGGGGGGCGGGCGCCGGCGAGCATGGTGTGGACAACGTGCCGGGCCTGCCGCTGCTCCTCCTCGGTGAGCCGGGAGCGGATCACGGCCTGCACCAGCCGGTGCACCTGGATGCTGGTGCTGGCCTGGTCGACCTTGGCGAGGGCGAAGCGGCCGATCTCCCGGATGACCCGGCCCAGCATCAGGCTCTCCTGAAGGCTCGGGTCGACCTTCTTCAGCTCGTCCAGCATCTCCCGGCTGTACAGCAGGTGCGAGGAGATCGGCTCGGGCGCCATGAAGGCGCACAGCTGGAGCAGGCGGACCGAGGCGGGGGAGCGTTCCCGCAGCCGGGTGATGGAGATGTTCCAGGTCGCCGCCACCGTCTGCGGGTAGTCGGCGGGCTGGTTGAGGTCGAGGACACCGGTCGTCTGCTCGTTCAGCTGCCGCAGGTACTCCTCGATGGGCGTGGCGGTCTCGGCGAGCCAGGCCGCCGCCTGCTCCACGGCCAGCGGAAGGTCGCCCACCGCCTCCGCGACCCGGTCGGCCTCCTCGGCGCTCAGCCCGGGGGCGCGCCGGGAGAGATGCTCGACGCTCTCGTGCCGTGGGAAGACGTCGACGGGCAGGGAGGTGCCCCGTTGTTCCCAGGTCTGGTTGCGGGAGGTGACGAGGATGTGCCCGCCGCCGCCCTGGGGGAAGAAACGGGTGAGTTCCTCGGGGTTGTCGGCGTTGTCGAAGACCAGGATCCAGCGTTTGGTCGGCACGCCCTCGGCGAGCATCCGTACGGTCTCCTGGCTGACCAGTGTCATGTCGTCGCCGCCTGGAGCGTGGATGCGGGCGCCGAGTTCGGCGAGGGCGGAGGTGACGCCGTCGCCGTGCTCGGCGGAGATCCACCACACCAGGTCGTAGTCCGCCATGAACCGGTGCACGTACTCCAGGGCGACCTGGGTCTTGCCGACGCCGCCGAGGCCGAACAGGGTCTTGGGCTGGGTTCCCACGGCCGACGACCCGCCGCGCAGCTGTTCGCGCAGTTCGTCGAGGATCTGGCTGCGGCCGGTGAACGTGGTGTTGCGCTGCGGCGCGTTCCACACGGTGGGGGCGCTGCCCGGGAAGCGGGGCTCCACGACAGCGAGGTCGTCGGGCCGTTCCGGCAGTTTCAGGGCGCTGAGCAGGGCGGCGACGCACTGGGTCGCGTCGAGCCGGTACAGGTCCACCGGCTCGTGGTCGATGTAGGCGTCGGGGAAGCGGGCCTCGTCGACGCGCAGCGGCACCGTCGTGGTGCGCGGCATCGCCAGGGCGGTGTCGGTGAGGGAGCGCCAGGTCGCATGGGCGTGCCGGGACTTCTGGAAGGCGTGGGACAGCAGCAGGAGCGCACGCGTCGCCGTGTCCAGGCGCTCCGGTGGGCCGGTGGACACGTCGTGCAGGGTGACGTTGCAGCCGGTCTGCCTGAGGACGGCCTCCACCCAGTCGGCCCACATCCGGTTCTCCGCCGCGTACACCACGACGATGTCCGTCATCGGCTGTCGTCGTGTGAACGCCTCCAGACAGCGCTGCCGCAGCGGTTCGGGCACCGGTGGCAGTGCGGTGATCTCACCGTCGGAGATCACTTTCGTGAGCCGTTCGAAGGCCGACAGCAGGGAGTTGGCGATGTTGCTCTTGTCGCCGACCGTGGCGAGGGTCTCCTCGTACGCGTAGAAGGGCACGTACGGTATCTCCATCGCACCCCAGTAGGCGTCCTGCTGTTCGGCGCTCAGCTCCTCACCGTCCAGGCCCCTGGGCAGCCCCTCGAACCGCAGCCGGGCCAGTGCCCGCCCCGCGTCGACCTTCCGCTTCTCGCCCTCGTCGATGCGCATCAGGACCGGCAGCACCCTGATCCGCCGCTTGTGCTGGCCCCCTTCGACGCTGCGGGCCACCGCGGCCGCCCCGTCCAGGGACTGGCCGCTGAGCGTGAAGCAGTCGACGAGCACGTCCGGCATCTGGATGGTGCAGATGTCCGCGCTGTCCGACAGACCGGTGCGGCTGTCGATGAGGATGTAGTCGTACGACGCCTTCATGTCCTCGCGCAGGGCGTCCAGGAACTGGCCGCCGCCGAGGCGCTCGTAGAAGTTGTCCCACTCGAACGACGACACGGCCGCCGAGTACTCCCGGTTCCGTCGGCCGGCGGAGAGGAAGTCGAGCGAGCCGCCCTCGGGGAAGGACAGCCCGAGCCGTTCGGGGCTGAGGGACACGGCGTGCTGTTCGACGCGGGCGTAGTCCCGGTGCCAGGGGCCGGTGCGCGGGCCTCCGGTGGTCGCGGCCCAGCAGTACTCGGTGATCATGTCGATGACCCCGGTGGTCGACGCGAGGACGCTCAGGTCGAGGAAGGGCTGGAAGAAGCGGTCGAGGCCCGGGGCCTCCAGGTCCCAGTCGACGGCCAGGACGCGCTTGCCGTTGGCCGCCAGGATCCACGCCGTGTTGGCCAGGGCCATCGTGCGGCCCGTACCGCCCTTGTACGAGTAGAAGGTGATGATGCGTCCGTCCTGCCGGGCCGTCATGCTTTTCCTCCGTGGTCGGAATCCGCATCGGGGGCGGTCGGGCCCGCGAGAGTGAGCCGTGGCCGGGGTGTGGGCGGGCCCGGTGGCGGGTGGGCCTTCGCGTGCCTGAGGAACTGCCGGGTCGCCTGCGCCACGACCACCGGCAGTACGTCCATGAACGCCTTCAGAGTGGGGACACCGTTGACCGCGGACCAGCACTTGGCGCGGCGCCCCCGTTCCAGGAGCAGCGGCATGGTGTCCTCCAGTTCCTCCTTCAGCCGCTCGCCCTGTTCGCCTCGGCACTGCAGGTCGAGGCGGTTCCACGGGACGATCGCGCCGACCCAGGGGTGGGCGGTCGAGTCGAACGCCTTGAGCCGGTGCCGCCGGTCCCGGTCGAGCAGGGCCCAGCGGTCGAGCAGCAGGATCCCCGGGTGGGGCTCGGGCGGCTGCCCGCTGCCGTCGGGCTCGGACTCGGCCGAGGTGAGGCCGTCGGTGCCGGGGTCCGGGAGGTCGAAGTCCGAGACGGTGATGCGGTAGTCGAGCGACCGGATCAGCTCCTCGGCCAGCGTGGACAGCGGGCGCCTGGACTGGCCGTGGTACGGGTTCCACTCGGTGGCGTCCTCGCCGTACGGGGCGGCGTCCCGGCCCTCCGGCACGGTGCTCCGGCTGGGCGCCGCCACGGTGAGGTGGATACGGCGCGGCCCCTCGCCGTGCGGGCGGAACGCGCTGTGCGTCGACTCGTACGGCCGGGGCCGGCTCGACGGCAGCGGGGTGTTCTCGGCGACCTGCACGATCCGCTGCGCGAGGCCGAACACCGTCTCCTCGTACTCGTCCCGCAGTCGCTTGAGCTTGATCAGCCCGTAGATCCCGTACGACGCGTAACGCTCCCCGAACTGGGTGCGCTCGACCTGGATCTGCCGGACGGATTCCGGGAGCCCTTCGAGGTCCATGCCCGTCCACAGCACGGGGACTATGGCGGGGATGTCACCCAGGCCGGCGTTCCGGGCCTCGCGTATGCGCTCGTCGAAGGTGAACCACTCGCGCCCGCAGTTGTCGCTGGAGAAATAGCGGGGCGAGTACAGCGGTACGAACACACGGCAGTGCGCGAGGTTCTCACTGAGCCGGTCCGGCCAGCCCTCCCCGGACCGCATCTCCCGGTCCAGGAACCCCGCGGGCGTCCCCCGCGGATGAGCGGTGAGGGCCAGGACGTCCGCGCACAGATCCTTGTAGAGCAGGTGCACCCAATGGTCGGGATCGCCGCTGTCGGGTCCCGAGGACGGAGTGTGCGCGTAACTGAGGAAAAAGTACGGACGGTTGTCCGGAGCCCGTCCCTGAGCAGGTGTACCCACACGCCCCCGCCTTTCGATGCCCTCGTGCCCCCGCCTAGGCGCCATCCAGCCGGAACCAACAATGTGCCCGATCAGCTCCCCGGGCACATGGCTCGTTTCACGTCATTTCCGCGCGATATCCGGACATCAGATGCCGCGCCGTGTCGACAGCATCGCGCATCCCGAACAGAAACGTCGGTTTTCCCGCGAACTCCCTTTCCCTGAACAAACCATGCGGTAAGCGGGCCCCGATCGTCCCGAAGTCGCCGTCGTACAGGGAGAGATCCTCGTACTCGATCCAGTTCCCCTTGTCCTCGACCACACAGCGGTAGGTCCTCGTCGGGGGCGGCGGGGTCATCCGGTACTCGGAGAGGTGGAAGGCGGTGCACACCTCGAAGCCGACCCGCAGGAGCAGGACCTGGGCGTCGGCGGCGTACAGCGTGGCCAGGGGGGACCGTTCGCCCAGGTGGCAGTGCGGGTCGTGGTCGGCGAGCAGTTCCCCGGCCCGGGGCCCGAGCGCGGCGAAGGAGGTCTGCGGATGGGCGCTGCGCACCGCGCCGGGCGTGGTCCGCACGCACTCGGCGAGCGCGCCCATGGTCGGGCAGGGCGTGGCGTTGGGCTCGAACGGGAGCATCGCCGCGCGGAAGTCGGCCTTCTCCCGCTCGGTCATTCCCTTGGTACGGCTGTGGTACGAGGGGGAGGTGTCGGAGTTCTCCGGTGTGAAGGCGGGTACGACGAGGGTGCCGTCGGGGCCCAGCGCGTCGAGGAGGGCGTTGCGTACCTCGGTCGGGCTCAGCCCGGTGCCGCGCAGCGAGGAGTGCACCATGAGCACGCCGCCCGGCCGCACGCCCAACCGGCCCAGTGTGTCGTGAAGTCGGGCGACCTCACCCATCCGTCACCGCCAGCTCCGCGCGCAGTTCGCCGGCCAGGCGGGCCCCGCCGCGGGTGAGTTGGTGTTCCGCGGTGGCGGCGAGCGTGTCCAGGGCGGCATACGCCCGTCGCAGCGACCCGTCGGCGTCGTGTGGTACCGCGCAGGCCCGCCCCACGTACTCGCTGGCCTCGTCGAGCAGCCGCCCGGCGGCGCTGCCCGGCACGTTCAGGTCCGTGACCTCCCGCAGGGCGGCGAGCCGGGACCGGCGTCCCAGGAGCGGCAGTTCCCGTACGAACGTGTCCGGTGCGAAGTCGACGGCCACACCGAGCGCGCCGAACGCGTGCGTGCCGAGCCGGAGTCCGGCACCCGGGGCGAGGGGGGTGACCGTGGTGACGACGAGCGCGTTGGCGCCCTTGCGCCAGCCTGGCTCCCGCGCGTCCAGCGCCTCGTGGGCCGACCGCAGCCGCTCGCCGAAGGCGGCCAGCTCGTCCGGGGGCAAGGGCTCCGCGACCGGCGCCTCGAAGCGGTCGCGGTACGGGTCGGCGTCGTCGAGGAGCAGTGTCGCCCCGTCGGTGAGTTCGGTCGTCCTCAACGGCCGCCAGCCCACCGCGAGTTCACGGCCTTCCTCGTCCGTGCCGCGCACCTGGAGGCCGCTCTCCGTGACCGCGCACTCCACCCGGCCGGGGGCCGAGAGTCGCACCGTCCCCAGGGTCGGCAGGTGGAGGTCCCGGGCGGGGTGCCGCCAGGTGAGGGTGGCCTCCGTCTCCGCCAGCACGGCGGCCGCCGTGACCGCAGCCATCAACTGGGGGAGATCGACGGGTCCGTCCAGGGAGCGGCGCAGCACGGACCGCAGATACGGGTGGGCGAGGACGGTGTTGAGGTGCGCGGCGGTGGCGGCGTCGGAGTCCAGTTCGACCAGTACGCGCCAGGCGGCCTCCCAGTCGGGGTGATCCGTCAGGGCCGCGTTCACCGTCGACAGCAGATCGCGGTCCAGCTTCAGCTGCGCCAGCCGTAGTTCCTCGGCGTCGGTGACCGCCGGGTGCAGCGTGTGCTCGGTGATCCGCTCGGCGATGCCCTCCACCAGGCCTCGCAGGTCGGCGCAGAACACCGAGGGATTGTCGAAGCCCTTCTCGCCGCTGTACCGGTGGGCGTAGAGGCCGCCGCCGCAGGACTCCACGACCGGGCAGCGGCGGCAGGTCTCGCTGACCCCCGCGATGCCCAACTGGCGGGCACGGACACCGGGATGCTCGGCGAACTCCGCGAAACCGTGCCGGAAGACGTCGTACCCGGTGGCGGGGGCGCCTTCGTACGCCGTTTTCAGCGAGTCGGCCTGCTCGAAGGTGCCGTCGGTCTCGATCACCGCCAGGTCGGAAGGGGCGAGCCCCAGCGCCTCGGTGAGGCTGGGGCCGCCGCGCAGGGTGCTGAGCACCGACTCGAAGGTGCGCACCGGCATGGGGCGCCCCTGCTCCTCCCACCGGTCGAAGACCTTCAGCAGCCAGTCGGCGTACGGTGTCGCCGGCCCGCCGGGCTCATGGCCGGGGGGAGGGCTGT
Source organism: Streptomyces sp. NPDC002787 (assembly GCF_053592095.1). Taxonomy (NCBI): domain Bacteria; kingdom Bacillati; phylum Actinomycetota; class Actinomycetes; order Kitasatosporales; family Streptomycetaceae; genus Streptomyces; species Streptomyces sp. NPDC002787. Next base: position 45,872 of record NZ_JBSFVC010000017.1, on the reverse strand, counting down.
CCCAGGTCGAGTGGGGGAGAAGATAGTCGATCCGGGGCGGATCGAGGGAGGTCAGCGCGTCGTGCACCGCCACCGGGTCGTTGGCCACGTCCACGGTGCACAGCAGGCCCTGGTACAGATGCCGGTGTTCCGGGAGGCGGAGCAGGTCGAGGGCCCGCAGGACCCGGTCGTAACTGCTGCGGCCCCGGCGGTCGAGGCGGTGGCGGTCGTTGGCGACGCGGTCCCCGTCGAGCGAGACGCCGACCTTTACCCCGAATTCATCGAAGATCCGCAGGTGATCTCTGTTCAGCCGCACCGCGTTGGTGTGAATACGCAGATCGAGTGCGGTGACCGGGGCGAGAGCGCGGGTGAGTTCCGCGCAGATTCGTCTGAGCCGGGCGGGTCCGACAAGGAGAGGTTCGCCGCCGTGCAGAATGACCGTGACGGATTCCAGATTTCGCGCCTGCACGTACTCGGTGAGGCGACGGGCGACCTGGTCGAGGGTTTCCTCGGAGATGACCGTCGGCCGTGAGCGCCACGACTGGTCCGAGGCCTCATACACGTAGCAGTGGTCGCACGCCAGGTCGCACCGGCTGTGGATCTTGAGTACCAGTTGCTGGATCGCGGGGTCCCTCACTTCGGCAGTGTAAGCCCTCGCGCCACTCGCGACAGACATGACGACGGGGCCCAACTTCCTTGATCCAAAAGGAGGTTGAGGCCCCGGTTGGCCTACGTCAGATGCTGGAGGTGAACCCCGGCTTGGCGAGGTGCGGGCCACGAGCGTCCGTCACCCGTCCGGTGGAGCGCTGGGTGCGGGGCTCGTGCACGGCGACCTTCGCGAGCGGGGCGAGCCTCGTGTGGGCCGACCGGGCGGTGTCCGATCCACGCGTCGTCTTCGTGAAGGAAAGGTTCATCTCGTCGCTCCAGTTCGAAAAAGGGACGCTGTCATCGGTCCCTTGCTGACGAGGTCCTTTTGGTCGAGGCTCGGACATGAGGGTGGACGACAGACTACAGACTTTCGCGTTTCTATCATGCGCCGACGGGGGTTCGCTGCGCGATATGAGGAGATGGCGATCTGGCGCATATTCAAGATTGACGAGAGCATGACCGTCCCGTTGACTTCCCGGCATCCTTACGAGGTGTGCATGGCTGCGACGCCCGGCCCCAGCACCACGGTGAGTGATCGAGATCTGTCCCCGTTGTTCCGTGTCAGCGATGAGAGGGCGCTGGTCCGGCAGGGTGAATCCTTCCGGGTGGTCCGTACCCAGTTGGTCGTGCTGCTGCTCGCCACGGCGACCGCCTCGCTGGCGGAACGGGTGGGCAGCCGGGTGCCCTCGGCCGTCGCCGCGGTGCTGTACGCCCTGACGGTGGGGATCGGCCTCTACGCGTCCCGTCGCCGCGCCCGGGCGCAGTGGCAGGCCCAGCGGGCCGCGGCCGAGGTGGTCAAGTCGCTGGCCTGGCAGTTCATGGTGCACGGCGGGCCGTTCCACTCCCGGCTCGTCAATCCCGAGGCGCTGTTCGCGGAGCGGTTGGAGGAGCGGCTCAGCGAACTGCGGAAGGTGGGCTGGGAGGATCCGCGCGAGAGTGTCACCGAACGGGGGCTCGGCCAGATCACGCCCATGATGCGTACGGTGCGCGCCAAGCCGTTCGCGACCCGGCGGGACATCTATCTCCGCGACCGGGTCATGGAGCAGCTCTCCTGGTACGGCAACAAGGCCCGGCAGGCGCACCGCGCGTCCGTGCGCTGGTCGGGTATGACGACCTTTCTGACGCTGCTGGCGCTGCTCGCCGCCGTGCTCAGGGCCTTCGGGGCGATCGAGGGCCGCTGGGACCCGACCGGTGTCCTCAGCGCCGCCGCCGCGGCCGGCGTCGCCTGGCAGGAGGTCCGGCGGCACCGCCCGCTGACGTACGCGCACCGGCTCGTCGAACAGGACCTGGAGACCCTGCGGGTCGCCATGAGTACCACCGTCACCGTCGACGGGTGGGCCGACGCGGTCGCGGAGGCGGAGCGGCTGGTCTCACCGCAGCACACGGACTGGCTCGTACGGTTCGGGTCCTGACGGGGCGCCGAACGAGTGAGGGGGTGAAGGTCAGGCGCGGCGTACGCCCGGTTTCCACAGCACCGTCACCGGGACGCCCGTGAGGCGGGCGTAGTCGACGATGTCGGCCGTGCCGCCGAGGCCGCGGGCCGGGGCGCCGTCCCAGACGGCGATCACGCGGTCGGCGTGGTCGACGATGTAGCGGCCGGCGGCGTAGTACGCCTCGTCGTGGGTGCGTTCGTGCGGGAGTTCCACGCGTGCGGCGCAGCACTTGAGGAGTCGGCGGTAGGCGGCCCGGACCGTGTCGTCGCCGAGGTGGGTCTCGTAGTCCATGCCGGGGATGACGGCGGTCAGCGGGATGCCGTTCTCCAGGGCGATCTCCGCGAAGAGCTGGTCGGCGCCGGCGGCGAGGCTGCTGAGGGCGCGGGCGGCGGGGCGGTCCCGTAACTCCGCCCGGATGCCCGAGCGGACGGTGGACAGGGCGGCGTCCGGGATCTGCCGGTGTCCGGTGATACCGATCCGGGTCACGGGCCCTGACATCCGTGCGCTCACCTCCGTGGCCGCGGTCATCCGAACAACCCTAGCGGCGCGGGCCTTTGACGAGAACGACGCGTACGGGCGTTCGGTGGGGCGAATGCGGGCTCGAGGAGGCGGCTGCCGGGTGAACGTCGTGGTGCCGGCCGCCCCCTGCGTGCTCCGGGTGCTGCCGCTCGGCGGGAACGGCGGCGGATACGCGTCAGTTCTCGTCCGCCGGGTCCTCGTCCGACGCGTCCTGGCTCGCTGGGTTCTGGTTCGCCGGGTACAGGCTGATGGGTTCGATGCGCCCCTCCAGCATGGCGCCGATGCCGAGGGCGGCGCAGACGTCGGGGCGTTCGGCGATGTGGACCGGCATGCCGGTGGCGTGGCGGAGCATCTGGTCGAAACCGGGGAGGAGGGCGCTGCCGCCGACCATCATGATGCCCCGGTCGGCGAGGTCGGCCACCAGGTCGGGCGGGCAGTCGCGGAGCACCGCGCCGATGCCGTCGACCACGGCGGTGAGAGGGGTCTGGATGGCGTCGCGCACGGCCGCGGTGTCCACCTGGACGGAACGGGCCAGCCCCGTCGCCACGTCCAGCCCGTGGATCTCGGTGGAGGTGGGGCCGTGCGGGGTGAGGCCGTTGCCGGAGAGGGCGAGCTGGAGCGGGCGTACGGACTGGCTGGGCAGCGTCAGCTCGTGCCGCAGGCGCAGGTGCTGCACGATCGCGTGGTCGATGGCCTCCCCGCCGACGGGGATGCGTACGGCGTTGACGACCGAGCCGAGGGAGAGGACGGCGAGCTGGGTGGCCGCCGCGCCACAGACCATGATCATGGTGGCCTCGGGCTGCTCGACGGGCAGGCCGCAGCCGACCGCCGCCGCGATGAGCGTGTCGACCAGCTCCACGCGGCGGGCACCGAGGCCCACCAGCGTCTCGATCGTGGCGCGCTGGGCGAGCGGGTCCGCGTCGTGCGGGGCGCAGGCGGCGGCGCGCAGGACGGGCTTGCGGCGCAGCGTACGGCGGACCTTGTCGCCCAGCAGTTGGCGCAGCATGCGCTGGGCCATCTCGATGTCGACGACCGTGCCGCCGGAGACGGGCCGGACGACCCGGATGTAGTCGGGCGTACGGCCCGTCATCTTCTCCGCGAACTCCCCGACGGCGATCAGCGCGCCCGTCCGGGTGTTCACGGCGGCCACGCTCGGCTGGTCCACCACCAGGCCCGCGCCCTTCACATACACGCGGGTCCGCGCGGCCCCCAGATCGACGCCGAAGTGGCAGCGGCGCAGCTGCTCCAGACTGGCGGTCATCGCGGTCATTGCGGATCCTCCCGAACACACGGGCCGTACGGACCGCCGCCGGTCGGCGGTTCCTGGGTTCCCTTGCATCGTGCGGGGGACGGGGGGCGGGGTGCCTGCTGGGGTGGGCCGGGTGGGGTGCGGCCGGACGGGTGGTTTTCCTGTGACGGTCCATCAGATCGGGAGGAGAGCCTGGTAGAGGGGGTTGAGTGAGGTGACCGTGTGCTCGCATCCGGCGCGGCGCAGCCGCCGGGCGAGCTGGCGGGTGCGGGCGTAGCCGATGAAGGGGAGGCCGAGGGCGGTGGCGGCCGTGAGCTCGGCGATCGAGGAAGCGATGGATGCGGCGCTCGGAGGGCCGGTAGAGCCGGATCAGGCGGCCGTCGAAGCAGAGCGGCACCGCCTGGGCCGGCCACCCGCGCAGGCCCTCCTGGACCGCCGCCCGCATCTCCGCGTCCGCGCCCTTCGGATGACGCCTACTGAAGCGCGACGCCCCTTCGTGGAAGTGTGCGAGGAGGAGCTCAGGCAGGTCGGTGGTGGCGTTCGGTGACGGGGAAGCAGGCTCCGGTGTCGCGTCCGCACCTGATTCTGGCGTGCCAGGATGCGCTGGTCATGAGGCCGGAGCGGTCCCCGAGGAGCCCTCGGTCGACTGGGGTGACCAGGAGAGTCTGACCACGAGATGACCTTCGACCGCGCTCTTCGCGATCAGGGCGCCCGCCTCCGCGGTGAGTTTCACACCGAACTCGATCTCGACGGCGTCCGGCTTCAGCGAGCCGTCCCGGAAGACCCGAAGGGCGGACTCGGCGGCCGTCCGTACGCCGTCCAGGGATCTCTCGAAGGTGCGGGTCGCCTGGACCGCTCCGTCGTCGCCACGCGCCACGAGGCGGGAACCGAACTCCTCCTGGGCCGCCGCCTCGACGGCGATCACTGCGCCGTCCTCGGTCCTGAACTCCACCAGGCCTTCCATGACGCCCCCGTCCGTCGTCGCCCGTGACGTGTCACCACTACCGCCAGGCCATTGTTACGGACGTGCCCGCGGTTGTCGTCGGTTTCCGTACTCCTTCACGCGTCGGCCGAGAGGCCGACGATCCCCCGTACCACTCCCAACTCCACCAGGTCCTGGGGTCGTACGCGGAGTTCGTCGGCCGTCGCCCGTACGTGGTCCGCCGGGCGTTTGAGGATCGCCGCCGCCAACTCCGGTGCGATCACCGAGAAGTAGCTGTCCGGGGTGGCCCAGGTGTTGTCGGGGGCGGCCAGGGCCAGGGCTCCGCCGGAGCCGCCCTCGCCGATGAGGAGGGTGGTGAGGGGGGTGCGGGCGGTGGCGACGGCGGTGAAGAGGTCGGCGATGGCGGGGCCCGCGCCCTGGCGTTCCGCTTCGGCGTCGTTCGCGGCGCCGGGGGTGTCGACGAGGGTCAGTACGGGGATGCCGAGGCGGTCGGCGAGGCGGATGAGGCGGGTGGCGGTGCGGTAGCCCGCCGGGCGGGTCGGGGTGCCGCACTGGGCCGCGTAGGCGATGGTCCGGCCCTCGTGTTCGCCGAAGCCGCACAGCATGCCGGGGTCGGTGCCGCCTGCGCGGTCCCCTTGCAGGGAGGCCCGGCGGGTGAAGTACGTGTCCAGGTAGGCCTCGGCTCGGGGGCGGTGGGGGGAGCGGGCGCGTTGTACGGCTTCCCAGCCTGTGGTGGGGAGGGGCGCCTTGGGGGGTGGCGGGTTCGGTTGCTTGGCGGCTGCCGGCCCGTGGGGGCTGGGCGCGCAGTTCCCCGCGCCCCTTGAGGGCCTACGGCCCTCGTGAGGGGCGGCGTGGGGTGGGAGGGCGTGGGGTGGGGGTGCCGGTTCTGTGGACGGGGCGGTCAGGAGGGTCAGCCAGAGGGTCAGTGTGTCGCGCAGGTCGGCCGGGGGGACCACCGCGTCGATCGAGCCCGCCGTGAGTTGGGACTCCGCCGTGTACGCCGCCGGGTCCGCGTTCGGGGGGCGGACCCGGGAGCCGGCGAAGGCGATCTGGGCGGTGGGGAGGGCGAGGACGATGTCGGCGCCGGCGCCGAGGGTGGCCCAGCCGCCGCCCGTCGTCGGGTCGCGGAGGACTGAGATCTGGGGCAGGCCGGCCTCCCTCGTCAGGGCCGACTCACGGGCCACGCGCTGGAGTTGGGTGAGGGCCCGCATCCCCTCCTGCATACGGCTGCCGCCGGTCGCGACCAGGGAGACGACCGGCAGACGGTGCTCGCGCGCGTACGTGTACGCCGCCTCCAGCCGGTCGCCGGTGCGTTCGCCGAGCGAGCCGCCCAGGAAGCCGAACTCGAAGGAGATGAGCACGGCCTGCGAGGTGTGGATCGTCGCCCGGCCCCACACCACCGACTCCTCCTCCCCGGTGCGCTCGGCGGCGCGGGTGCGCGAGGCGTGGTAGCCCTGCCAGGCGAGGGGGCCGTCCGGGGCGTACTCCCTTTCCGGCGTGGGGAGTTCCGTGAAGTCGTCCGTCAGGACGGTGATCGCCTCGCGGGCGGAGAAGCGTCGGTCACTCATCCGTCTTCAGCGCTCGCTTCATGATCTTGCCCATGTCGTTGCGGGGGAGGGCGGAGAGGTGGCGGACGGTTCGGGGGCGCTTGTGGGGGGCCAGGCGGGTGGCGACGTGGGACGCCAACTCATCGGCGGGTGGCGGGGATTCGGGGTCGGCCGGGACGATCCAGGCGACCACGCGTTCGCCGAGGTCGGGGTCCGGTTCGCCGGTGACGGCCGCTTCCCGTACCCCCGGGTGTTCCAGGAGCGCGTTCTCGATCTCGCCCGCGCCGATCTTGTAACCGCCGCTCTTGATGAGGTCGGTGGCCTTGCGGCCGACGATGCGTACGTAGCCGTCGGGGTCGCGGACGGCCATGTCGCCGGTGCGGAACCAGCCGTCGGGGGCGAACGCGGCGGCGGTCGCGTCGGGGCGGTTGAGGTACTCGGTGAAGAGGTTCGGGCCGCGTACCTGGATCTCGCCCACCGACTCGCCGTCGTACGCGGTGAGCGGGGTGCCGTCGTCCTCGACCAGCCTCAACTCCACGCCCGGCAGCGGTACTCCGACCGTGCCGGCGCGGGGTTCGCCGTCGGCGCGGACGCTGGTGTTCATGAGGGTCTCCGTCATGCCGTACCGCTCGATCACCCGGCGTCCGGTCGCCGCCGCGATCCGTTCGTGGTCGTGCACCGGCAGCGCGGCCGAGCCGGAGACGAGGAGGCGGGCGCGGCCGAGTGCCTTCGCCAGTTCCGGGTCCTCGGGCAGGGCCTCCGCGATGCGGTGGTACATCGTCGGCACGCCGAACAGCATCGTCGCGCCGGCCGACAGTTCCCGGGCGACGGCGGCCGTGTCGAACCTGCCCAGGTGGCGGACCTCTCCGGCGCGCCGCAGCGGGCCGAGGATGCCCAGGACCAGGCCGTGCACGTGGAAGAGGGGCAGGGCGTGGACCAGTACGTCGTCGGCGGTCCACCGCCAGGCGTCGGCCAGTGCGTCCAGGGTGGTAGTGATGGCGCGGCGGGGGATGACGGCGCCCTTGGGCGGGCCGGTGGTGCCGGAGGTGTAGACGACGAGGGCGGGGGCGGTGGGGGACGGTTCGTCCGGCGCGGGGTGCGGGGCCGGCGGCTCCTCCGACGCGGGGTGTGGGGCCGACCGCTCCCGTACGTCGATGTCTACGCGCTTCAACTCGCCTAGCGCTGAAGGGAGTTCGGCACCAGGTGGTGTGAGAACCAGTGTGGGGGCGCTGTCCTTCACGATGTGCCCCAGTTCGCTCTCGCCCGACTTCGGGTTGAGCGGTACGGCGGGGACGCCGGCCCGCAGCGCCGCCACGACGCCCACCGCCGTCTCCAGTGTCGGTGTCGCCCAGACGGCCACGCGGCCCGCGTCGCGGAGCCGGGCGGCGAGCGTGCCGGTCACGGCGGCCAACTCCGCGTACGTCAGGGAACGCTCGCCGAACCGGAGGGCGGGGTGGTCGGCCCTGGCGTCGTCGGTGAGGGCCGGGAAGAGAGAGGACACGTGTCGTACTCCTTGGTTGTCGCCGTCCGATGTACCGCTGTACCGCTACCGCGCGTGTGGCTACCCGAATCCCGGGACGACCAGCACCAGCCACACCACCGCGGGTACCACCGCCACCACGATCCCTCCGTAGATCATCAGCTGTCGGAAGAAACGCTCGCGGTCGACGTCCGGGGCGGCGGCCAGGACGAGCGCGCCGTTCGTGGAGAAGGGGCTCACGTCCACGACCGTCGCGGAGACGGCGAGGGCCGCGATCATGCCGACCGCGCCGATCTCGCCCTGGGCCAGGAACGGTACGGCCAGGGGGATCAGGGCGCCCATGATGCCGACGGACGAGGCGAAGGCCGAGACGATCGCGCCGATGTAGCAGAGCAGTACGGCGGCGAGGAGGGGGATGCCGATGTCGCTGACGCCCTCGCCGGCCCAGGTGATGGTGCCCATCTCGTCCAGTACGCCTACATAGGTGAGGACGCCGCAGATGAGGAGGACCGTGGGCCAGGCGATCTGGGTCACGGCCTTGCGGCTGTCGTCCGGCCAGAGGGCGCTGAGGAGGGCGGCGAGGGTGATGGCGGTCAGGCCTGCGTCCAGGTCGAAGGCGAGGACGGCGATGACCAGGGCGGCGAGGGTGGTGAGGGTGGCGATGCGGGCGGGGGTGAGCGTGGGGGTGGTTTCGGGGAGGGGGGTGCCGGTGGCTTCCGGGTGCCCGGGGGTGGTGTCGGCCGGGGGTTGGGCCCGCTGCTCGGCGGTACGAGGTGCCGCTGCGCCCACCGGTGCCGCCACAGCGGCACGATGGCCCGCAGCTGAGAGGGACGCGGCGGTGGACAGTTTCAGCCCCCCGAACAGCACGAACACCACCCCCGCGATCACGATGTTGGCGAGCAGGGACGTCAGGAACAGGGCCAGCTCGTTGCCGGGGAGGTTCTCGCGTTCGACGATGCCGTTGACGATCGTGCCGTAGATGCTGATCGGGGAGAAGCCGCCGCCCTGGGCGCCGTGGACGACCATCGCGCCCATCAGGAGGGGGCTGATGCCGTACCGCGCGGCGAAGCTGAGGGCGATCGGGGCGACGATCGCGACCGCGGCCGGGCTCACCGCGCCGATCGCCGTCAGCGCGCCGGTGAGGAAGAACATCACCCACGGGATCAGCGCCACCCGCCCCCGTACGAGCCGGATCGAGGCGTGGACGAGCCAGTCGGTGGTGCCGTTGGCGCGGGCGATGGCGAAGAGGTAGGTGACGCCGACGAGGACGACGAACAGATCGCCGGGGAAGCCGGCGAAGATGCCGTCCGCGTCGAGGTCGGCGACGAGTTCGCCCACCGCGAAGGCGGCGGCGAAGGCGAGCGCGCCCATGTTCACGGAGCGGGTGGTGGCGATGACGAACACCACGGCCAGGACGAGGATCGAGATGAGTTCGGGGGACATACGGGCTCCCGTCGTTGGGTCCCGGAACGGCACGAGAGGGGGAAGTATTGGAGTGGTTGAGTGGCCGAGTGGATGAGCCACTTACGGTTGGTCAGCGTGGGGGTGTACGACGGTGGCGTCAAGGGGTTGCGCAGGAATTGGTTCAGCCACTCGGCCATCGAGCCACTGGGGCGGGCCGGTGTTACGCTCCCGACGAGCGACGCCGGACGAGCCCCGGCGACGCCGTACGAGCCGGACGAGTAGGGGGACCCCGTGAGCGACGCCCTGCGCCCCATGGCCAAGCAGCGGCTCTACGAGCAGGTCCTCGACCGGCTGCGCCAGTACGTCGCCGAGGGCGGTCTGAAGGCCGGGGACCGGCTGCCGCCCGAGCGGGACCTGGCCCAGCGGCTGGGGGTGAGCCGGGCCTCGGTCAAGCAGGCGATCGTGGTGCTGGAGGTCCAGGGCCTGGTGGAGGCGCGGCACGGCGGCGGCACGTATCTCGTCCGCGACAGCCTCGACGTCGAGCCGGTCGAGAGGATGGTCGAACGGCGTCGGCGGCTGCCCGATGTGCTGGAGGCCCGCGAGGCGTTGGAGACCAAGCTCGCCGAACTGGCCGCCGAGCGCCGTACGGAGGACGACCTGGCCGCGATGCGGGACGCGCTCGCCCACATGGCCGGGGAGATCGAGCGGGACGGGCACGGCGTCGAGGGCGACCGGCTCTTCCACGCGGCGGTCACGGCGGCCGCGCACAGCAGTCTGCTCGCCGAGTTCATGCGCTCCATCGCCGACCAGATCGCCGAGAGCCGCACCGAGTCGCTGCGCCAGCCGGGCCGTCCCGACCGTTCCCTCGCCCAGCACCGGGCGATCCTCGACGCCATCGCCGCCCGGCAGCCCCAGCAGGCGGCCACGGCGATGCGCCGCCATGTCCGTACGGTCGCGAAGGTCCGCCTGCTGGACTGGGACCCGGGCGACTCGCCCTCCTGAGGGAGGCCTGGGACCACGGCCGGCCCCTCCCGGGGGACGTCGCGTTGTCAGTGGTCGTCAGTACAGTCGGCCTCCGGCAAGCGGACGGGTGGATGCGGGGCGGCGGTGCGGGATTTCGCGGGGGAGTTCGAGACCCATCTCACGGTGGTGTCCGAGTCTGTGGCGGGTGACGAGGGGCGGATACGCCGCTGGGCGGAGCGTCACCGGGTGAAGTACACGCGGATCGTGCTCGATCGGGGCACGACGCCCGACCAACCGATGCTGACGGTGCGTGGCTCAGGTGGCCTGTCGGCGCAGCGCGTGGCCGCGTCGGCGTGGGTCGAGCGGCTGGGCGCGGAGGGGTTCGGGGTCGCCCGGGTGAAGATCGAGGCGGCGCCGTGGAACGAGGACGTGCCGCGGACGGCCGCCGAGGCGCGGGCGCTCCCGCCCGGCTGTTACTTCGAGCACCACGTCAAGCTCGCCCTCGCCGACGAGACCGAGGTGGCGGCCGTGCGCGTCCTCGTCGAGCGGCACTCCGCCCATGTGTCGCGCAACGCCCGCCGCGATCTGGGCGGACGCGGTCACGAACGGTTCGTCACCCAGCGCTGCCGCGACGTCGGCCGCGCCGAGGCCCGCCGCCGTCTCGACGCCCTCCTCGACGCGCTCGCGGCGGCGGAGTTCAAGGCCGTGGAGGTGGAGGAGGAGTTCGTCGTCCACGACGACCGTCCGGCCCTGGACAGCGGGTGGATCGACGAGCGGGCGGCCGTCAGGTGACCCGCTCCCCGAACGGCGAGCGGTGGCGCGCAGCCCACCGGGCCGTGCTCGACCATCTGCTGCACCTCGTCGCCGGATCTCCCCTGGGCGGTGATCTCGTGCTGCGCGGAAGCATGGTCATGCCGGCGTGGGTCGGGGCCGCCGCGCGGGAGCCCGCCGACCTCGACTGGATCGTGCCGCAGCCCCTGCTGGTCCCGCTGGATCCCGCGCACCCGTATCCGTACGTGGAGGGGCTGGAGTCCGTACAGCAGTGGCCGGAGGCCGCCGACGGCGCCGGGCGGTACGAGATCTGGAAGTTCGAGGAGTTCGACACCGGCGGCCTGCGGCCGGCGGTGCCGCCCGAGGGGCTGCACTGGGTCGTCGAGGCGGAACCGGAGGAGCGCCCACCGCACCTGGCACTGCTCGACCTGGTGCGGGAACGGCCCGTGGCGGCGCCCGGCGTGGTGCTCGACGTGGACCGCGCCCAGCCGGACGGCACCTGGACCTACACGGAGTACGAGACCCCCGGCGTCCGCCTGATCATCCCCTGGTCGGCGGACGGCCTCCCGCCCGGCGAGGCGCGGCAGGACTTCGCCCGCGACGAGTGGCTCCCGGAGCTCCCCGTCTGGACGGCGATACCCCGCGGTGACGGCACCGGCCGGACCGTCGTACGCACCCCCGGCAGGGGCCTGTCCCTCGCCTGGAAGCTCCTGTGGCTGCACGCCGACTGCGCCGCCGAGGGACGCGCCGGGGCCAAGGACCTCTACGACGCGGTACTCCTCGCGGAAGCGGAAGCCACCCGGCTGCCCCCGCGACTGCTGCGCGAGGTGTTCCGCCGCGAACCGGGCGGGACGGCCACCGCCGACCCCCTGCGCCTGGACACCGTGGCACTGGACTCCGTGGACTGGGAGGCCTTCCGCGCGGCCCACCCCCAGGTGCGGGGCACGGCCGAGGAGTGGCTGGAGCGTCTGAGCCGGGCGCTGGAACAGCGCGGGGGCCTGCCGCACAGCGAGGCGATCGACAGCGGTCCCTAGCGCTGCGCGGCCCCCTTCCCCACCACGTCCGCCACCACGCAGCTCACGTTGTCCGGACCGCCCGCCTCGTTCGCCTCGGTGACGAGGGCGCGCACGGCCGCCTCGGGGTCGGCGACCGAGGCCAGGGTGCGCCGGATGGCCGGGTCGGGGACGACCGACGACAGGCCGTCGGAGCACAGGAGGTAGCGGTCGCCGGGGTGGGCGTCGTGGAGGCGCAGGTCGGGAGTGGCGATGGACTCGTTGGTGGTCAACGCCTTGAGGAGCAGGGCCCGTTGGGGGTGGGCGGTCGCCTCCTCGGCGGTCAGCCGGCCCTCGTCGACCATCGACTGGACGACGGTGTGGTCGTGGGTGATCCGGAACAGTTCGCCGCCGCGCAGCAGATACGCGCGGGAGTCGCCGATGTGGACGAGGGCGAGCTGGGAGCCGGTCCACAGCATCGCGGTCAGGGTCGTGCCGTCGTCCCCGGTCTCCGAGATGCCCCGTACGGCGTCGGTCGCGCCCCGCACCGCGTCCTCCAGCAGGTTCAGCACGCTGCCCGCGGGGAGGGTGTCGCGGTCCAGGGTCTTCAGCGCCTCCACGGCGGCGGTGCTCGCGGGGGCCCCGGCCGGGCCGAAGCCGTCGGCGACGGCGAGGACGCGGGTGCCCGCGTAGGCGGTGTCCTGGTTGGCGGCCCGGACCAGGCCGGTGTCGGAGAGAGCGGCGTAACGGAGTTCGAGCATCGCGGTGTCCTCCTCGGACGTGTGGGTGAGGTGGTCCACGAGGAAGGCAGCCAGATCGCGTCGGGTCGCCGTCTCGGCCTCGACCCCGGCCCAGTACGTGCGGATCTCCCGCGCCGCCGGACCCGGCTCCAGCGCGCACACCGTACGGATCCGGGCCAGCGGCATGCCGAGCCGGCGCAGCCAGGCCACCAGCCGGGCTTGCTCCAACTGCTCGGCGGCGTAGTAGCGGTAGCCGGTGTCGGGGTCGACCCGGGCCGGCCGCAGCAACTCCAGCTCGTCGTAGAGCCGCAGCGCCTTCGGTGACAGCCGGCTCGCCTTCGCGAAGGCCCCGATCGTCAGCATCTCCATGGCTCCCCCGGCTCCTCCCCGGTCCTGGCCGTTCCTCGTTCCGCGTTCGATGCTGAGGCTTCACCGAAGGTGAAGGTCAAGCGGCGAATCGGAACCCCGCCCGCCATCCGTTATCGTTTCGTGATCAGGTCGGCCACATCCGATCACATTCTGATCACACTCTGAAGGAACATGAGCGCGCACAAAGCAACACCTTCCAGTAGTCGTCGGCGGCGCAAGGGTTCCGGACGCCGGAAGAAGGGGCCCGCGCGCTGGGCCAAGGGTCCTCTGTGGGGTGGGCTGGGGGCGATGGCCGTCCTCGGTGCCGCCGGCTTCGCGGCCGTGGGCTGGACGTCGGGCGGCGCGGGGGAGTTAACCGACGAGGCCGGGGCCACCGCGTCCGCCGACCCCTCGCCCGAGCGGTCCCGGCGCACACCCGGCCCCAGCCCGGACATCGGCTCCAGCCCCCAGGGCGGCTCCGGTGCTCCCGGCTCCAGCGCTCCCGGCAGTCCCTCCTCCTCGCCCAGCGCGTCACCGAGCGGGTCCCCCGGCACCTCGTCACCCAGCGGGTCCCCGGTCACCATCCCCAGGAACGGGCCGGGGACCTTCACCACCGCCTCCGGCGGCAGCGCCAAGGTCGGGAAGGGCACGCCCCTGCGCTACCGGGTCGACATCGAGAAGGGCCTGTCGCTGTCGGCCGCCGCCGTCGCCGAGGAGGTGGAGGCCGTCCTCGCCCACCCGCGCGGCTGGACCGCCGACGGCGAGTCGGCCTTCCAGCGGGTCTCCGGCGGCGCCACCGACTTCGTCGTCAAGGTCGCGACCCCCGGCACCGTCGACGACATCTGCGGCAGGGCGGGACTGAACACCCGCGGCGAGTACAACTGCAGGGCCGGCGACGACGTCATGGTCAACCTCGAACGCTGGGAACTGGCGACCCCCGTCTACGCCGACGACGTCAAGGCCTACCGCGCCCTGATCATCAACCACGAGGTCGGCCACTTCCTCGACCACGGCCACGTCACCTGCCCCGGCGCGGGCAAGCCCGCCCCGGCGATGATGCAGCAGATCAAGGGCATGAAGGGCTGCGTCCCCAACGTCTGGCCGTACGACGACGAGGGCCGCCTCATCACCGGGCCGGCCGTCCCCTGAGCCGGGGCTCCCGGCCGGAGACTCCGTTCGCGAACCCGTTCCCCTCCCGTCTCCCGTGCTTGTTAGCCTGCGCGGACCCCGCACGTACGAGATTGGAGCCCCCGTGGCCCGCACAGCCGCCGCCCCCCGTATCGCCGTCGCCACCTACGACCCCGGGCCGGCGGCCAGCGTCGACCGGGATCTGCCGGTGCTGGTGGGGGCGCTCAGGGAGGCCGGGGCGGACGCGGCGGCCGTGCGCTGGGACGATCCGGCGGCCGACTGGGCCGGCCACGACCTCGTCGTCATCCGCTCCACCTGGGACTACAGCTGGCGCGCGGCCGAGTTCGTGGCCTGGGCGGCGAAGGTCGGCGAGGCCACCCGGCTCGCCAACCCGGCCGAGGTCGTGCGCTGGAACACCGACAAGCGGTACATCGGGGACCTCGCCCGGGCCGGGGTGCCCGTCGTGCCGACGGACTATCTCGCGCCGGGCGACCCCGTGGACCTCCCGGTGGCACACGAGTACGTCGTGAAGCCCACCTCCGGCGCGGGCGCCCGGTTCGCCGCGCGGTACGCCCCCGGGCAGCGGGAGACCGCCCTCCGGCATGTCGAGCGGATGCACTCCGAGGGGCTCACCGCGATGGTGCAGCCGTTCGTGACGAGCATCGACACGGAGGGGGAGCGGGCCCTGCAGTTCTTCGGGGGCCGCCTGCTGCACGCCAGCCGCAAGGGGGCGGTGCTCACGCCCGGCACGGCGTACGACGCCGACAAGACCGCCCACCCGAACCTGGAGCGCTGGACCCCCACCGAGGCCGAACTGTCCGTCGCCGAGCGGGCCTTGGCCGCCGTACCGGGCGCGGCGGAGCTGCTGTACGCGCGCGTCGACCTCGTCACCGGAGAGGACGGGCGGCCGTGGGTGATGGAGCTGGAGCTCGTCGAGCCCAACCTCTTCCTGTGGCTGCACACCGAGTCGCTGCCCCACGTGGTCGAGGCGATCCTCGCGGCGGCGGCCGACGGCTGACCCCCCGGCCCCGTACCGGAACCGGCAAGGCCCCCTCACCCGAAGAGGCGGCAAATCCACGAAGGGCACGTTCCGCCCGTGCCCGCTGCCTACCCTTCGGGGTTACAACAGCGCGTACGGGAACCACAACTGAGGGCGTGACCAGGGTCGTGGGCGGATCGGAGTCGCGGCGCACTTCCGGTTTCCCGGCGGAGCTGACGAGCTTCGTGGGGCGACGGGACGAGGCGGCGGATGTCAGACGGTTGTTGTCGGCGGGCAGGCTGCTGACGCTGACGGGACCCGGCGGGGTGGGCAAGACCCGGCTCGCCGGGCATGTGGCGGGACAGGTCGCACGGGCCTTCCCGGACGGCGTGTGGCTCGTACCGCTGGCCGCGCTGCGCGACGAGGCGTTCGTCCCGCACGCCGTGAACGACGCGCTCGGCGTCCGCAACGAGACCGTACGGCGCCCGCTGGAGATCCTCGTCGACCATCTGCGCGAGCGCCGGTTATTGATCGTCCTCGACAACTGCGAGCACCTGCTGCGCAGTTGCGCGGTCCTCGCCGGGACCGTACTGGCGGCCACCGAGGGTGTACGGATCCTCGCCACCAGCCGGCACCGGCTCGGGCTGGCCGGGGAACAGCTCTACGAGGTGCCGCCGCTGCCCGCGCCGGCCCCGGAGGAGCTGAGCCCGTCGGCGGTCGAGTCCTTCCCCGCGCTGCGGTTGTTCGCCGACCGGGCGGCGGCCGTGGTCCCCGGGTTCACGGTCGGTGAGGACAACCAGCAGGCCGTGGCCCGGCTCTGCCGCCGCCTCGACGGGCTGCCGCTCGCCATCGAGCTGGCGGCGGTACGGGTGCGCGCGCTCGGCGTGGACCAGCTCGTCGAACGCCTCGACGACCGCTACCAGCTCCTCACCGGCGGCAGCCCCACCTCCGCGCCCCGCCATCGCACCCTGCGCTCGGCGGTCGACTGGAGCCATGAACTGTGCACCCCGCAGGAGAAGTTGGTGTGGGCGTGGCTGTCGGTGTTCGTCGGCGGCTTCGACCTGGCCGCCGCCGAGGCCGTCTGCGGCGGGGACGGCGTCGACGCGCGTGACGTCCTGGACGCCGTCGCCGGGCTCGTCGACAAGTCGGTGCTCGTCCGGGAGGAGCGTGCGGGCCAGGTGCGCTACCGGCTGCTGGTCTCCCTGCGCGACTACGGGCTGGAGAAACTGCACGACCTGGGCGAGGCCACCGAGACCCGGCGGCGGCACCGGGACCACTTCGCACGGTTGGGCGCGGAGTACGAGCAGGCCTGGTTCGGCCCCGACCAGGTGGAGATCACCGAGCGGCTGCGGATCGACCAGGACAACTTCCGGGCCGCCCTGGACTTCTGTCTCACCACCCCGGGCGAGGCCCAGCACGGGCTGCGGCTGGCCGCCGGTCTGTGGTTCCACTGGGTCGCGGGCGGCATCTGGGGCGAGGGCCGGCACTGGATGGACGGCGCGCTGCGGGCCGGGGCCCGGCCGGACGAGGCCCTGACCCGGGCCATGTGGGCGGGCGCCCTGACGTCGCTGGTCCACAGCCGCTCCGCCGCCGTGCTCGCCGGCCTCGACCCGGCGCACATCGCGGCCGTGGCCGACGAGGAACTCCCGGTGCCCGCGCCCCCGCCCGTGCCGGCCGGCGCGCTCGGCCCCGGCCGGGCCCGGGCCTGCACCGCCTTCGTGGTCCTCACCCGTGTCGAACTGGCCTGCACCCTCGTCAGCCGGGGCCGCGCGACGGAGGCGATCCCGCTGTGCGCCGAGGCCGTCGCCCTCTGCGAGGCCCACGGCGAACAGTGGGCCCGCTCCTGGGCGTTGCGCACCCTCGCCCTCGCGCACTGGGCGGCCGGGCAGTACGACCGCGCCGCCGACCACGCCCGCGCCTGTCTGCGGCTGCCGTACACCCTGCGGCAGCACCAGGGCCTCGCCCGCACCCTCGACCTGCTCGCCGCGGCCGAGTCCCTGGCGGGCAACGCCGAGCGGGCCGGCGTCCTGCACGGCGCCGTCGACCGCATCTGGCACGACATCGGCGGCAACCCCATGGAGTTCCTCCAGCCGGGCCGTCCCCGCGCCGCCGAGCACCACGCCCGCCGCGTCCTCGGCGACCGCGCCTATGCCCTGGCCCACCGCCGCGGCGGCTGCCTGACGACGGAGGAGGCGGTGGCCTACGCCCTCGGCGAGCCGGGGGAGGCCCCGGGTGCCGGCGCGCGCACCAACGGGCGCCGGGACGGCTTCGCTTCCGGCGGGCGGGAGGGCTCGGCGTTCGGCGGACGGCGGGAGGGCTCCGCTTCCGGCGCACGACGGGACGGCCCGGCCACCGGCGGACGGCCGGAGAACCCGACTCCCGGAGTACGCGCGGGCGAGGCCACCGCCGCACGCCGTAGTGCCGGACCCGGCAGCCGGGAAGGTTCCGCCTCGTTCGGGCCCTCGGCGGACCCGGTCTCGGCGAGGACCCCCGACCTCGTCGCCGACCCGGTCCCGCTCACCCGGCGGGAGCTCCAGGTCGCGGCCCTCGTCGCCCAGGGCCGTACCAACAAGCAGATCGCCGACCATCTCGTCATCGCCCGCCGCACCGCCGAGGGTCATGTCGAACGCATCCTCGTGAAGCTGGGCTTCCACAACCGCAGTCAGGTGGCGGCCTGGTTCAGCGCGCGGGCGGGGTCGTCGTAGCACGGGCCGGGGGCGCCGATGCCGTCGCGACGGCCGGGGCCGACAGAGGTACGGACAGCGTGGCCACGGTGCCCCGGCCGGAGGTGCGGAACCGGAGGCGGCCGACGCCGTCGATCAGCGGCGAGACGCGACCCGTGCCGCCCGGCTGCCCGTGCCGGAGGCCCGGCACCGCCGTTCGACGCGGGCCCGGGCCCGCCGTCCCTCACCTCGCAGCGCAACTCACCCTCCCTCACCCGAAGTTCGGCGACCGCAGACCCGCCACCGCGCAGCACGGCGTTCGTCGAGATCTCCAACGCGGCCTGCAGAAAGGCGTTCCTGACGGCGGCGGTGACACGGGCCCGGAGCGCGGCCTCCTCGACCAGGGCGCGGACCAGGGGGAGTTCGCTCCGGCCGAACTCCCTGCGCAGCCTCAGCCCCTCGCTCACCCGGCGTCACCCTCCTCTCCTTCCGCCTCCACGCTGACCACCAGCTGGGGCACCTCGCCGGCGCCCAGCTGGTCCAGGACCAGACCCAGCAGCTCGCCGCAGCGCACGGTGACCTCGCTGCCGGACGGCAGTGACGCGGCGAGGCTGATCAGCTGCCAGGCGCAGTGGGCCTCCATGAAGCACAGATCACGCAGGTCGAGGACCAAGTGGCTGGGGCCGGAGTCGTCACGGCGTTCCAGCGCCTCGCGCAGGGCCTCGACGAACGCGGTACGGGTGCTCAGCTCCGCGGTGCCGGCGATCCGCCCGCCGTCCGGGGTCTCGGTGGCCTCCAGTGAGTCGAGGCGTTCCATGACCCGCAGCGGATGGACCCTGTCGACGCGCGCCGTCAGGTCGTCGTCGAACCGCTGTCGGTCGTACCAGCAGATCGCGGTGAACAGCGGGTCGGTGAACAGCGGCGCCACCGACGCCTCGTAGTCCACCAGCCGGTCGTGGTCGAGATTCACCCGGGGCGCCCAGCTCATGTCGGCGGCGATCCGCAGCCCCGCCCAGCCCTCGTCGCGCGCGCGGACGACCTCGGAGGCGTACGCGTCCATCGTGCGCTCCTCCTGGAAGCGGCCGTCGGGGACGTAGATCTCCGTGTTGCGCTTGAGCGACAGCTGACCGCCGGCCCGCGCCGCCACGACCTGCCCGCTGCCCCCGTCCAGCAGCGCGACCACCTCGTCGTCGGTGAGGTCGTCCGGGTCCGTGACCAGCAGGATCTTCTCCCCGCGCGCCAGACTCGTCCGGGTGTACGCGGTGAACACCTTCCACGGCGAGTCCCCGGCCCCCTCAATGTCCCCCGGCCCCATACAGGCGTGATCCCCGAGCCGCAGCCGCTCGACGGGCACGGTTCGCTCCGCGGGGTGCTGGGACGTCATGGGGGTGCCTTCCGTGAGGATCAGGACTCTGCACGGACAGTAGGCGCATATGCGATGCCAACGGCCGGATGATCGCCAATCTTCCGTTTGGGCGCCTTTTGGGACCGGACGATGACAAGGCTGACCGATAGCGTGCGCGACCTGACAGGACGCGACCAGCTGCATGGTGGGGGCGCGCGGCCGTACTTGATATGCGGCTCCGCCGCGTGGACGCGATCAACCACGAACAACCCGCGGCCGCCCACGCACGCACGCCCCCCGAGCTCTCAGGCGACCCTCTGCAACAGACCCCACGTGAACTCCGCGACGCACTCCCGTCGCACGCCCCGCCCATCGGGCGCCACAAACGCGAGCCCCCACCGCGTAGGCGCCGTCCCCTCCAACGGCCGCGCCGGCGCGAACGCCCGCGCCACCTCGTCCACCGTGCAGGACCACGGCGTCAGGTCCTCGAGAGCGCCCAGGTCAGGACCCGAGACCCCCGGCGCACGCACCAGCCACTCGTTCCACACCGCCCCGTTCGGCGCCAGCAGCACCTCGAAGCGGAGGTCCGCCCACAACGGCACCGGCCACAGCCACGCCTCGCAGTCCAGGTCACCGATGCGGCGCTGGACCACGGCCTCCGGCGCGCCGAGCACCGACCGGTACCGGGAGGCCGACCCCCGCGCCCGGGGCGACCGCACCATCGCCTGCCACCGCTTGTTCGCCTCGCGCATCTCCGCGAGGGAGACGCCCAGCTCACGGCGGGCGTCCTCGACGAGCTCCGGATTGTGGTCGGCCATCCGGCGCAGCAGGACGAGCTGGAAGTCGAGCGGGGTGAACGGACCGGAGGGCTTATCGGGACCGGGGCGCTTCGCGGAGGACATGGGACCCATCGTGGCGTACGCCGCCCGAGGCGGTCCGGCGGCCACCGGCACGGCCACCGGCGCCGTCACCCGGCCGGCGCCCGTCAGGGAGGAACAGCACCGAGTTCACGTACCGGGGCCCGGCGAAGGGCAGGACCCGCCGGAGCAGCCCCTTGGACGCCACGTACGACGTACGGGCCTGGTGGGCCTCCAGGGCGGCCGGGTCGAGGGGGCGCCAGGTCCCGGCGGGAAGGACCCAGCCGGCGTATCCGAGGCCGGCGAGGAGGTCGACGACCGGGGCGATCGGCTGGATACGGGACTCCAGTTCGACGAAGAGGGCCGGGCGGTCGCGGACCAGGAGGCCGGACGCGCCGTGCAGGACGGCCAGCTCGTTGCCGTCGACATCGATCTTGATGAACCCGACGTCCGTCAGACCCAGCCCGTCGAGGGTGACGCAGCGGACGTCCAGCGCGCGGGCGTGGATGTCCCGGCGGACCAGGGACGACACCCCGCGTCCGCCGTCGTCGCCCGGCGGCAGCCAGAGCCGGGCCGTGCCCGGGTGGTCCGACGCGGCGGCCTGGACGACGCGGACGTTGGCGAGGGCCGCCGAGGTGAGCAGCCGGGCCAGCCGGGGAACCGGCTCCACGGTCACCACACGCACGGCACGTCTCGACAGCCGGCGCGTCCAGGGGCCGTACCAGCCGCCGACGTCCACGGCCGTGCCGCACCCCGGCGGGCACAGCTCGTCCAGCCGGGCCAGCTCCGGCTCGAAGCGCGGATAGACGAGCCGGGCGGCCGCGGCGATCAGCCGGTCCGGCAGGAGCGGTGCGAGCCGGGCGGCGAGCGTGGTCATGAACTCATCCTCTTCAGGAGTTTCTCGTGTTCGTCCTCCGTCACCTGCTCGCCCGACGACGGCAGCAGCTGCGGAATGCCGTCGACGATGGGATAACGGCGGTGCAGCCGGGGGTTGTAGAGCGACTCCGACGCCTGGGCGTCGTCGTCCGGTCGCTCCTCCTCGTGGACCACCAGGTGCAGCGGCCCCTTGTCCAGCGGGCACGCCAGGATCTGGAGCAGCGGGTCGTCGGGGTTCATGGAGGGGTCAACTCCTTGGCCGGTACGGACGGTTGGGACGAGGGCGGGGGACTGTCGTGCTTGGGCATGCTCAGCAGCACGGCGACCGCCAGCACCGTGCCCGACAGCCGCAGCGCCAGCCGCAGGGGATCGTCGGGCAGCGACTCGCCGAACGACAGCGTGCCGAGCACGGCCGTGAACAGACAGGTCACCGTCGTGCACACCGGCACGATCAGCGAGGCCCGGCAGCGCTGCAGCGCCGCCTGCGACATCACCAGACCGAACGCACCGGTGAAGAGCAGCAGATACGGGTACGGGGAGCGCAGCAGCCCGACCACCGCGTCCCCGAGCCCGCTGGTCGTCAGATAGCTCGACACGCCCTTGATCGCGAGCGAGCTGACGCCGTACAACAGGCCCACGGCCACGCCGTACTCGACGCCCGTGGTGGGCAGCCGGTGCCGGTGCCGGGCGCGCCGCTCGGCGGACCGGTACAGCCCCACGCCGGCCGCCAGCGCCGGCAGACAGATCGTCAGGACCAGCGCGTACGGCGCCTCGCGGCTGACCGTGTCCGAGCCCTCGTCCAGCGACAGCACCACCATCAGCAGCGCGGCGAGGATGGCCCCGAGGGCGAACCGCTCCCGGCCCGTCGTCTCCTCGCCGAGCAGCCGCGCCGAGAGCAGGACCAGCAGCACCAGTCCCGACACGAAGATGCCCTGGGCGGCGGCGATCGGCAGTGTCCGGTACACGGCCAGCTGCGCGGCGAACCCGGCGGCCAGCGACAGCGAGCCCGCGATCCACAGCGGGCTGCCGACGACCTGCCGCAGCAGCTTCACCGGCTCGCGGACCGTCACCTGCGGCATGGCGGTGAGGGCCCGTTTCTCCAGGACGAATCCGGTGCTGTACAGCGCGTTCGCCAACAGGGCCGCGGCCACTCCCCACCACATGGTCGCCCCCTATGTCCGGCTGCTCGTTCGAGCGGTCGCGCCGGTCGGCCTGCGCGCGTGCAGCAGCAGGATCGACGCGGCCGAGGGGGCCGCGCAGGCCAGCCGGTCCAGCGGGCGCAGCGGACGCGGTACGCCGTGGAAGGGCGCCCCGCGCAGCCGTACGACCTCGAAGCCGGACGCGGCCACGAACTCCCGTAGCGCGCGGGCGGTGTAGAGCCGCAGATGGCCCACGACCTCGGTGCCGGGGCGGCCGTGGATGCCGCGCAGGCTCACCTCCGAGAACACCGGCTGGACGCCCGCGAGGAGCAGGGCGCGGTTGTACCAGGCGGCGAGATTGGGGGTGGACAGCATCAGGTGGCCGCCGGGGCGCAGGACGCGGTGGATCTCGTCGAGGGCGGAGTCCGGGTCGACCAGGTGCTCGATGACCTCGCTGAACAGGACGGCGTCGGCGGACTCCGACCTGAACGGCAGCCCGCCGTCGGCCAGTTCACCGCGGATCGCGTACGGGACGCGGGTGCGGGCGCGGCGGAGGGCGTCCTGGGACCAGTCGACGCCGATGATGCGGTGGCCCGGCAGGAGGGGAGCGGCCGTGGCGGCGGCGGTGCCGTCGCCGCAGCCGATGTCGAGGATCGTGCGGGTTCCCCGGGTGGCCGGGCCCAGGGCGGCGGCCAGCATGCGGGCCTGGGCGAGGCTGCGGGGGGTGCCGGAGGCGACGGGGACGGACGGGTCCTCGTAGAAGTCCCGAAGTCCTGCTCGGGGGACGCGCGTTGTCGTGGTCGGCATTACCGGGTGTCCTCTTCCGTCGCGTGCAGGTAGTGCTCGAAGAGGTCGCGGAGGTGGGCGCCGTCGCCGTGGCTGAGCAGGGCGCGGGACCAGCGCAGGGCCAGGTGGAGGCGGCCCGCCGTTGAGGCCGTCGTCACGGTGAGGCCCCGGGGCATGCGGGCGGGGGCGGAGAACCAGACGGCGTGGGCGCGGCCGGCCTCCTCGCCGAAGTCCAGCGCGTAGGGGACGCGGCCGATGTTGCTGAGCAGGGTGGTCGAGGTCCATGGGGCCGCCGCCCGGCGCAGCCCCCTGGTGAGCGCGGCGCGCCAGGAGACGGGGACGACGGGGGATGTCAACAGGGAGGCCCCGTGGCCCAGTTGGGGGCGCTGGAGGGATTTCAGGGCGCGGGTGCGTTCGGCCGTGCGGCGGAGGAGGGTGGGGAGGGGGGTGTGGGTCTGGTTCAACTCGTCGGGGGAGAAGGGGACTTCCACGAGGCGGGTGCCGTTGCCTATCGGCATGTCCGTGTCCCTCGGGCGGTCGTCCACGGGCATGGTGATGCGGAGGGGGCGGGGGTGGGCGCCGTGCTCCCGGTTCCAGTGGGCGAGCATCAGGGCCGTGGTGACCATGAGCTGGTCGTTCACGGTGTAGGGGGCGGACCCGGGGCGGCGGGGGACGGGGAGTTCGGTGACGAGCATGCCGTTGCCGGGGGAGGGTTCGGGGGTGCCGGGGGCGACTCGGGCGGGGCGGGTCCAGTTGGAGGGGTTCTCCGTGTCGGGCGGGTTCGGGTCGTCCGGGGTGGAGGTGGGCGTGGGGCGGACGGGTGGGGCGGCGGGGTCGTTGTCCTTGCCGCCGTACAGCTCCGCTGCGGTGGCCAGGATGCGGAGGCAGGCGGGGCCGTCCAGGGCGGTGTGGTTGATGGTGAGGAAGAGGACGGTGCCGCTGGGAGTCGGGCCGACCGCCCTGGCTGCGGGCAGTCGTGCCGCTGGGGCGATGCGCCCCGAAGCGTTCCCCACGTCGTCGCACGCCTCGCTTCCCACCGCCGGCCCCGCGCCCGCCACCACCTCCAGGCGGATCGGTGGGGACAGGGTGAGCGGGGGTGCCTGCATCAGCGCTCGGGTGCGTGCGTCCCGTAGCGCACGCGGGCCCGCCGGCAGGAAGGTCACCACCTCCACCTCCGGCTCCTCGGTCAGCTCCCACTCGTAGCGGCGGCTGTACCAGCGGCCCGGGGCCTCCCGCATCAGGATGCGGGGGTGGCGGTGGAGGGCGGCGGTGAAGGCCGTACGCAGACGGTCGGGGTCGAGGCGGCCGGGGAGGTGGACCTCGATGTGGACGGTCTCGGGTTCCTCCTCCTGGAGGCAGTGGCGCGACACCTCGTCGACGACGGGGAACGGGATGCGGACGGGGCCCCGGGCGGCGTCGTCCCGGGCGGAGTGGTCCAGGGCCGTCATGAGGATTCACTCCTTCCCGCGCCCTCGTCTTCTGGAGGTGTCGCCCTGAACTTCGGCTTGGTGAACGGGATCCGCCGGGTCGGGGTGTCCGGGTCCTCCTGCGGGGAGCCGGGCCCGCGCGCGGAGATCGTCGGACTCGCGACAGCGCCGTCACCGGCCGGGGCGGGGGTCACCCGCCTCCGCTGCGGCAGCGGTGCGGTGGGTGCCTCCGTGCCCGGCGGTACCTCGAACCGCCGCGTCACGTCGGGCCGGTCGGGCGAGGTCTCCACGTCCGCCCGCACACTCACCAGCGCCGCGAACAGGCCGGTCAGCGCCAGGAGTTGGGCGATCGGCCCGAACGCGCCCTCGTCCGCCGCCACCGGCTCGCCCGCTCCGAAGGCGGCGGCGACACCGGCGCCGGCCAGGGCGAGGAGGGCGATCGGTACGAGCAGGGTGTGCCGTTTCCAGGCGAGGAGCGCCAGGAGGGGGACGAGGAGGGCGAAGAAGCCCGCGATGACGATGCCGACGAGGGTGAGGGCGACGGTGCCCAGCCAGAGCCCGGGGCCCGGCGGGGTGGGCTGCGGCTCGTCGGGGTTGGGCTCCCGGCGGCGCCAGAGAGCCAGGCCGACGAGGGCCGCGAGGCCGACGCCCGCGCCGATCAGGCCCGCCTCGTACGTCACGGACGGCTCGTACGACAGCTTGACCGTGCCGCCCGCGCCGCCGGGGACGCGCCAGCCCTGCTGCCAGCCGTCGAGCCGTACGGGGGTCAGCTCGCGGCCGCCCAGCGTGGCCTTCCAGCCGTCGTTGAAGTTCTCGTACGTCGTCAGGTAGGAGGCCGCGCCGTCGCCGACGGTGACCTCGCGGCGGTCGCCGAGCCAGTCCCGTATGCCGAGGTCGCGGCCGGTGGCGGCGGGTTCGGCGACCGAGCCCCGGGTGAGGGTCACGGTCGTGACGGCCAGGGCGCCGGAGTCCTCGGACTCGAAGGTGTGCCGGTCGGCCGCGTCGAGTTCCAACTTGGCGCCCGCGCGGTTGTTCTGGCATAGCGTCAGATCGACCGGGCGACGCTCCACCAGGTCCCGTACCGTCCCCTGCGCGCTCGTCTCGTACAGCGTCCCGTCGACCTCCACCACCGGACCCTCGCCGCACGGCAGCTCGAAGTCCCGGGTCGGGGCGGGCTGCGGGGTGCGGTACTGGTCGAGGGCCGGGACGTACGCCTCCGTGAGACCGACCGGGAGCCGCAGGTCGTCGTCGGCGACGGGGTTGTGGACGGTGAGGGGGGCCGTCTCGGTGATGGTGATGTCGAGGCGGTCGGTGTTGATCGGGTCGAAGCGGACCCAGCCGTTCTCGTCGACACCGGCGATGACGGCGCCGTCCGGGGAGCTGATCTCGACCTGTGTCGGGCGGGTCGACAGTCCGCCCGCCGGGGCCAGGACGAGCGAGCCGACCGGCCACTTGTCACGCCAACTCAGATGGATCGTCGGCTCGTCGCCGGCGATCCACGCCGTGGTCAGGTCACCGTCGGTGAGGTTGCGCGGCGAGAGCCCGGCTCCGAGGGAGGCCGTGGAGTCGGCGGTCGCCGTCATCTGTGTCTGCTGCTCGGGGGCGACCTGGTACAGCAGTTTGTCGAGTGCGTCGCCCGGCACGGGTACGGCCGTCGCCTTCACCTCGTACGTCCCCGCCGTGGAGGTGGCGAAGGTGCGGTGCAGCCCGGGTTCCGTGCCCGTCGGGGAGAGCCCGGTCGGGTCGGCGGCTCGCTGCAGCGAGACCACCTCGGCGGAGGCGTCGGACTCCTTCGCGTCGGTCGGCAGCCGCAGCATCCGGGTGACCTTGACGCCGGGGATGTCGATCTCGGAGAAGCCCGCGCCGACGAGCCCGGTGTGCCGCTCGGCCGAGTCGAGGATCGTGATCTTCAGCCAACTCGTCTGGCCGGGACGGGCGCTGACGGTCTGCGTGGAGCCGTCGGCCTGGAGGTTCGTGGAGCGTGAGCCCCGCTCGGTCTCCACCTTGATCCGCGTCGGCGCCGAACGTACCCCGTCCTGCGGCAGCGGTGTGACCTCGAAGGTCTCCGGGATGTCCTGGCCGCCGTCGAAGTCGATCCGCAGCCACTGCCCGTTCGCCGACCCGGCCGCGCCTTCCGCCCAGGCCGTGTCCCGGTCGCCGTCGAAGGCGTTCACCGGGTCGTACTGGGGCAGATGGAACAGCCAGTTGCCGCTCGTCGAGGCGGTCACCGACTTGGCGCCGCGCAGCTCGGCCACCGTCTGGTGGTC
Source organism: Streptomyces sp. NPDC002787 (assembly GCF_053592095.1). Lineage (NCBI taxonomy): Bacteria > Bacillati > Actinomycetota > Actinomycetes > Kitasatosporales > Streptomycetaceae > Streptomyces > Streptomyces sp. NPDC002787. The sequence goes on along the minus strand of NZ_JBSFVC010000017.1, from coordinate 19,389 downwards.
GAGGCCGGACATCGGCAGGATCTGCTTCGGCTTCTCGCCGGGGTCCTGCACGCTCCCGCTCGGGTTCCGCTCGTCCGCCGTGTACGTGTACGACGTGTTGGCGTTGACCAGCCCGAAGCGTGTGTCCGCGTAGCGCAGCCCGTCGCCGACCACCTGGACGGCCGGGGTGCCGAGGCCGGGATGGTTGTCGCCGGTCAGCACGGTGGCCCTCTCGCGCAGCTCCGGGTCGGCGGCCAGCGGCAGCAGCGACTCGGGGCCACCGGAGACGACGGCGGTGTCGGCGATCGCCTTCAACCCCGCCTGCCCGGGACGGGGCACGTCCCCGGCGGGCCGGTAGATCTCGACGGCCCGCTGCCGCGCGTACAGCCCCTCGACCTGGAGCGGGGTGTCCTCGGCGATCCGCCCGCCCGTCATCACCGGCCCGAGCCCGGTGACCCGCTCGTACCCCGACTGTTCCAGGGTCCGCTTCACGGTCGTGGTCGGCACATAGCCGACCTGGTCGGGGTCGAGGTCGTTGCGTACGACGACGTAGTACAGGCCGGCCCGGCTCAAGTAGTCGGCCAGGCCCGGGACTTCGCCACCCGTCAACAGCGCCTGCTCGACGGCGTCCATCGCGCGCCGGTTGCCGGGCGTGCCGAAGGGGACGTAGTCGCGCTGGGCCCAGCGGGACTCGGCGAGCACGTCGAGGGGCTGGTCCACGGTGGTGCCCCAGGTGTGGATGCCGTGCGCGGTGGCCGGCACGACCAGCGCCCGCGAGTCCGGCGAGTACTTCTCCAGCCAGTCCGCCGTCGCCTGCCAGTACTTGGGCAGCTCCTGGAACGAACCGGGTTGCAGCACCGACCCGTTGAGGTACGGCCACAGCAGCCCGGGGACGACGAGCACGGCCGCGATCAGCGGTGCGAACCGCCGCCCCCGCACCCGGCGGGCCCCGCGCGCCTCGGCGGCCACCCCCACCAGATGCGCGAGCCCGAGGACGAGCGCGAGCGCCAGGCCCGTCTGGAACTTGTAGATGTTCCGGAAGGGCGCGAGGCCCCCGTTCAGCCAGTCCTGGACCACCCCGTGGAAGGGCGCCCCGAAGACCCCGCCGTACCCGGCGAGCGTGATCAGCGCGACCACCAGCACGGTCAGCACCAGCCACCGCCGCTCGGGCATGTCCCGCCGCGCGAGCCCGGCGAGGCCCAGCCCCGCCGCCAGCGCCGACGACAGGATCAGGAGCACGGACGCGGCGACGGACCACCCGGCCGGCAGCCAGGGCTCACCGAAGTTCAGGTACGCCACCCAGTTCCCGGCGCCCCGCAGGGCCTCGGTGGCCGACATGGTCGCCGTCGTGGTCTGCGAACTCTCCACGTACGGAAGGAAGTTCTCCCCGTGGATGCCGAGCAGCAGCAGCGGGACCACCCACCACGCGGTCGCCAGGACCACTCCCGGCACCCACCAGGCGATCAGCCGCCGCTGCCGTGGCCCGGGTGTCCGGGTGAGCAGATACAGCCCGACGGGCAACAGCGAGGCCAGGGTCGCTGCCGCGTTGACCCCGCCCATGAACGGAATGACGAGCGCCGACCGCAGGGCGGCCACCCGCGCGCTGTACCGCTCGTTCGTGAGCGGCAACAGCACCCACGGCAGGAACGCCCCCGGCAGCGCGGCGGCCGAGGTCGACCCGACGACGGTCGTGAACACGGGCCACAGCGCATACGCGACGGCCGCCACCAGCCGTGACCCGGAACTCCCCACCCCCAACCGTTCCGCCAGCCGCAGCGCACCCCAGAAGGCCACCGACACGATCAGCGACAGCCAGAGCCGCTCCGCCAGCCACACCGGCAGCCCGACCAGATCGGTCAGCCCGTAGTACGGCAGCATCGGCCACAGGTAACCGACGTACTGGTCCTGGATCCCGCCGAACCCGCCCCGGTCGTGCCACAGCTGACCGAGGTCGGAGACGAACTGCCAGGGATCGGTGGTGACCCCGAGCTTGGTGTCGAAGGTCTGCCGCCCCGGCTGCGCGACGACCAGCAGCACGAACACCACGGCCCAGAACCCCAGCAGCCAGCGCCGCGACCGAGGGCCCTCCGGGGGACCCTCGGTCGTGCCCGCCGGCCGTACCGGCGCGGGAGGTGGAGCCTGGACCGTGCTCGTCATGGTGGACACCGCCGGAGGATGAGGAGGAGGTTCCAGGTGGCGAACTCACGCAGTCCCGGCGCCTTGACGACGGTCTCCGCGAGAAACGGCCAGTAGCGGGAGCGCGCCGACACGACCGTCAGGTCGTCCCGGCCGCGCACCTGCCGCAGAGTGCGTCCGATGTGCACGGCGAAGAGGTTCTCGCCGAGGGTGTGCTTGGCGTCCTTCCCGGTACGGCGCCGATAGCGTGCCCGTGCCCGCTCCGCCCCCAGGTAGTGCCAGGGCGCCCACTCGTGACCGCCCCACGGGGACAGCCAGTTGGTGAACGACACATAGATCAGCCCGCCGGGCCGCGTGACCCGCACGAGCTCACTGATGAAGGTCGGCGGATCGGCCACATGCTCCAGCACGTTGGAGGTGAAGGTGACGTCCGCGACACCGTCGGCCAGGGGCAGCAGGTACCCGTCGGCGACGACGGACCCGTCGGGCGGCTTCGTCCCCAACTCCCGCAGGTCCGGCTCGAAGAGATACGCCTGCGCCCCGCGCCGCCGGAACTCCTCGGTGAAGTAACCGCTCCCCCCACCGACATCGACGACCGTGCGCCCGTCGACCAGCCCGTCGTACGCCTCGACCTGGTCGACGGCATCACGGGCCAGCAACGAATAGCAGTACTCGGGATCGTCCTGCTCCCGCATGAAGGCCCGGAAGAGAGTGAGTGACCGCCGAAGAGAGGGATCCTTCAAAGCCGCCGGTTCATTCAAGGGGCGCGGGGCTGTGACATGTGCGGCTCCGCCGCGTGGGCGCGACCAGCCACGAACAACCCGCGGCCGCCGACGGCCGGTCGAGGCACCCCATTTGGCGCTCACCGAGCAAATCCCCGCACGGCCTCGGAAGCCACCGCTCGAAACTGCCGCACAGTGCGATCCCACCGATAGTGCGCGGCCCGCTCCCGCGCCGCCTTCCCCATCAGCACCCGCCGATCGGTCGACAACGCCAGCGCACACCACGCCGCGGCGAAGGAGGACTCCCCCCGTGCCAGCACCCCGGTCTCCCCGTCCACGACGGAATCCCGCAGCCCGGGCACATCGAAGGCCACCGAGGGCGTCTCCCGCACGGCCGCCTCCGTGACGACCAGCCCCCACCCCTCCACGGCCGACGGATGCAGCAGCAACCAGGCCGCACACAGCAGCCGGTGCTTCTCGGCCTCGGAGACATGTCCCGCGAACTCCACACCGGGCCCGGCCATCGCTTCCAGCCGCGGCCGCTCCGGCCCGTCACCGACGATCACGAGCCGCCCGCCGGTCACCGGGCGAACCCGTTCCCACAGCCGCAGCAGCAGATCGATCCGCTTGTACTCGACGAGCCGCCCCACCGCCACGAACAGCGGCTCGGGCGACCGCTCGGTACGCGGCCCCGGCTCCTCGACCCCGTTGTGCACGACCCGTATCCGCTCCCGCTCCACACCGATCGCACGGAGCGCGGTGGCCGTGGAGGAGGAGACCGCGACCACCAGGTTGCGACGCTGCGCGGCCGTGAGCGCCCAGTGTTCGAGTCTTCGGCCGAGCCGCGCGGCCGGCGCCAGCGGGCCGCCGAACCGCAACTGCCACAGATCCGTGTGCACATGGTTGACCAGGCACATCGTCGGACCGCTGTGCCAGAGCGGCGCGAGATAGGGCATGCCGTTGCAGACCTCGACGAGGAGGTCGCAGTCGCCGACCTGACGGGCGAAGGCCGACTTGGCGCGCAGATGGTGGCTCAGATCGCCGCCCGCCGACACGACCCGGTAGTCGCGGTAGGCCGCCGGGCCGCCGCACAGCAGGGTGACCTGGTGGCCGAGCCGGGTCAGGCCCTCGGCGAGCCGGTCGACGAGGAGCTCGGAGCCCCCCGCCGCCGGATTACCGAGGTCACGGCGGGCGAGAAAGACGATCCGGCGCGGCTGTGTGGGGGTGGCCGACCGGTACTGGTCCAGGCGCGGAAACACCTCGACCAGCGAGAACGGCACGTGCTGGGGCATGGGTGCTCCAACTCGTCTCGGGGTGCGGAACTCAGCGGGGAGAAGGAAGTTCGCTGTGGGGGATGTTCCGGTGGGAGGGGGGTCCGGGTGGGTCGTGCGGGTCTCTCGTTCCTTGTGGGTGCTTGTAGGCGAGGTGTGGGTGGGCTGTGCTCAGGTGGGGTGGACAGTTTTCGCCGAGTGGTTCGAAGCTGCTACTCACCAGCGTGACAATTTCCGGGGTTTGTTGAGCTGACGACCTGTCACATCGTGAGCGGGTCCTGGGACGACTCGGGCGTATCGGGGCGCCGCCTGCCGCGCGCGACCAAAACGGCACCTGTCGCGGCGAGGACGAAACCGAGCACGGCGGTACCGATCGGCACCGTCCGCCCCACCAGTCGCAGTAGTCCGCTGTCCTTCTCCGCCTGGTCGACCGCGAACTTCTGCGTCGCCGTGGTGAACGCGAGCTTCCGGCTGTCGAGCAGCACCGCCGCGTCCTCGTCACCGCCCGGCGCCCGCAGGGTCCGGCGCGGCCCGGTCTGCGCGTACAGCACGCGGCCCGTGCTCTGGTCGACGACCAGTTCGAGACCGTGGTTGGCGTACCACTCCTCGGCGAGCACCTGGGGCCGGTTCGGCTCGTCGACGAGGGCGCCGGGGACGAGCCGGGTGCCGGTCTTGGTGGCCGGCACCTTCGCCGTGAAGCGCAGCCCCTCGTAGCCCCGGACCTTCTTGCGGCCCTCGTAGTGGAGCGTCACCGTCGCGCCGAGGGTGTTGTCCCACCAGCGGTAGGAGCGTTCCTGCACGTCGAAGGGGAACTTCAGGTACGCCTCGCCCTCGATGTACGGCTTCTCGTCGCAGCAGTGCACCGGCCGGTTGGTCTTCCGGTCGCTGACCCAGCGGTGCGGGGTGAAGTCCAGCGCGTCGTGCGGATCGGCCGCCGGCAGCGACTTGTCGGTGTCGACCGAGGTGATCACGTCCCACACCGCGGCCCCGCTGCGCTCACTTTCGGCCACATCTCCGCGTACCCGCTGGGTCACGGTGATCTTCTGGTCCGGCACGGTCTTCACCTGCTCCACGTCGAAGACGCTGCCCGTACCGGTGTAGACGGCGGTCGTGTCGATGTCGATCGGGTTCACCGCGGCCCGTGGCTCCACGTACCAGGCCAGCAGGGGCGCGAGGACCAGCAGAAAGGTACCGAGGCCCAGCAGGACCAGGGAGAACGGTGAGGCGGTACGGCGCATCCGGGCACTCCAGGGGCGTTGGGAGGTGCGACTCGGGTAGTCGTGCGGAGGTCGACACCGAGGAGGGGGGAACGTGCGCGTGCGGACTGGGGCTGCGTATGGGCCGGGAACCGTAGGCGGAGTCTTGACGCAGTGTCAATGCATTGCTGACACTGGGCCGAGTCGGCGCCCCGGACGGGGAGTTGGCCGTGGGGCCGTCCGACGGCCCCGACGAGGTGGGCGAGGTGCCGGGACCGTCAGGAGGTCCCGTAGCGGTGCGGGGTGCCCTGGGTGGGGACGACCTGTCGACCGAGAGGCTGCCCCTGCGATGTCCAGACTGCTCGCCGCCGCGCTGACCATGGCGGCCGCCGCCGCGCTCGCCGTCGGAGCCGCGCTCGGCATCGTCGCGCTGCTCGACGCCACCCCGGACCAGCCGAACAACCCGCTCATCACCTACGAGAACGCCGGCCGGGAGCGCTGAGGGGTGACCGTCAGCCCGGGAACCGTCACGGCCCGCTCGGCCTGGCACGACGTGCCGCGCCTCCAGGTGCGCGAGTTCGCCGCGATCGCCATGGCCGAGGCCCCCGCCCTCGCCGAGGAGATCCTGGGCGAGATCCGCCGCGAGTACCCGCACCTGCCCGTCGTCCTCGACGACTCCGGCGAGCCGATGGCCCTCATCGGCATCCGCCGCGCCATCGAGGTCTTCGTCCAGCACCTGGAGACCGCGGAGGGCCGCCCGCGTGTCCCTCCCGGCGTCTTCCAGGAGTTCGGCCGTGGCGAGGGCCTCAACGGCCGCAGCCTCGACTCGCTCCAGGCGATCTACCGTCTCGGCGTACGCCTCGCCTGGCGCCGTTTCGCCGAGATCGGCCAGCGCGTGGAGATCCCGCCGCCCGCGATGTACGAGCTCGTCGACGCGGGATACGAGTACCTGGACGGCCTGGTGGACCAGTCGGTGCGCGGCTACGCGGAGGCGGCGGCCCGGCAGGCGGGCGAACGGCTGCGACTGCAACGCCGGCTGATGGAACTCCTCCTCGCCGAGCACCACAGGGGCGACCCCGCCGACGCGCTCACCGAACGCGCGGCCCGGATCGGCTGGACCCTCCCGGAGAAGGTCGCGGTCGGGGTCCTGTTACGCCCCGCCCGCGAGGCCATGGCCCCCGCCGTCGGCCAGGGCGTCCTGCTCGACATGGAGTACGAGCAGCCCCGCATGGTCGTCCCCGAGCCCGACGCGGCGGGCCGGCCCGAGCTCCTCCACCGCGCCCTGACCGGCTGGTCCGGCGCGATCGGACCGCCGGTGCCGTTGGCCGACGCGGCGAAGTCGCTGCGCTGGGCGGAGGCGGCGGTACGGCTGATGGAACGGCGGCTGCTGCCCGCGGGCGAGGTCCTGCACTGCACCGAGCACACCGAGGCGCTCGTCCTCCTCCAGCCCGAGGAGCTGATCGACGACCTCGCCCTGCGCTGTCTCGCGCCGCTCGCCCACTGCGGCCCCACCCACGGCCGGCGCCTCGCCGAGACGCTCCTCGCCTGGCTGGAGACCCGGGGTGGGGCGCCGGAGATTGCGACGCGTCTTGGTGTGCATCCGCAAACCGTGCGGTATCGACTTCGTCAGATTCGTGAGCTCTGGGGCGACGAGATCGATGATCCCGACCGCCGCTTCGAGTTGGAGCTGGTGCTTCGGGCGCAGCGGTTGCGGGGGGAGCTGGGGGATCCGCGCGGCCGGCGGTGACCGGGGCGCCTCATAGCCCGGGGGTGCGGGTGCGCCGGCGGCCCCGGGCCCGAAAGGTGACGGGGCTGGGGGTTGAAAAGCAAGGGGCGCAGCCCCTGCTTTTCAGGGGCGCGGGGAACTGCGCGAGAAGCCCCACGCACCCGCACCCGACACCGCCCCCAGCCCTTCGCCCGACACCGCCCCCCACCGCACCCGACACCGCCCCCCCACCGCTCCCAGCCCCTCGCCCGACTCGTCCAGGGTTATTGCCCGGTCAGGGCACTATGGCTAGCCTGTGTTCGTTATGCCGATCGACCGTTGAAATTTCGAACACTCGCCGCAGACAGACAAAGGGAGGGGGCCGACCGTGGGACGCCTAGTACCTGCCGTGACCCGGGCGCTCGACATATTGGAGCTCTTCCTGGACGGGGACGGCACGCTGTCCGCCCCCGACATCGTGCGCAGGCTCCAACTGCCGCGCACCACCGTGCACGAGCTGGTCACCACACTCGCCGCCCGGGGCTACATCGTCCAGGTGCAGGGGCAGCCGGGACGCTACCGCCTCGGCGTCCGCCCGTACCAGCTCGGCAGCCGTTACGCCGAGCAGCTGGACCTCGCCGCCGAGGGCCAGCAGGTCGCCCGGTCCGTCGCCGAGACCTGCGACGAGACGGTGCACGTGGCGATCCTGGAGTACACGGACGTCATCTACATCGCCAAGGTCGACTCCACGCACGCCGTCCGCATGGTCTCCGCCGCGGGCCGCCGGCTCCCGGCGCACTGCACCTCCGTCGGCAAGATGCTCCTCGCCTCCCTTTCCGAGGCCGAGCTGAGCGCCCGGATCCCGGACGACGCCGACCTGGTCGCCATGACGCCCAACAGCATCACCGACCCGGCCGCCCTGCGCGAGACCCTGGCCCGGATCCGTGAGCGGGGTCTCGCCGTGGAGAACCGCGAGTCCAACCCGGACGTCTCCTGCGTCGCCGCGCCGGTCCGCGACCGCGCCGGCAAGGTCGTTGCCGCGCTCTCCATCTCCGTCCCCATGATCCGCTGGAGCGACGAGCGCCGTATCGAGCTGGAGCAGCTCGCCGCCAAGGGCGCCGCGGAGCTGTCCGAGCGTCTCGGCCACCGGAGCGTGGCATGAGCGCGTACGCGGGTTACGAGGTCGCCGTACGCGAGTACGCGGCCCTCGGCGAGGGCCCCACCTGGGACGCCGACGCCCAGCGCCTGATCTGGATCGACATCCTCGGCTCCCGGGTCCACACCTACGACCCGGCCTCCGGCCGCCGCACGGTCCTCGTCACCGAGCAGCACGTCGGCGCGGCCAAGCCCCGCGTCGGCGGCGGCCTCGTCCTGAACCTCCGGGACGGCGTCGGCCTGCACTCCCCGGACGGCGGCTTCCGCTGGCTGCACCACGAGCCGGTCCCCGGCCGCCGCGCCAACGACGCCGCCGTCGCCCCCGACGGCTCCCTCTTCGCCGGCACCATGCGCTACGACGAGGCCCCGGGCGGCGGCACCCTGGCCCGCTTCACGGCGGACGGGCCCGCCGAGACGGTCCTCGACGACGTCGCCGTCAGCAACGGCATCGGCTGGAGCCCGGACGGACGGCTGATGTACTACATCGACTCGCCGACCCGCCGCATCGACGTCTTCGACTACGCGGACACGGGGGACGGCGGCCGCATGCCCGCCCATCGCCGCCCCTTCGTGACCATCGAGGACGGCGACGGCTTCCCCGACGGCCTCACCGTCGACGCCGAGGGCTGCGTCTGGGTCGCCCTGTGGGAGGGCGGCGCCGTCCGCCGCTACACCCCGGCCGGCACTCTGGACCGCGTCATCGCCCTGCCCACCCCCCGCCCCACGGCCTGCGCCTTCGCGGGCCCCGACCTCACCGACCTGTACATCACCACAGCCCGCACAGGCACGGAATCCCCTCATCCCCTCTCGGGCTCCCTCCTGGTGATCCCGGGCGCGGGCAAGGGCCTGCCGCAGCCGGCGTTCGCGGGCTGACCCCCGGGGATCACCAGTCTCGTGGCCGTCCGCCGCAGTGGGCGACCACGATGCCGGCTGCCGGGGCCCGGACCCGGCTCACCACGTGGGCGTGCCGGGAGGGTCAGGCGGACCGTGACGACCGGTCGGCGGCGGGGCGTTCACTCATGCGCGGGCACACCGCTCTCCGCTGGACTCTCTGCCGCGGAGGCGGCCGCCAGGGCACGTACCGCCTCGATCTCGGCGGGCCGGCGAAGCACCAGGGACACGGCCTCGATGTCCTGGAGCAGCTCGGTGGGGTCGGAGGAGACCGTGAACTCCGGGAACGCCGTGCGGTCGGGGAACGCCGTGCGGTCCGGCGCGGCCGGCAGCTCACCCGGGCCCGCCGCGAGGCCCGGGAAGACGTGCGGCCCCGACGTGAGCCCGGCCGCCGTCGTCCCGCTGTCGGGCGACCGCCTTCGTTCGGCCACCGCGTCCTGGACGACCACGGCGGCGGCGAGGGCCTTCGCCCGGCCGGGCTCATGGCCGAGATCCAGAGCGGCGTCGTACGCGCGGCGCCGCAGGTCCTCGTCGAGGTGGCGGGTCAGCCGGAGCAGGGCGTCCCGGATGAAGGTCTCGCGGCGGGTCAGGCGCAGCTCCGCGCCGGCGCGCAGCGCGAACGGGACACGGGAGCCGTCGACGGTCCTGGTCAGCAGGTACAGGGGCCGCAGCCGCCGATGGCTCCTCCGCACCCGCCAGCGGTCCTGCAGATACTGGCCGCCGTGCGGCAGGATGAAGCCGACCGCGATGAAGATGGCCGCCACGGCGACGACCGGCGGCGCCACATGGGTGCTCAGCCAGTCCAGATCCCGCCCCGTCCAGCGGGCGACCACCGCCGTGAGCTTCGAGGCGTCGAACACCAGGTTGAGCGCGCAGCCGATGCGCAGGGCCCTCAGGCCGCCGCGCAGCCACAGGTCGAGGCCGTCCACGCGCGCCCAGTTGCGGATCAGGCGGTAGGTGACCAGACAGGCGGCCGTGTGCGCGACGAGGTAGAGCAGGATCTCCTCACGCATGAAGGGCGTGGTGGCGTAGTACGTGTCCAGGTCGCGCAGCCGCTCGCGCGGTACGTCCGCCAGCGCGAACAGCGCCCACAGGACGACGATCACCGCCGCGTACACCGCGACGACCCACCGCATGGTGCGGCGGGTCGCCGGGGAACGCTCGGCCGGGCCGTTGCGCCAGGCGACGATCAGCAGCAGACAGCACGCGCAGTACGCCGTGACGAGCGAGTACACCCAGGGCGCGGCCACGTTCGGCACGCCCACGACCCGGTTGGTCCACGCGATGACCGACGGCACCGCGAACACGAACACACAGCAGGCGAGCAGCAGCAGCCCGCCGACCGCCCGCAGCAGCGCGTCCCGCCACAGCTTCACGATGCTGGGCAGTTTGATCATCAGCGCGGCGGTCAGGACGGCCGTGGGGATCCAGAACGAGATGTACAGCTCGCCGAAGAAGTCGGCCGGACTGAGGGCCCCGGTCGTCGTCGCGGGCACGGCGGTCCCCCTCATCTCTGGTGCCTGCGATAGCCCAGGGACGCCTGGATGGCCCGCCCGACGGGGTCGGCCGGATCGGCCGGCGCGCCCTGCCCGGTGTCCACCCAGGGACGGAAGGCGGTGGCGAGCCGGTGCCCGAAGTCCTCGGCCTCCTGTTCGTCGGACTCGTGCGAGCCGTTGCGTGCCGCGATGGGCGTGCCGCCCTGCCCGAGCGCGGCCGACAGTTCGGGAGAGAGCGGCGGCAGCGCGGACCCGCGCTCGCCCGGTCCGCCCGTCTCACCGGACAGCGCGAGCGCGGCGGCATCCGCGCCCGGCAGATGGTGATGGCAGTGCCCGGCGTGCATGTGCCACAACTCATGGCCGAGGATGACCAGTTGCTGCACCGTCTCGGCCCGCTCCTCGACGATCACCAGGTCGAAGTCCGGGAACTCCATCCACAGCCCGGTCACCCCGATCCCGTCCGGAAACCGCTCGAACCGCAGCTCCACCGGCCGCCCACCCCGCCGGGCACTCATCTCCGCGCACAGCGCCGCGCCCAACTCTCGTACGTCGACGGGCCCGTCGAACCTCCCCCGCACCGCCTTGCTGAGCCCGGCGGTCAACTGCCGCATCTCGGCGGCGGACCGGGACGGCAGCAGCGCGGCCCGGACCCTGCCGACGGCGCCACGCAGCCCCGCGAGGCCCGTACCCCGCACGGCCCGGCGGGCGCGGCTGTCCCTTGTCTCGCCGGCGCCGTCGTGCGGCGCGTGGTCGTTCCCTGTACTCCCGGCGTGGTCGTCCCCCGCGCTCCCGGCGCGAGCGCCCCCCGTACTCCCGGCGCGACCGCTCCCCGTGCCCTCGCCACGGCTCATCGCCCGGCCTCCTCGTCGTCGACGCCGAGCAGCCCTTCGAGCATGACGGCGAGGGCCTCCTGCTTGCGACGGGTCAGCCGCTGGCCGCGCAGGGCGAGCGTGACGACCCCGTGCCGGGTGGCGAACTCGACCAGCGGCCCGTCGCCCGCGTCGCCCTCCAGCCCGGCCAGTACCCGCCCGAGCTCCCGGTTCAGCACGGTCGCCGCCGGGTCGGTGAAGAACCGGACGCCCTCCTCGACCCCGAAGAACCCGGCGAGTTCGGTCAGATCGGGGACGTTCGGCATCTTCTTGCCGAGCAGCAGCTGCCGGGCCCACTCGGGACTGATCGAGAGCCGCTCCGCGACCTCCCTGCAGACCTCACCGGCCCGCTTCCCGCTCCGCGCGACATACGCCTCGTGCAGCGCCCGCACCCGCCGCCGTACCCGGTCGTCGACCCGGTCGGCAGCCGGTTCGCCCCCGCCCAGCAGGGTCCGCACCTCGTCCTCGCCGAGGGCGGTACGTTCCGACAACACCCGTACGTCGAGAAGCGGGCCCCGGTCGGCACCGGTCTCCGCGATGCGGGCGTCAATTCGTGTCAGGGTCTCGGCAAGGTCGTCCGGGAGGGCAGGCACGCGCCGACCCTACGCGGCAGGTGGGCGGGGCCACCACGAAAACCCAACGATCGTTGGATTTCGGCGAACGATAGTGGACGCCCAACCGGCGCCCCCGGCAGACGCTCAGGCGCACGCCCCCCTCGCTCTGCACCCCCATTGACTCGCCCAGCCCGCGACCATAGCGTCCCGTTCGACTCAACGTGCAGCATCCGTAATACCGAACACCGAACAGTGACCGCGAACACCGAAGGGCCGCCCCCATGCCCCGCTCCGCCCGCTTCACCCTCGACCCCGCCTTCACGGTCGGCGAGGTCAACCCCCGACTCTTCGGCTCCTTCGTCGAGCACCTCGGCCGCTGTGTCTACACCGGCGTCTTCGAGCCGGACCACCCGGCGGCCGACGAGGCCGGTCTGCGCACCGACGTGCTGGACCTGGTCCGGGAGTTGGGCGTCACCACGATCCGCTACCCCGGCGGCAACTTCGTCTCCGGCTACAAGTGGGAGGACTCCGTCGGCCCCGTCGAGGACCGTCCCCGCCGCCTCGACCTCGCCTGGCGCTCCACCGAGACCAACCGCTTCGGCCTCTCCGAGTACATCGCCTTCCTGAAGAAGATCGGCCCCCAGGCCGAGCCCATGATGGCCCTCAACCTCGGCACGCGCGGCGTCGCCGAGGCCCTCGAACTCCAGGAGTACGCCAACCACCCCGCCGGCACCGCCTTCTCCGACCTCCGCGCCGCGCACGGCGACAAGGACCCCTTCGGCATCAACCTCTGGTGCCTGGGCAACGAGATGGACGGCCCCTGGCAGACCGGCCACAAGACGGCGACGGAGTACGGCCGTATCGCCGCAGAGACCGCCCGCGCGATGCGCCAGATCGACCCGGGCGTCGAACTCGTCGCCTGCGGCTCCTCCAGCCAGTCCATGCCGACGTTCGCCGAGTGGGAGGCGACGGTCCTGGCGGAGACGTACGACCTCGTCGACTACATCTCCCTGCACGCCTATTACCAGCCCGAGGGCGGCGACGTCGACTCCTTCCTGGCCTCCGCCGTCGACATGGAGTCCTTCATCGAGAACGTGGTCGCCACCGCCGACCACGTGGGCGCGAAGCTCAAGTCCAAGAAGAAGATCAATCTGTCCTTCGACGAGTGGAACGTCTGGTACATCTCGGAGTGGCACGCGATCGAGAACTCCGGCGCACGGGACTGGGCGGAGGCCCCCCGCCTGCTGGAGGACAACTACAGCGTCACCGACGCCGTCGTCTTCGGCTCCCTCCTCATCGCCCTGCTCCGGCACGCCGACCGCGTCACCGTCGCCTGCCTCGCCCAGCTCGTCAACGTCATCGCGCCGATCATGACGGAGCCGGGTGGTCCGGCCTGGCGCCAGACGACGTTCTTCCCGTTCGCGCAGGCCTCGAAGTACGGGCGGGGGGAGGTGCTCGACGTGCGGGTGGACTCGCCGACGTACGAGACGAAGAAGTACGGCGAGGTGGATGTGCTGCACGCGACGGCGGTGCGGGCGCAGGACGGTTCGGTGACGGTCTTCGCGGTCAACCGGAGTCGTACGGAGGCACTGCCGCTGGAAATCGCCCTGAACGGCCTGGAGTTGACCCGGATCGTCGAGCACAGCGTGCTGGCCGACGCGGACCCGGACGCGCGGAACACTCTGGAGGAGCCCGAGCGGGTCGCTCCGCACACGGGTGAGGGGACGTCGCTTCAGGACGGCGTGCTGAGCGCGGTTCTCGAGCCGCTGTCCTGGAACGTGATCCGGCTCGGCTGAGGGTGCGGGTCCGCCGGGACGTCGCCGTGGTCGACAATGTTGGCCATGAGGATCTCGGCACGGGCGGATTACGCCGTACGCGCGGTACTGGAAGTCGCCGTACGGCAGGACAGTGGGCCGGTGAAGGCGGAGGTCATCGCGACCGTGCAGGAGATTCCGCACAAGTTCCTGGAGGGCATCCTCGGGGATCTGAGGCGCGGTGGCCTCGTCACCAGCCGGCGGGGTGGCAGCGGCGGGTACCAACTGGCCCGCGAACCCGCTGCCATCACCGTCGCGGACGTCATCCGAGCCGTCGACGGGCCCATCGTGTCGGTGCGCGGCGAGCGCCCCACCGGCCTGACGTACACCGGTTCCGCAGAGCCGTTGCTGCCGCTGTGGATCGCGCTGCGGGCCAACGTGCGCCGCATCCTGGAGGGCGTCACCGTGGCGGACATCGCCGCGGGCACCCTCCCCGAGCCGGTGAAGGAGCTGGCGGCGGAGCCGGCGGCCTGGGAGAACCCGTAGCCCGGCGGGCAGCTGCACAGGATCGTTACCTCGCCCTAAGCGTTTCCTCAGTTTGGTCTCGTACCGTGGCCGCTCGGTCGATCCCTACTTAACCGGTGGGAAAGGCAGGGAAGGGCCGCGGCGAAGGTCGCGGACGGAACGACGACGCGACGGAAGACGGGACGAAGGACAAATGCGGACGCTGGTACTGCTCGCGCTGGCGGGCCTGGGCGCCCAGCTCGTGGACGGCAGCCTGGGCATGGCCTACGGCGTGACCTCGACGACGCTGCTGCTCGCGATGGGCACCAACCCGGCCGCCGCCTCGGCCACGGTGCACCTCGCCGAGATCGGCACGACCCTGATGTCGGGGGCCTCGCACTGGCGGTTCGGGAACGTGGACTGGAAGGTCGTCGCCAGGATCGGCGTTCCGGGCGCGGTGGGCGCGTTCCTCGGCGCGACGGTCCTCTCGTCGCTGTCGACCGAGGCCGCCGGCCCGATGATGTCGCTGATCCTCCTCGGCCTCGGCCTCTACGTCCTGTCCCGCTTCACCCTGCGCGGCCTGCCCGAGAAACGCCTCGGCCAGCCGCTGCGGAAGCGGTTCCTGTCACCGCTGGGCCTGGTCGCCGGCTTCCTGGACGCGACCGGTGGGGGCGGCTGGGGCCCGGTGGGCACCCCCGCCCTCCTCGCCAGCGGCCGTATGGAGCCCCGCAAGGTCATCGGCTCGATCGACACGAGCGAGTTCCTCGTCGCGGTCTCCGCGAGCCTCGGCTTCCTCTTCTCCCTCGGCTCCCAGGGCCTGGACTGGGCCTGGGTCGCCGCCTTCCTCCTCGGCGGCCTGATCGCCGCGCCCATCGCCGCGTGGCTGGTCCGCCTGGTCCCGCCGAGGGTGCTGGGCTCGGCGGTGGGCGGCGTCATCATCGCGACGAACGTCCGCACGCTCCTCAAGAGCGACTGGATCGCGGCGTCGGGTGCCGTGAGCACGGTCGTCTACGTCGCCGTGTACGCACTCTGGGCGGCGGCCCTGACGTACTCGATCCGAGAGCACCTGAAGGAGAAGGCGGCCCTCCCGGCGCCCGACGGGGTCCCAGGAAACGGCGAGACCAGCCACGACGAGCGACTGACCGCCGAACCGGCGGCATCCCACCACGGCTAGGCCGTGGTTCAGGTAGCGGGTGAGTCTTGGGCGGATAGTTCTTCCGCCAGTTCCAACAGCGCAGGCGGGCTGGGGAGAAGTCGTAGGGCATCTTGCCGGTGGCTTCGAACACGCTCATGGAGTCAGCCTCCCGCCTGCCAGAGCCGAGGCCGGCCTCGCCCTCGCCGTCATCGGCGGTGGCAGGGTGCAAAGTGTCCCAGGCGTCGAAGAGGGCATCGTCGTCCTTACCCAGGCCGGACTCCTCGATGACGGCCTGCAGGGCGCTTTCGAAGGCGTGCCGCTCGACGGTCACTTGAGCCACCCGTGGATCATCGACGGCGACACTGTCATCGAGTGCCTCCTCGGCGTCATCGATGCGGTCGGACAACGCCGAGATCGCAGCACAGCTCCACCTCAGCTCAGGCACGATCAAGGCCCACATCAGCAGCATCCTCACGCGTACCGGCTGCACCAACCGCGTCCGGGCGGCGGTGCTGGCACAGGAAGCGGGGCTGCACGGCTGACGCCCGGCCCCCCGATCCCGAGCAGCTGGGACATCGCACGATCAGACCGGGGAACGCCGCTGCATAGATCGAGGCTGGGATCGGCACTACTACGGGCGAACGATCAGACCGAACCGCCCCGGGTTCGGTAGAGAGCTCAGACTGCGGTTGTGACCTTGGGTTTCACTGGGTACTGCGACCCGGCGTCCGAGTGAGGTATCAACTCGCCCTGTGCGTGTGGGAATCCGTCCCGGTCGCGTTGCCACGGGGCCATCTTGAGGAGCGTCCAGGACGAGCCTGGTCTTCCTTGGTGGTGGGGGCGGACCAGCCGACGCTGCGCCGGGAGAGGGTGACGCTCGCCGCGGGCGCGGAGGTGCTGCCGGTGATCACCCAGGGCTGGCAGATATATTTCGTAGCTCGATATATGCTCGATGCGTGACCAGGCAGAATCCGCCCTTGACGGAACCGCAGTACTTCATCCTTGCCGCACTCATGGATGGTCCGTTGCACGGTTACGGCATCATCAAGGCTGCCGAGCAGGCCACCGACGGGCGACTCCGGATCGCTGTCGGCACTCTCTACGGCGCGCTGGAGCGGATGGAGCGGGCCGGGCTGGTGGCCGCCGGCCATGAGGAGATCGTCGACGGGCGGGCGCGGCGCTACTACCGGCTCACCGAGGACGGCACCGAGGCGCTCGGCCGGGAGGCGCTGCGGATGCAGCAGGCGGCGGCCGTCGTCATCGGACGTGCGCGGGAAGCCGGAGCGGCCCCGGCATGAATCGTCTGCTGCTTGCGGTCTATCCCGAGCCCTACCGTTCCCGGCAGGGAGAGGAGGTGCTGGCCTGCCTGTCCGAGGCGTATCCCGGCCGCTCCTGGCCCCCGCCGCGGGAAGTTGCCGCCCTGGTGCGCGCCGGGGTGCAGGCCCGCGCCCGTGCCGTCGTCGACGACACGGCCCGGCCGTGGTGGCTGGACGGCATCCATCTGGCCGCCCTGGCCCTCGCCGCGCTGGCGCTGGTTCCGTACTTGCAGGATGTGTGGCACTGGGCGCTGCGCATCGACCCCGGACAGCACGCTATCGCCTTCCGCTACTCCGGCTGGTACCCGTGGGCCGAAGGTCCCACGCGGATACGGCTGCTGCCCTACGGGCTGCTCCCGCTGGGCTGCCTGATCGCTCTGCAGCGTGGCAGACCGTGGATCGCGCTGCCGGCCGCGGCAGCCATGATCTGGGCCGGCGCCACGTCCCACGGCCGCACCCTCTTCGGCGACGAGGGCAAGGCGGGCCTGAGCTACTACGGTCTTGGCGCCCCGATAACGGCCCATGACCTGGTGCTCTCGGGGGCACTGTGCGCCGCGTGCGCCGTGCTGGCGCTCTGCCGTCCCAGCCGTCTGCGACGCCGCTCGTACCGCTGGCTGGCCCCCGTCGTGCTCGCCATGTTCGTGGCCGGGAGCCTGCACATCATCTCCGTCAGTCCGGTTTTCCAGCGCGGCTTGTTCGTCCTCGAAGTCGCGGCGCTGATCGCCGCGTGGGCGGCGACGGCCGCCACCGGCGACCACCGGTGGCTGATCCCCGTCGCGGCGGTCGCGTTCATCCGCACGCAGGCGATCGTCGTCCAGCCGGACGCGTTCATGCAGTCCTTTCCGGACCTGGTCGTCCTCATCCTGCTGATCGCACCCCTCCCCGCCCTGGCGATCGCCGCCCAGCGCCGACAGGGGCAGGCACTCGCCGAATAGGAGCGGACCCCCGGTGGGCCGGCCGAGCCCGGCGGCCCACGTCGTGCCGCAAGGCGTGCGTGACCGAACTCCCCCCAACGGAAGAAACAGAGCGATGACTCAGCACGATTCTCCGTCCCTGCCCGCGCACCGTCCGGGGGTCTCAAGGCAGGCCCCCGAGGCCCCCGACGACCCCAGCCCGTCGCGTACGACACGGCCGTGGATGCCGGCTCTGCTGTACACCCTGGGGTTCCTGACGGTCTACCTGCTCGCCATCTGCACCCCGTGGGGGCAACGAGCAGAGAACGCCCTGTTCGGTCTCGGTAAACCGGGCGGCGAAGAAGCATGGATCCACCCCCTGTCAGGTCAGGTCTACGGCTCGACTCCCCTGCCGCCGATGGAATTGAGCGCCAAGCCCACCCTGCTGGTGGGCCTGGCCGTCATCGTGGTCCTCACCCTGGTGCGGCGGTGCTGGTGGCGGGGATGCGCGGCGCTCGGGGTCGCCATTCTCACGACCGGAGGCAAGGAGGTGCTCGAATCGACCATCCTGCCCCGCCCTGATCTGGTGGGCGCGCCGGAGAATCTCCTTGAACAGGGTTTTCCCAGCGGGCACACGGCCATCCCCGCCGCGCTGACCCTCGCCGCCGTCCTCGTGGTTTCCCCCCGCATCCGCCCCTACGCCGCCACGGCCGGTGTGCTGTGGCTCGCCTGCATCGCCGCCTACAGCGCGACCATGGGCGGCCACCGGCCCAGCGAAGTGCTGGGAGCCGCACTGTTGGCCTGTGCCTGTTACGGCCTCGCAACCTGGCTCCTGCCGCCAGCCGCCGCGCCAGGCGCCACGTGGAGCCCCCGTGCGCTGCCCGTCATCACCCTGACGCTGGCCTTGGCCGTCGCCCTCGTTTCCGGCGCACGGAACGACACCCTCACAAGGTCACTGGTCTCCGCGGCGACGGCCTTCATATGTGCGGTCCTGGTCTGGTACGCCGCAGTCGGGCATCCCGCACGCGCCGCACGCCGCACACGCCCCGCGCTGGGCTGACCACCCGGCCGGCTCCGGGCGGGAACCGGCGCATCCTGGCAAGCGGCGGTCCGACGCCACCGCCCATTCGTCGAAGCCGGCGACGCCCGAGCGGGGATGAACGCCCAGTACGAGAACGCCCCTACGCCATGCGACCTAGTTCCGCCGCCCGATGTGACCGGGCGCCGCACGTCATAGCCTCGCCACATGACGGCAGTTGACTCTCAGCCCAGCGGACCCCGCAGTCCGGAGCAGCGTAAGCGCGAGGCGCTCGACCGGCTTGTGCGGGACAACGATGTATGGGTTGCCACGGCTGACGCCACCGGGGAGCCGTGCCTTGTTCCGCTGGCCTTCTGGTGGGACGGCGAAGCGGTGTGGCTGGCCACCCGTGACACCAACCCGACCGGGCGCAACCTGTGTGCCTCGAGCCGGGTCCGGCTCTCCTTCGGGCATACCCGGGACGTGGTCCTGGCCCATGGGACGGCGCGCATGCTGACCCGCGAGGAGCTTCCGGCCGAGGTGGGTGACGCCTTCGCCGCCAAGGGCGGCTGGGACCCCCGCGAGGACCACCCCTCCTACGTCTTCTTCCAGGTCGACTTGCAGGTGGTGCAGGCGTGGGGAACGGTCCCCGAGATGGCCGGACGGACCCTGATGCGCGACGGGAAGTGGCTGGTCTAGCTGTACTCGGCCGTCACGTTGGTGACACGTAGCCGTCGGTAGTTGATCATGGAGGGACCTCCGGGCGTAGTGGAGATAGCCGTCTTCACTCACCTC